>CAKZNV010000072.1 GCA_937132085.1 uncultured Rubritalea sp. | reverse complement strand
AGGATTCCCCCTTCTCATCAAATCTACCATTCTTAGCTAAGCCCTCTTTCCCTTTAAAAGGAGATTCAAGCCAATCAAACCCAAGTTCATCTGTGTTCTCTTGCTTAATCTCTACAAATTTAGTTAGCATCTTCACTGATTTTTTATCTTTTCTCAGATTCGTCGCTAATTTAGACGCTTTCTTACCTTCACCATCTCCCCAGCCGTCTCCAAAAACATCAGCATCACCAAAATCCAGCGACGGCTCTATAAGATCAATTGATGGAATAGGAACTGCTACACTTGATGGAGAATTAGCCGCGATCACCTTGGCCATGCCCGATGATGGAGAACTCGGCTTTCTTTTCACCTCGTTAGTCATCTCAGGTTCCTCCGGAGCCCAGACTATGTCTTCTGCTGCTGGTAATCCTCTAGAGTAACTTTCATCCACATGCATCGTAACACCAGTCCCACCTCTTAAATCAATTCCAGTATATCCATACTCACTATCAGACTTATCAGCACTAACATTGTAACTCACCATTGGCTCACTCGACTTCACCCCCATCGAACGCTTCACAAACATCACCGCAAACGCAACGAACGATAACAACATACAAGCCGCGATAGCCGCTGCATTTTTCCATTGGTGGCTAGACGTTCTAACAACATTCTCTTCAGCCTCCACTTCCTCAACACCAGAAAAGCTCTCTAACAGCCCCTCTCTCCTAGCACCTGACATTTTCCACTCTGCGTCATCGCCTTCTTCATTCACTTCATTAACCAGCCCTACGACCCCTTCCATCTTATCACGGAACAGTCTTAGTTCTGGGCTCTTTGCCAGTTCGTCATCTAGCTCAGACATTTCAAAGGCGCTCAGCTCACCCATCAGCATCGCTACGACTTTCGCCTCTAGCTCAGGATCATTCCAGACCTCTACATTTGTTGGTGTATCATTATTTTTCATTGTTCTACGTCCTCTCTATTTTAAATTTTCTAAACTAACTAAATCCCGTCTATCCCTTTCCTCTTCAGCCCTTCGGCCAATCCTTTCAGCACATGGTGCAGTCTGTATCCTACATTCCCTACACCCATTTCCAGCTTCTCACTGATCACGCTGTAGCTCATTTCATCTTCAAATTTCATCTTCACCAACTCCCTATCCTTTTTCCCAAGATCCGCCATCAGCAGGCGCATCGCACTCACTGCCTCCAGCCTGTTCAGCTGATTATCTGGCATCACATTCTCATCTCCAGCGTCATCCCCCACCTCATCGCTCAGAGTTTCTCTCTTAGATTTCCTGATCTGATTCAGCGCAATATTCCTCACCGCCTTATATAGCCACGACTTAGGTCTCAGCACTTCATCCCACAGCTGATGCAGTTTCATAAATGCCTCCTGCACCACCTCCTCAGCCACCTCTCGACGCTTCACAAATCCATACGCATACCTTAGCAGCGCTGATTCCTCCTGTTCGAAGACTTCTTCTATCGCTGGCTTATCATCAGTAGCAGCATCGTTTGAGTCAGTCTCCTCAGTAAATTTCATTATAGATTTCGCAGTCATTGATCACATCATTTTCCAGTCACACTAGCATCGATTTCATTACTATTGTCACCCCCTACATCTATTGTGACACCCGAAATCAATTATCCTTAGAAAAAAGTATGAAATAATTTTCTAGCCTTTAGACTCACACTTTTAAATAACATATTATGGCCACCGACACATCACCTCAAACACTCAGCCCCTTCCTTCTCTCCGCTCTCGTAGCCGACTCACTCTCATTAGGCGCACACTGGATCTACAATCAGGCTAAAATAAAACGTAGCTTCCCTAACGGAATCATCGACCTAACAAAACCACTCGCTAGCTACCACGGTGACAAAAAAGCTGGCGATCTCACCCACTACGGTGACCAGACGCTCTGGCTCCAGCAGTCCATACAACAATCTAACAGCTACGACCCTGAAGCCTGGAAAGCGCTCTGGTTAGAAAAGATGGCAGACTACGCAGGCTATATAGACTCAGCCAGCAGCGAAACTCTAGCCTCTAAAGGAACCACCCTCTCCGCATCCAATGACCTAGCCGGAGCCTCCCGCCTAGCTCCCCTGTTAGATCTAAACCTCTCCCTAGAAGACACCATCGCCGCAGCTCGCTCCCAGACCCAGCTCACTCACGGCGATCCCTCAGTGATCGACTCAGCAGAATTTTTCGTCAGAGCCATCTTCGCAGTCAAAGCAGGCTCCACATTCCTAGATGCCTTCCTCACAGCCGCTCAAGAAGGACAATACACCACACTAGACGCCTCATCCCACATCCAGACAGCTATCGACAAAGGCGCAGAAGGAGACCACCTAGCCGTAGCATCCTCACTAGGCCTCACCTGCCACTTCCCTGAAGCCTTCCCTCTCACCCTCTACTACGCTATCCATCACGGAGAAAACTTCGCAGATTGCATGAGCCAAAACGCCCTAGCTGGAGGCGACTCCTCCGCCAGAGCCATGCTCCTCACCCTCCTCTTCACCGCTAAAGATCATCCAGCAGATATCGCAGAGATTCTCCGCCTCGTAGAAGATCTCACCCTAGCTGCCCCTATCTCCAAGAAACAAGAATTCACCCCGGGAAGCCACCGCCTCAGCATAGACAGCAGACACGGTATCCTCTCTGGCGTCATCGAGATCCCAGAAAACGAAATCAAAGCCTGCGCCATCTTCGCTCACTGTTTCACCTGCGGAAAAGACTACCTACCAGAAAAGAAAATCACCCAAGCGCTCGCTAAAAATGGCATCGCCACTGTCCGAGTAGACTTCTCAGGACTAGGCCACTCATCAGGAGCATTTGAAGACTCATCATTCCTCACCAACATAGAAGACATCTACACCGTAGCAGACTGGCTCAGAGAAAACTACCTAGCGCCAAACCTCCTCATCGGCCACTCACTAGGCGGAACAGCAGTCCTAGCCGCAGCTGCTCAGATCCCAGAGATCAAAGCAGTCGCCACCGTAGGAGCACCAGCCGATCCCGCTCACATCCTCCACATGTTTAGCGAGAGCGTAGAAGAAATCCAACAGAACGGAAAAGCCGTCGTCTCACTCGCTGGACGTAACTTCACCATCAGTCAGAAATTCATAGACGATGTAAAAGGCTACGACTACATCGCCAACCTTAAATCACTCAAAGGCCAAAAGCTCATCATGCACTCCCCGATCGATCAGACCGTAGAGCTCAAGAACGCAGGAGAAATCTACACCCACCTCCAGCACCCTAAATCCTTCATCGCACTAGACGGAGCAGACCACCTACTCACCGCAGACTCAGACGTAGACTTCGTAGCCCAAATGACAGCCACCTGGGCAAAGAAAGTAATCAGCTAAAAAGCCCTCACCATTTCCCCTTTGGCTGCAGGCCAAATTCATACCAGCCGGGGGAAAGGCAACACCGCATCCCTCGGTTTGCTCCAACTAACATGCGTTCGCTGAAGGCGAACCTCATGCTGTAATTGTCACCGAATCACCTAAAAATCACCTACCTTAAAAACACACCAATATGAAACACTACGACATCATCATTATCGGAGGTGGCAGATCCACCACCCTAGCCCAGAAAGCCGCCGAAGCAGGCAAATCCGTTGCCCTCATCGAGCGTGATCGCCTCGGAGGCACTTGCCCTAACAGAGGCTGCGTCCCTTCTAAACTTATCATCGGCTACGCAGACGTAGCCAAGCGCATCCAAGAATCCGCCAGACACCACATCACCGCCAGCATCGAATCTATCGATCTCAAACAAATCTTCACAGACCTCAACACATGGGTAGAAAAAGTTGATCCTCGCTACGAATCACGTTTCCCAGAAGACCTCACGCTCTATCGTGGCCACGGAAAATTCGTCTCTAACAAAGTCGTCGAAATCACCAACAATCAAGGCACAGAACAAATCACAGCCGACAAAATAGTCATCGCCACAGGCGCTAGATCCAGACCAGCAGACTTCCAGCAACTCCCTGTCTGGACCAGTGATGATCTTTTCCCCTTCCCCCACGCTATCCCTAAATCCATCGCCATCGTAGGTGGAGGATTCATCGCTTGCGAACTAGCAAATTTCTTCCACTCCGTAGGCATAAAGACCACCCTAATCGTCCGCAGCAATAAATTACTCCCTGCCGAAGATCAATCGATCTCCGCCATATTCAAATCCGAATTCAGCGAGTTCGTTCCCACCAAGTTCCAAACCACGATCACTGACGCCAACTACGAAAACTCAGCATTCACCCTCACGCTACAAAATGAGGAAGGCCAATCTGAACTCCAAGTCGACGCCCTACTCTACGCCACTGGACGCATCCCTAATACAGAATCCCTAGGACTAGAAAACACAGATATCAAGACCAGCAAACGAGGCTTCATCGAAAGAAATGATAATCTAGAAACTGATGTAGCAGGAGTCTTCGCCACTGGAGATGTAGGAGGCTCTTACCAGCTCCAACATGCAGCCTCATTCGAGGTCAACCACCTACTAGAAAACTTCCTCACAGATACCTCTACACCAATCAGCGCACCACTCATGCCACATGCTGTCTTCACTGACCCAGAGATCGCATCCGTAGGCGTCACTGAGCAAGACCTAGAGAAAAACGGAATCTCTCCTGATGATGTCGTCATCGTAGAGACTAATTGGAACTCCAGCGCCAGAGCTCTCTCATGGAGAATCCAATACCCACGCACGAAACTCATCGTTCGCAAGTCTGACTACTCCATCCTAGGCTGCCACATGATCGGTCCAGAGAGCTCTACCATGATCCACCAGATCCTCACCGTCATCCATCTCGACAACGACATCCGCAAGATCCAAACCATGATCCACATTCACCCCAGCCTGTCCGAGTCCCTCCTAGCCTGCGTAGCCGAAGCCATCAACAAAATCAAAGCATCATAACCACCAAAGCCCCGAGTTTCATCTCCCCTTTGGCTGAAGGCCAAACTAATACCAGCCCAGCAAAAGTCGCCTAGCGACGCATCGCTGGGTTCCCCATCCCAACCCAAGATCGTTCGCTGAAAGCGAACCTCATGCTCCATCTCTCCTTTGGCTGAGGGCCAAACTAATACCAGCCCAGCGAAAGTCGCCTAGCGACACATCGCTGGGTTACCCCATCCCACCCAAGCTCGTTCGCTGAAGGCGAACCTCATGCTCCATCTCCCCTTTGGCTGAAGGCCAAATTTATACCAGACAGGGGAAAGGAGCCATGCGACGCATCCCCCGGTTCCCCTCCAACCCAAGCGTTCGCTGAAGGCGAACCTCAGCACAAAAAACAGTATAAGATCAGTTTTCAATCAGTCTAAAATCAGTCTAAAATCAGTAGTTAACAAACCTCTCTCTGGCTATAAACGCTCTCGATTTAACTCAATTCACAGAAACCCCAGAAAGCCATGGTCTAAGAACTATCACGGTTCATACTTTCGCTACATCCAATGTGGTAACAAAGAGAAACCACTGATTACGCTGATTTTAGACTGTTTTCTCAGCTCGATGTAATCTGCCGAAGCCATCAACAAAATCAAAGCGTCATAACCCCCAAAGCACAAAGCTCCATCTATCCTTTGGCTGAAAGCCAAATTTATACCAGACGGGGGAAAGGAGCCATGCGCCGCATCCCCCGGTTCCCCACCAAGCCCCAGCGTTCGCTGAAGGTGAACTTTATGCTCTAATTGCCATAGAAACATCAAAAAATATCCTCCCCCCTTAACCTTGCTTATTCGAGAGCTTCCACTATGGTCTCTGACCATATCCAGTTTCCCACGATTCATGCGCATTTTCCTACT
>CAKZNV010000071.1 GCA_937132085.1 uncultured Rubritalea sp. | reverse complement strand
ATCTTACAGAATCACCCTCTCCATCGATAATTTTGAGAGCTGTCCAAAGTTGACGATAATTTAAAGGTTTGTGATTCTTCTTACATTGCTCGTGGAGAGCTTTTCTTAATGAATCAGAATCATGAGTAATTGATGACTCTGTGAGCTGCTCAGGGGTGGTGGTAGTCTTTTTACAGTTCGATAAGCACAGAGGAAGAACTAGTAATAATTTGATCATGATTATTTCTTTTTATTTACTTTGATCATGTTCCTCTTTTGAAGGTGTCTTACTAGCTCATCTTGTGTCCTAGCATCATCCCAACGTCTTTGTTTGTCTGCAACAGTCATCATAGCTTTCAACATAGGTTCTGGAGCATTTACACGAATATTATATTCATCTATGCTCTTATACTTAGCACCACCGAAATCTACACCCCAGCCAGCATAAACAATAAAACCTTGGATCTTTACAGGGAGTTCAGAGATTCCAAATTCACGCTTACAATAACCTTTGAATTGATCGATCAACCCTTTTATCTGTTTGATATGGACATCTGATTTATAACCACTTGGATCTGTAATGAACTCACGATCATATCTTAACATTGGTTCATCATCAGAAGAGCAACTCTTATATTTAGTCTCGATGATGTAGATACCTTTTGGGCTAATTACCAAATGATCGATATTTGAGCCATGATTATAATCATCCCCAAGCTGGAAATCATGTAAAATAGTGAACCTACTATCTAAACCACTTTCTAAGCTCATGCCGACGAGCATCTCAGCTTGAATACCTTTACCCACACGAGTCAGTTGCCCAAACATTTTAAGTGCCTTGATCAAACAAAAGCTGCACCCAATTACTGCAAATACTACAGCTAACCATCTAGAACTCCCTGCAATGGTCAACATAGCATAAATAGGTATCACGAAGAGCCCCATCATATATAAACTAAAAGTGAATAAATGATCGGTTCTCTTACGATCTAGAGTGTATGCAGGCGGTCTAGGGAATCCCGCAACCATATGCTTAAACCTCTCTTCAGATTTTTCCAATTTGTTAATTTTAAAGCTGAAAACTCCTAAAGCTACAAATCCCATTATTACCGCAATCCAAGCATCAACTGTCATGCGACATTAGTAACACTATTATTCCTGGTTAAGGAAGTTAGAACCTTCATTTTTTCAATGGGACGCTTGTCTGATCTCCTCAGCTCAGGAGCCTTATAAAATTACAAGTAGAAGCTAAATACCCAACGATCCAACTTGTTTTTCCAATGCAAATGAGTATACTCCTAAAGAACACTTAAGGATCATTAGGATTTAATGACTTCGGTGTTTCTTGTTACCGAAACTGTTACTTTTTCTATGCACATGACTAAAAAACAAAGCCTAAAAAAAGCTACACTCCTTATGGAATATAGCGTTTTAAGAAAATGGCGGGCAGGGTGGGATTCGAACCCACGGTAACATTGCTGCTACACACGCTTTCCAGGCGTGCTCATTCGACCACTCTGACACCTGCCCTTGTTGGTCATTATGTTCTTTGGGTTGATTCCTAAGAACTTGGCGAAACTAAACAGGGTATGAGATGCTGGCAATCCTTTTTTTATGGACGTGGTAAAATAACGGTCTTGGAGTATTGCTTGCCGTTTTGGAGGAGGTATTTTGAGAGCTCTTTATCGTTCTTGATTTTGGCACGCTTGAGTCCGTTCATGCCTTTGTCTGTGAGGACCATGAGGCTGACATCTGCGCTGGCTAGTCTCGGTGAGCTGGCGTCAGCTGGGACAGGGATAGGTGAGCCATTAACGAGGATTTCGTTACCTTTGATGCTGAGGCTCTTGTAGTCACCGTTTGTCTGGAGCGGGATACGTGCGTAGCCTGTTGAGCCATCTGCTTGACGGTATTCGAAGTTAAAGCTTACGGTGAGGTCGAAGATGTTTTCAGCGAGGTAGTTTTGTCTTCCGGTAGTTTCGGTGAGAGCTAGTCCATCAAGAGTCGGCTGGGAGAGACATTTCTCGAATGTTTCTTTAGGGTCGATACGCTGGCGATAGAGGGAAAATACTGGGTATTCTCCGCCGACTTCCATCTGGTCTTGGTGGATGAGTTGGTAGCGAATCATGGAGATGTCACCACCGAGGTCTACTCCAGTTACATTTATCTGGCCATTGTATCGGTCAGTGACTGCGGAGAAGAAGCTTAGCTCGAATGGATTTTTGATTTCTTTTGTTGTATCTGGGCCTAGCTCATTTCCAGAGCTGCTGCTGTTTTTAGAGAGGACCCATTCGTAGTTGTTACCTGTTCTGATGACGATGCCTTCGAGGTCCTTAGTAATGGTGTTGAGGACTTCTTGTGAGAGTCTGGATGTGCGAGTTCTGTTCTGACTGTTCTTTAGGCCTTTGACTGCGACGCTTGTCATTGAGAGTAGAACACTGATGATGACGAGTGTGATCGTCATCGAGATCATAAGCTCTACGAGGGTGAAGCCACGGAGCTTTCTTTGGATCTTGGCTGGGTTAGTGATGGAAATTTTCATGATGATGTCTGTTGAATTTTCTGAGAAGTGTATGAATGACTTATCTTCTAGCTGCCATGTTGATGGTGGCTACTGGATTACCTAGTTTTTCGAAGTCCCATATGCCACTAGAAATGTAGCCGTAGTTGTTGGAAGGTAGTCTGTAAAATTCTGCTTGGAATGTGATGACTGCAGAGTTGAATACATCGCTATCCGTTGCGTCTTCTAGGGCGGCGCCGACTATGTGTTGGATCTTACCACGGCTACCGAGCTTGAGGCTTGAGTTAGTAGGGTCAGAGACTAGCTGTGTGATACGGACTGCGTAGACGGTGCCGTCAACTGCATCAGGGGCTAGCTCGCGTGTGATTAGAGTGTCTTGTGGGCCAACTCGTCTGACAGCGACCTGTGTGATGTAGCCAGCTCCTGGGACATTGTTAGCATCAGTGTAGGGTGGTAGAATGCCGTCATTTTGTTGATCACCAGAGTCTGTGTCCTTAGTCAGAGCTTTATATTGGTAAACGATGACTGCTTTACTAGGGTCTGAAGCATTTTTAACCATATCGAATGCTTTCTCAAAGTGGTTTTTGTAGTCGGTTCCTGAGTAGGATTTTTCACCTGATCTGAGGACTGCCATCTCTGTTTCCAGTGAATCTTTGAGTTGGTTCGCTTCCTTAATGCTGAGTGAGCGTTGGATGTTTTTCTGAGCGCTGCCGAAGACGCCGAGGAATCCTGTGAGTAGTAGTGCTACGATGCCGAGTGCGATGATGACTTCGATGAGAGAGAAGCCTTTAGAGCGTTTATGTGAGTTGACCTTCATGTTCGGTAGTGTTGGAGATGGGAAAATGGTGAAAATTGGGTGTTTAGAGTGGGGCTATTCAAAGTCGATATCGCCTGAGCTTTCGATCTGCTTGATACTTCTGAAGACTGAAGTTCGACCATTTTGCCAGATACGGAAGCCTCCTGCATCTTTTGGGCTGGTAGGGAGTTTACGTGGGGTGTCTGCACCTGGTCTGAGTTGGCCGATTTGGATGACGAATTTTCCCTCTGCAGCTGGATCTACAAGCGCACCCTCTGAGTTAAATTCAAAGACGAAGCAGTCTTTTTCTCCAGTGTTGTCGCCAGGGAAGATGCATTTGCCATTGGGTGAGGATGGGATGCCACTTAGATTGGCATTGAAGAATGTATTTTGTGGAAGACTGATGCCTGCTGATGAGAGTCTCCATTCTTTTATCTTAGGTTGGCCGCTACTGTCTAGGACTGGCTGGCCGCTGCTGTCTAATTCTATTCTAGCTGTGGCGATACCCATGTAGCGAAGGTATCTTTCACGTTTATCTTTATTGGAGCCAGTGGAGTCAGCGTAGATGACTACTCTAGTGGAGATTCCGCGGGCTTTGGCTGTATCTCTGGCTTGGGCGAAGAGACCTTGAGCTAGTGAGACGCCAGTGTTGACTCCTTTAGATGCGGCGGTGTTCTTGATAGTTCCTACACCCACAGCGAGGAGACCAGAGATGATAGCTATCACGACAATGAGCTCTACCAGCGTAAAGCCTTTGCTGCTTTTACGTGGATTAGAGCAGAGGTTTGGAGATGATTTGTATTGCGTCATTTTGTCTGAAAGTGGCTGAGATGTTAGGTAGTTATTATAGACTTAGAGCTAAACTAGTGAGTTGCGTAGAATAGGGAAAGTGATATTTTTACAAATTAACGGATTAAGCTGAGGAATCAAGCTTAAATGTAATTACATAGTATTAGCATCAGGGTTTTACTATTGCGAGTGAGTGTAGGTGTAATCCATACAGTTTTAGGAATTCTCAACTTTTTTTAAGAATGTGTGAATATATTGTAATGATGATGACGTCCTATAGGCATGAAGGACAAACAATTCCATAAATATAGTATCCGGGCTATCGTGGCTCTACTTTGCGCCGCGCTAGTGAGTTCATGCGCTTATGAAAGTTATTCTCCTGGTAATTACCCTTCGAGCAACAGAGGGACAGGGTCTTCTGTAGCTCCAGTTTTAGTGGGTGCAGCGGCGGTAGGAGCGCTAGTTTTAGCATCTCGTCATAGCAGTAGAAAGAATTACCGACGTTGTAGTCATGGCGCTTATGCTCATCAATGTAGCCGCTGTAGGCATGGATCTAGCTATTCAAGCTACTCTCATCACAGACCTCACTATTCACATAGAGCGACTCGTCATGTGACTCATAGACCTAGTTATTCTTACAATACTCATCGCAGTCATAGAAATCACAGTAGCCATAGATCACATAATAATCATAATTCACATGCAGACCGCAACCGTGGTAGCAGGGGACATAGTAATCATGGAGCTCAGCCAAGAGGTGATAGAAATCGCGATAGTGGTGGCAACAGAGGTGGAAGCAGGAGGAATGATGTGGTCGTGAATACGCCAGTCAGGACATTGACGCCTGTGACTACCACTAGTAGACCTAGGATAGCGACTGGATGAAGTAAGTCGAATCCGTAGTAGAGCAAGTTTGCTTTACAGAATTTTAGATCCACAGCTCGATTAGGGCTGTGGATTTTTTTATACAGAATCTTACAGGATTTACAGAATTTTGGTGCACGATGAGGCTTGGGTTGTTGGATTTTTGGACCATCGCCGCGGTTGTGGGACTAGCTACGCTAGCGGAAGGCACGGAATTGACGGAACCAGAAGGGTGGTTAGCTCCTTTTCACCTTTTCATTCAAATCTTGTTATTTTTTTGGTGATTTGTAAGAGTGGGTAGTAGAAAAGTGTATGGTTAATATGTCTGAAATTGAGTGTGATGGAGAGTGGGCTGTTGAGGCGGTGAATATGCGGGTTGATTACGGCGACATGGTGGCGGTGAAGGGGCTGAATTTACAGATAAAGTATGGTGAGGTTTATGGTCTTGTGGGGGCGAATGGAGCGGGGAAGACCAGCACATTTAGTGTGTGGGCTACGCTGATGCAGCCGACCTATGGTGATGTTAAAATAGGTGGTGTGGACATTCTAGAAAGCCCTGAGAAGGCGAGACGCATGATGGCGTATATGCCAGACTTGGCGCCAGTGCCGAGTGATTTGAAGGTTTGGGAGTTCTTGGATTTATTTGCTCGAAGTTATGGGTATTCAGCGAGTGAGGGGAAAGAGAGGTGGAAGTCTTGTCTAGAGATGGTGGATCTCTGGGAGAAGCGTAATGATTTCTGCAGAGATCTGTCTAGAGGGATGAAGCAGAGAGTGAACCTAGCGAAGGCGATCCTGCATCACCCTAAAGTTCTCATTCTAGATGAGCCGGCTAGTGGGATGGATCCGCAATCACGAGCTAAGCTACGTATCATTCTGAAGAAGATGGCGGCGAATGGAACGACTGTGATAGTGAGTTCGCATATTCTCAATGAGCTGAGTGATATGTGTAGCTCGGTGGGAATCCTGCATAAGGGAGAGTTGATCGATCATGGTCCGCTGCAAGATGTGGTGGATCGAGGTGGTGTGGAGAGCTGCGAAATGCTGGTTTTGCTAGCAGGAGAGCAGCAGCAGGAGGAAATTGATAAGCTGATAGCTTTCCTAGAAAATGATGAAGGTGAGCACCATGAGATCTGCTCAAAAGGCGGGGTGGTGCTGATGGTGGCTGGAGGGATGGCTGGTCAGGCTGATTTACTGACCAAGCTGGTGAAGGAAGGGTTCCGGATAAGGAGCTATGCTCCGCTAGGCTCTGGGATAGAACAGAGATTGATCGATATTAATTCTTAATAGAAAATTTTAGATGACTGAAGAGAGAGAAAATTTAGAGAGTAATCCAGTGCTGAAGCCGGTGGCATTTTGGCAGCTGTGGAAGAATCCGATCATCCTGCGCTACATGCGTTCACGGATGAGATGGGGTGGTTTGGCTGCGGCATTGATTGTGACGGTAGTAGTGACGATGTTTGCTTTTTTGCTGACGTATTATGGAGCTGGTAAATTGCATATGGGTAGTTCTCAGGATGCGTTTGCCGCTGCGTTCTTTCCTGTCTTTGCGATCCAGGTGCTAATCATGATGTTCTTCGGGACAGGTGCTGTGGCTGGTGGAATCACTCAGGAATATGAAGATGGCATGGTCGAGTATCAGAGACTTACACCAATGTCGCCGATGGCGAAAATTGTTGGTTATCTTATAGGTCTGCCGATACGTGAATGGTTTTTACTAGGAGTAACGAGTCTTGCTGTGCTTGTCGTTGTAGTGAAAGGGGAGATCCCATGGGAATCAGTATGGAGGGTGTATTCGATCTTTGTTCTTTCCGTTTTGGTGTATCATTTAATGGCGCTAGTGGTGGTGCATAGTATGAAACGCAAAAGGTTGGCTGGGAGAGTTATTCAGTTTTTGGTTTTAATCTTATACTTTGTTTTACCTCTATTATCCCAATTTGGGCTAGTGTTTTTTGAGTATCTGACGGTGAGACCTATTGTGCGAGAAGAGATGCTTGTCTATATGCCAGAGCACAGCTGGTTAGGTGTATTCTTCCTTGATGGTGAAATTAGCGATGTCGCTTTTTTCGATAAACTACTGAATGCCTGGACATTTTCAATGATGCTACAAGTTTCGTTAGTGGTAACGTTTACAGTGATGCTCAGGCGGCGTTGGAAGGATGCTAATTGTCATTTAATGAGTAAGCCATTTGCGTTAGTGTTCTACGCCTCGATCTCCTTTATGTTAGTAGGGAATATTATGCCAATGGCGAAAACTGGTAACATGAGTATTTCAAAAAACATTAATGAGATACGACTTAAGAAAGCAGAGAAAACTCTTAATGACGTTGGAGCTAACCCAGAAGCAAGGCGGAGAAGTTTAGACGTTATAAGGGGAGTTCAAAAGTATGACAATAAGCTAGAGCCACTAGAATTTGCTTCTTCGCAGACTGTTGTATTTCTCGTGTTTGGTTCATTGGCTTGCTTGGCTGTCTATATATGCACGCCTAGACTAGGGATGTATCAAGTAGGGTTGAGGCGAGCTAAAAATCTCAATAGAAGGTGGATGCCGCTACACTGGGACGCATCTTCGGGAATCTGGCTAACTCTTGTGGTGATGGTGACGATGATGGTCGGTTTACATTATATCACAGGAGCTTTTTTTGAGTCAAAGGATCTGAGTAAAGATCTGTTCGCTCTGAAAGGAAATATTCCCCAGGCTACTTATTTTGCGGCCACATGTTTACTAGCCTTTTATCTAGTTTATGAAGCGTGGGAGAATAAAGGTCTGTTTTTGCTAGTGCTCTTTATTTGGGTGCTGCCAATGATGGCTTCTTTGGTGATTCTTGCGAGTAGTGATACAATGCAAGAAGTTGTCAACGGTATGTGGGTCTCAGGGTTCTCTCCATTAGCAGGGTATAGTTATAACATGCTCCTAGACTATCCAGGCTATCCATCCCATCAGGTATTTATGTTCTCATGGGTAATCCAGGCAATAATTGCCGCTGTTGCAGGTGTGAGTCTTGCTAAGAAGAAGTGGCTCAGGAAGCCTGCAACTGTAATGAGTTCCAGTGCTGTTGTGGAGGCTAAACTAGCTCAATAAGGTCTGAGATGACGCTGTCAGAAGTGGAGAAGTCTAGCACGCTCGTGAGTCTACTAGGAACGGCTACGGTCATGCAGCCTGCAGCTTTTCCTGCTTTGATGCCGTTGAGTGAGTCTTCGATGACTAAGCACTCAGAGGCTGGGAGATTGAATCTTCTGACGGCTTCGAGATAGAGATCTGGAGCAGGTTTTATCTTAGGGGCATCGCCGCGGCAGACTACTTCGTGGACGCTGGATATAAGGTCTAGCTTCTCTAGCCACTTGTCTACCCAGCGGTGTGATGAGCTGGAGACGACTGCTAGTTTTTTGCCAGCATTGAGGATGGCTTGAAATGATTCTCTGACACCAGAGAGAGTTTCTACATCTACTAAGTCAGCTTCGAGTTCTACTTGGCGCTGGGCGTTGATGGCTGGCCAGTCGAAGGTCTTGCCTGTCAGTTCTTCGAGATATTTCTCTGGTGACCAAGTATCGAAATCCGAGCCGATACACTGGACATAGGTCTCGACTGCTAGCTCGTGGCCGTTAGCGGCAAACACACGGTGCCAAGATTCAAAGATAGGCCACTCCGAGTCGATGATAATGCCATCGAAATCGAATAGCACAGCGTTAGCTTCTGCGAGTAGTTGTTTTGCCTTTGTTGGGGCTGCGGTGTTTTCTGACATGTGAGTAACTAAAAAGGTCCTTGCAGAATTCTGCAAGGACCTTTCGTAAATATTTATGTTCTATAAAACTATGCTCTGCGTCTGCGCATGAGTAGTGAGAGACCTCCTAAGCCGAGTAGAGCTGTAGAAGTAGGCTCTGGAACTACTGTTAAGTTAGCTGCTCCTGCATTAGCTTGATTGTAGCTCAAGTTGGCGCTATCTTCTGGAAGAGCCCAGTTTACAGAGGTAAGGTCGGTTCCAATCGTTCCTATGCTCGATATTCCATATTCAGTTCCTGCAGTAAGATTAATAGTAGACAAGTCTGCACTGAACGTGATTGTAGGAAACCAGTAAATTGCAAATCTGTCTCCTTCTGTAAATCTGGCATCCAAATTTACATTTTGTGCTGTTACCGCTTGCTTTATGCCACCACTAAAAGCTTTTGTGCTAGTTGCGAAAGCCACAAAGATAGCATCATCTACGTTATCAATGAATTCTGTGTCAGAAGCTGAGCTATTAATTGCGATAGATCCCTCTTTAACTGCTCCGAATGATCCGTCCACAGTTGAGATAACTAGAAGAGCTAGTTGGCCATCAGCGACATCAGTCATGTTGTCACTATGCTTAATGTTTTCTGTGCTTACAGTGACTGAAGCTGCTTGTATACAGGTCGTGGTAGCCAGTAGAGCTATAGTTTTAAAGATATGTTGATTCATAATTTTTTATTCTGCAAGGGTATAAGGTAGAGGCGTTTGAAGTGTGTTTGTGGATTTTGTGTCAGAGGCTTTTCTAATGACGAAGCCAGCACCTGGTTTGAATATTTTTAGATCATTAATGATTGCTCCTTCAACTACTGGGAGTTTATACCAGCCATCATCAGCCGTGCCAGGAGCATCGTAATAAATATATTGATCAACTGTTGCTAAGTTTAGCTTAGCAGGTGATTGAGGGTAAAGTTGGACAATATCACCATTTGGAATATTTACATTTCCAGTAGTTACTTTGAAGCCAGGCATGTTTAAGATACCAAGCTGAGTTAGAGAAGCATCGACAGGAAATTTGTGAGTCATGTAGTTGTCTTGCGCCATTAAGTCAGATAGAATTTTAACATTACTACTTGAGTCAACTAAAGGAACATCTCCAACAAGATTCACTATGTGTTGCGTAGATGATTGGTTACGGTAAACATACAATACGTTTTTACGAAGTATGTCGTCTGCTGCATTAGTGTCTGTGCCAGTTTTATACCAGCCCTTATTTGCGGGGACACCGTTATCAAAAAAGTAAAAACCTTCTGTAGGCGATAATGCTATATTGATTCCAATGTCCGAGGCATCTAATTCAGATTGTGTTCTGAAGAGGATTTGTCCGACAGGGATATTAATATTCGTAGTAGCTGGGAAATTGGCTCCATCTGGGAATAAGGTATTAGGTGTCCAGTGTGGGCGAATTTCGAAGAGGTCCGTAGCCATGGCATCATCGATAAGAGCTTGGACAGTTGTGTCGCCGTCTTGGTCTACGGTGATTGTAGTGGTGGTGTTGGCTGTGATATCGAATCTTCTTCCTTCGAGGGAACCAGTAGTGAAGAGAACGTAGTATTTTTCGTTCTGAGTGCCATCTAGATAAACGTAGTCG
>CAKZNV010000070.1 GCA_937132085.1 uncultured Rubritalea sp. | reverse complement strand
CGATTAAATGCTTCGATAGCAATGGTGCCTGAAAACTCGATTTGCTTAAGGGCGGCAAATACTGCTGCAAAGTCAATCTGTCCTCGTCCAGGTGTGCCGCGATCATTTTCCGAAATGTGGACATGACTAAGATAAGGAGCAATTGTCTGAATCGCCTCTGTTTGAGATTTCTCCTCAATATTAGCGTGATACGTATCAAACATAGCTCTCACATTTGGATGATTTACTTTCTCCATAAGAGAAGCGCACTGCTCCATAGTGTTGCCAAAGTAGGTTTCGTAGCGATTTAAAAACTCAGGTGTTAGAGTGATCCCTTTGTCTTTAGCATATTCTCCAGCTTCCTGTAGAAATTCCACTGAGTGACTGATCTCATCATCGGTCACAGGTCTGCCTGTAAAGTGATTAAACACACTGTGAAATGGTCCACCGAGGTTAGTTCCACCCACTGCTGCTAAATCATCAATACGCTCCCGTATCCACTCACCAGCAGCTTTTCGAATCGCTGGATCTGGAGAAACGGCATTGACCTCTGGGCTAGCACCGACGACAGCCATTAGCTTCAGACCTAGTTTATCAGCGGAGGCACCTAAAGCCTCATAAGCGCTGCGATCTGGGCTGCCTAAGCAAAACTCAATGCCATCAAAACCGATCTCCTTGAGCGGCTCAAGAATACCGTGATCAGCAGGCTGCAGATCGGTGTCCCAAAGGAGGGTGTTCATGTAAATATCCATAATTTTATAGTTGGTTGTTCTTTTGATTCTAGATGGGAGCGGGGCTGCGCCCTTGGGAGCAGGAAGCGGGAAGCCGCAAGCGATGTTCTACCTTTAGACTTTGTTATCACTGCTTCCCAGTCCGAAGGAGATCCTCGCTTCTTGCTCCCAAATTGTTGATTATAATTCCTTAACAAAAATATCCTTATACTCCATCTTAGCCACTCCACCACTATGTAACTGAAGAGCTATCACTCCTTTCTTGGGCATTTTAGCATCCTTCTCTGTGTAATCAGCAACTAGTAGACCATTGATGTAAACTTGATGATGATCACCTTGGCAGACAATTTTATACGTCCCCCAAGCTTCTTCTTTAAAGCCTTGTTTCAGCACCTCAGTGAGATTGGCTTTGACTAGATGGCCTCGGCGATGTTCGTCATAAATGTTACCCCAGTATCCTTTTCCTAGATCAGCTTGGTAACCCACTATTTTGGGAGCCTTGCCCTCAGCTGTATGGATGTTAGAGCGATACTGAACACCACTGTTGATAAAGCCAGTAGCGTGATCTCCGGTGAGGCGAAACTTACAGGTAAATTCAAAATCTTCATAGTCCTTCTCTGTGGCAAGATAAGTATTAGTCGGCATCTTTTCCTTACCATTACTCACCGTGATGACTCCATCTACCACTGACCAATATTTGGCAAAATTGGGATTCACTGTCTTCCAGCCCTTAAGTGTTTTATGGTCAAAAAGCTCTACTGCCTTTTTAGCTTCTTCCGAAGTTTTCTGATCTTTAGCATCCTTAGTCTCTTTTTCAGCTTCAGAACACTGAGTCAGAGACAAACTTAGAAGAGTGGGCAACATGATTGATTTTAAAATTTTCATAACAGTTCACTATTCAACCACGTTGAGAGGAATAAGCTATCCGCAAAACACCCTCAAATACATGTTCTCGTCTCACGAGCACGGTCTCATTTTTATCATTTTAAATACACAATCATGAGACGACAATACACATTTCATTGTGTTTATGAGCTAGAACACGGTAAGATCTTCAATTAGTTTAATAGTCCCTACTACTTATGAGTTATAAAAATTTCCTTCGAAAAATCCGCACCACTATTCCTAAAGCCAGACTACTCGATAGTCCTGCCGAGCGACTAGCTCACGGAGTGGATGCTAGTTTCTATCGTTTGATTCCTAAGCTCGTAGTCAAAGCTGAGACTGAGGATCAGATCATGACTCTCATCAATACTGCCTCAGAAGAAGCAGTCCCTCTGACCTTTAGAACTGCTGGCACTAGCCTCTCTGGACAGGCTGTGAGTGACTCAGTGTTGGTGAAGCTAGGTCATGATTGGAAAGGGTTTAAGCTAGAAGACGATGCTCAGCGTATTTCTCTTCAGCCAGGTGTCATTGGCTCATGGGCGAACCGATTACTCAAGCCACATGGTAGAAAAATAGGTCCAGACCCAGCATCGATCGATTCAGCTATGATCGGTGGAATAGTAGCCAACAATGCTAGCGGTATGTGCTGCGGCACTGCTCAGAACTCCTACAAAACTCTAGCAGCCATGCGCCTCGTGTTAGCCGATGGAACCATGCTAAACAGTAGTGATCCAGAGTCTTGCGAAACATTCCGCCAATCCCATCAGCAGCTGCTTAGTTCTCTAACAGAGATCCGAAATGAGATACTCGCTGACTCAACACTACATGCGATGATAGAGCGCAAGTATAAGATCAAGAACACCTGTGGTTATGGTCTCAACAGTTTTACCGACTTTGAAGATCCGCTAGATATCCTCCTTCACCTCATGGTCGGTTCTGAAGGGACACTAGGCTTCATTTCAGAAGTCACCTATCACACTGTAGAAGACCCTCCACACGTATCTTGCGCTCTGGTGTTTTTTGATTCTATTGAGACGGCATGTCTTGCTACAGCGGCGCTAAAGCATACTCCTGTATCCGCAGTGGAACTGATGGATGACCGAGCACTACGCCTAATGCAAGGTCGCCCAGGAATACCTAAAACGGTGACTGCTGGCAGCATGGCATTACTAGTAGACGTCAGAGCCGCTAGCCTAAGCGAACTATCAGATAAATGCCAGCAGGTGCAGCAATGTCTAACAGAATACCAAGCCACAGCAGATTTCACAGCCTCCCCTACTGACTACGCGGCTCTCTGGAAAATCCGCAAAGGACTCTTCCCAATCGTTGGAGCAGAACGTGAGCAAGGAACCACTGTGATCATCGAGGATATTTGTTTCACATTAGATGAACTCGCTTCAGGCACCCAAGCACTACAGAAGTTGTTAGATAAATTCAATTACACAGAATCCGTCATCTTTGGCCATGCTCTAGAGGGAAATCTTCACTTTGTTTTTACTCAGGACTTTAATGATGTCGAAGAAGTCAAACGCTATGATTGCTTCATGAGAGAACTCTCTACTCTGATGTGTTCACAGTTTTCTGGCTCTCTTAAGGCTGAGCATGGCACAGGCAGGAACATGGCTCCATTCGTGGAGGTAGAATGGGGACAAAAGGCTTACAGTCTGATGAAACGAGTGAAGGAACTCTTCGATCCTAAAAACATCTTAAATCCAGACGTCATCATTTCAGTGAAGCCTGAGCTGCATATTTCAGATCTCAAGCAGACTCCAGCAGCAGACCCGATAGTCGACAAATGCATCGAATGTGGCTTCTGTGAATCCGTCTGTCCATCCAGAGATCTCACCCTTTCGCCACGTCAGAGAATCGCAGTGTGGAGAGAGATTCAGCAACTTGAAAAAGCAGGTCTCCCTACTAAAGAATTACGCAAAGAGTATCAATATCTCGCATTGGACACCTGTGCTGGAGATGGCATGTGCGCCAGCCAATGCCCAGTAGATATCGACACTGGTAAGCTAGTGAAACAACTAAGAGGAGTGAGTAATGGCAGCTTCAGTGAAGGCGTAGCTGACAGAATAGGAGACCATTTTTCCATACTAGAAGGCTTCGTGCAATCTGGTCTCAAACTAGCTGGTTTAAGTAGATCGTTCCTAGGAACTCACAAATTTAATGATTATCCAGAGGCTGGTCCGAGCACTCTTAAATTAAAGAAAAACAATCACTCTGAAGACGTCGTCTACTTTAGCTCATGCATCCATCGCCTGATGGGGCCAGATGGCGGCAATGCGCAATTTGATGTAGTAAGTTCACTCCTAGACAAGGCTGGATATAACATTATTCTACCTGAGAAGCTATCCAGCCAGTGCTGTGGTCTTCCATTCGAGAGCAAAGGCTTCAAGGACACTGGTAAGAAGAAAATGCTACAACTAAAACAGGAGCTTCTTAGAGTCTCTGACGGTGGACGCATCCCCATCATCTGTGATAACTCTCCTTGTTCCTACCTCATGATCGATGACATCCAGGAACCCTCATTGCAAATTTTCGATGCCCCCACCTTCTTCTCCACACGACTAGATAAGCTCAATATTCAGCTAAAGGATGAACCTATTCTCATCTACTCAGTCTGTAGTCAGAGCAAAGCTGGAGAAACTGAATGCCTAATAGACATCGCCAAGGCATGTAGTAATGAAGTCAA
>CAKZNV010000069.1 GCA_937132085.1 uncultured Rubritalea sp. | reverse complement strand
GATGATCCTCCGCTATAGAACAAAAAATGGCCTTGCACCGAAGCACAAGACCAATGAAATTTGATTAATGACGGCAAATTACTTGCCAGCTTTCTCAGCTTCTTTTTCCTCTAGGAAGTCACCTACCCAAGCAATGCTGTATTTACCAGCAATGAAGTCTGGGTGGTTGATGATTTCGATCTGGAATGGAATCGTTGTCTTAATACCACGGATCATGAACTCTCTGAGAGCACGATTCATTCTAGCGATCGCGATTTCACGTGTAGCACCTGTGCAGATGAGCTTCGCAATCATGGAGTCATAATACGGAGGCACTGAGTAGCCTGAGTAAACGTGAGTGTCTACACGGACGCCCTTACCACCCGGTGCATACCAAAGGTCGATTTTACCCGGACTTGGTGCGAAGTTGTTATAAGGATCTTCTGCGTTGATACGACATTCGATAGAGTGTCCACGTGGTGTAGCATTGAGAACATGGCTAGAAAGTGGTTCACCTGAAGCGACTCTGATCTGCTCCTTGATAAGTTCACAGCCCATCACTTCTTCCGTGATCGGGTGCTCTACCTGGATACGTGTGTTCATTTCCATGAAGTAGAAATTCTCACCAGCAGAGTCCACGAGATACTCGATAGTTCCAGCATTCTCGTAGCCGATTTCTTTAATGAGCTTCACTGATGCGTCACCCATGCGCTTACGCATTTCTGGGCCGATGAGTGGGCTCGGACATTCTTCGATGATCTTCTGGTTACGTCTCTGCATCGAGCAGTCACGTTCGTTGAGGTGGATGAAGTTTCCATGCGTATCACCGATCACCTGGAATTCCACGTGATGCGGATTCAGCACTAGCTTCTCTAGATAACAAGCTCCATTTCCGAAACATGCAATCGCCTCTTGGCTAGCCTGAGTGTAGAGTTCTTCGAATTTTTCTTCCTCAAAACATGGGCGCATTCCACGTCCACCACCTCCGGCAGTTGCCTTGATCATGACTGGGAAGCCCATCTCCTTAGCAAGCTCTAGGCCGTGCTTAGAGTCATCTAGAATCCCGTCAGAACCTGGAGTCACTGGCACACCGCTCTTAAGAGCAGTCGCACGAGCTGTGTTCTTGTCACCCATCATGTTGATGGTCTCGGCTCTAGGTCCGATAAATTTGATATCACAGCTATTACAGATTTCTACAAAACGAGCATTCTCTGAAAGGAAACCATAACCCGGGTGGATTGCGTCCGCCTCAGTGATTTCCGCTGCTGCGATGATTCTGTCAGCTTTAAGGTAAGAATCTTTGCTCGGACCAGGTCCGATACAGACTGCTTCATCGGCTAGCTGAACGTGCATGGAATCCACATCTGCTTCTGAATAAATAGCTACTGATGCCACGCCTAGCTCACGGCAGGCACGAATAATGCGGAGAGCAATCTCACCACGGTTTGCTACGAGGACTTTTTTTAGCATAGTCTTATCTTTAGATCTGATAGAGTCAATGATCGCCCAGTCCCCTACTTCAGGCACTGGTTAGATCATTAGGTTTTTAAATTATTTGATAGTGAAGAGAGTGTCTCCAAACTGCACTGGTGTAGAATCATCTACTAAGATGGCTGTGATCGTTCCGCTGCTTTCAGCTTTGATCTCATTCATCACCTTCATCGCTTCGATGATACAGAGTGTCTGACCTTCGCTCACGCTAGTGCCTACTTCTACGAAGTTGTCTGCGTCTGGTGATGGTCTCTTGTAGAATGTTCCTACCATTGGTGATGTGAACGGAGTTCCGTCTGTAGCTGCTGGTGCTGCATCACCGCCTCCTGCTGCTGGAGCTGCGGCCGCCGCTGGGGCTGCAGCTGCTGGTGCTTGCATTTGCATTTGTGGCATTTGCATAGCTGGCATCGCTGCTCTGATAGCATCTGCATCTACGCCTTTTCTAAGCTTGAGATTGAAATCTTCCTTTTCTAGATGGAAAAATGAAAGTTCATGCTCATCCATGAGCTCTACGATTTTCTTAATGTCTTTGAGGTCCACGATCTTTATTAAATTCGGGTTAATTAATTACCATTCAGCAGATGTGCTCTGGTGTGAGTATGAATCTAACCGCTGGCTGCATTAGACGTCAAGCGCAGATTGGCATTTAGTCACTGCGCTCGGGTCATTGGAGGGAGCTGAGCTCCAGTCATTGATTGAATTGGTCAATAGTCATTGGTATCCGTGCTTTGCTGAGGCCTAACATCACGATTACAATTTCGCCCTGAATTGTAATCGTCAGCATAGATCAGAATCATTAATCTACATTCATTATGATAATTACGACAACAGACTTTGTAGCAAATAGAGACATTGTTCAGCATTGTGGTGCCGTTAGCGGCAACACTGTTAGAGCGAAGCATGTAGGCCGAGATATCGCAGCAGGATTTAAAACCCTGTTTGGTGGAGAGATCAGAGGCTACACAGAAATGCTAGCCGAAGCTCGGAAAGAGGCACTAGATCGCATGACGGCTGAAGCCAGCAGGCTAGGAGCTGATGCCGTCATCAATGTAAGATACACAACAAGCATGGTCATGCAGGGCATGTCAGAAATGCTCGCCTATGGAACAGCTGTTAAAACCAGTGAGAAGAATTGAACTTAGCAACATAGCCAAATGACTACATACTAAATATTAAATGCTAATTGTTAGACATCCTTCTCGTCATCCTTCTTCTTTTTCTTAGCTTTCTTGGGATCAGCTAGCTTTAAGAACACCCAGTCTAGTCTTAGATAAGCTAGAATCACAATCCCTACGAGTATAACTGTGAAGACATCTGCGTATTCACTTAGAGCATTGCGAAACAATAACATCTTAAATGCTAAACTTCCCGGTTGAGTCGCCGATGCGTTTGGCGTTTACGTTCATTTTGTCTAGCATAGAGAGGTAGAGGTTAGTGACTGGGGTGCCGTCTGGGGCTATTACGTGTCGGCCGGTTTGGATTCCGTGTTTGGCTCCGCCTGCTAGGATAATTGGTAGGTCGGTGTGATTGTGAGCATTGCCGTCACCGATGGCGCTTCCGTAGAGAATCATGGTGTTGTCTAGGATACTGCCCATTTCTTCGCCTTGGTCGCTGAGCTGGCTGGCTTTTAGCTGCTCTAGGAAATAGGCTAGCTGCTGAGCATAGAAGGTATCGATCTTAGCGATATCTTTTAGCTTAGATGGGTTTTTCCTGTGGTGAGAGAGTGAGTGGTGACCTTCGCTGACGCCGATGTTTTGGAATGATCTGTTAGAACCTTCGTTGGAGAGCATGAAACTCGCTACCCTTGTGCTGTCGGTCTTAAATGCCAGTGCCATGATGTCGAACATCGAGCGGATATGCGATTGGTATCCACGTGGCACTCCTGAGGGAATCGCCTCTTCTGGGTATTGGTTGCCCATCTTTTCCGCCTTCTCTATCCGAGCTTCTACTTCTCGGATCGATGTCAGATATTCATCGAGCTTTTCTTGGTCTCGCTTACTTGCTTTGTCAGAGAGTTTCTTAGATTGATCACTGACGAAGTCTAACACCGACTTGCGTTGAGCACGTCTAGCTGCGTCTTGCTCAGCATTTCCTGAACCAAATAATTTCTCGAATGCGGTGCGAGGATTATACTCGGCTGGCATCGGGGTGTTCTCGTCTCTCCACGAGATATTATGTTGGTAAATACATGAATAACCCGAGTCACAAGAACCAGACATTCTCGCTCTTACTGTGGAGAGTTCTAGCGATGAAAGCTTGGTATTATGGCCTATATGAGTAGCCGCTAGCTGATCCACTGAGACTCCATTACGTATGTTTGCTCCAGCAGTTTTCTTAGCCTGACAGCCAGTGAGGAACGTCGCACTAGCACGAGCGTGATCACCTGGTCCATCGCCATTTGCTTTGGCTTTATCGTGGTCTAATCCGCCGATGATTTGCAGGTCCTCACGATACGGATTTAGTGATGTCAGTGAGCTGGCTAGTTTGAAATCTTTACCTGCTCCCTGTGAGACATTCGGTTTCCAGTGATCTAAATTAACGCCATTTGGCACATAGAGAAACGCCATTCTCAGTGGAGCTGCCGCGGCGGAAGAACCTAGCTTCGTTGGTGCAGCTAGTGAACTCATTGCTGGCAATGAAATAGTAGCTCCTAGGCCTCTGAGAAATGTTCTACGTTGCATAATGATCGGTTGTTAAATGTTACTGAGTTCGGGTCTGCTGGAATGGCACGCTTTCACAAACTGCATGAATAATAGCTCTGAGCGAATGGTCTTTCTGAGCTGATTCTGTGAGGATTTTATCGATAGCTGGTTTATCATAATACTCTACGCCTCGGCCGATACTGTAAGTGAGCAATTTCTCGCTAAGGCATCGTATAAACGGCTCTACCTTATGAGATAATAGCACAGACTTTAGCTCTCCGCTACCGTTAAAGCTCTCACCTGAGATCAGAACTCCATGGTTATCAATGAGGTTACCATTTTCCTTTTCTCTCCAGCGCCCCACAGCATCGAAGTTCTCTAATGCAAAGCCGAGTGGATCCATGAGATTGTGACAGGATGCACAGGCTGCTTTTTTACGGTGTAGTTCGAGCTGTGATCTCAGACTAGCATGTAGATTCTCTTTTTCATCTGGCTGTAAATCTGGAATATCAGCCGGAGGTGGAGGCGGTGGAGTTCCTAGAATATTTTCTAAAATCCACTTACCTCGCAACACTGGCGAAGTCCTGTTAGGGTTCGATGTTAGAGTTAAAATCGACGCTTGTCCCAGTAATCCGCCTCTTCTTTTATCCGTTAAACTCACCTTTCTAAAATGATCACCTTTGACGCCTTTAATCCCGTAATGCTTGGCTAGATCTTGGTTTATAAAGGTGTAATCCGCATCTAAGCATTCTTTGGCACTGAGATCGTTCTTTAGTAGATGGCTTAGGAACATCTCGGTTTCGGTGACAGCTGACTGGCGCAGTTTCTTGTTCCACATTGGGAATAATTTAGCATCGGCAGTGTGAATATCGAGACTACGTAACTGGAGCCACTGACCAGAGAAATGTTTCACAAACTGCTCACTACGAGGATCATCTAACATACGATCAATCTCTGCTGTAAGATTGTTACGTAGCTCACCTTTATTGGCTAAATCCATCAGTCCCTCATCAGGCATTGTGGACCAGAGGAAATACGATAAGCGAGACGCCAGAGCATGCTCAGTGAGTAGAGATTTCTCACCACTTGCGCTCTGTGGTGGGCTGTGAATATAAAGAAAATCTGACGAAATTAACATCGCCTGTAATCCCACTAAGATCTTCTCATCTAACTCATCACTAGGCAGCTCCAAAAAGTTCTTGTAGGGAAGTATCTCCTTTAGCGTCACAGGTCTACGAAATGCTCTTTGGGCAAAGTTTTTCCAGACTTCTAATGCGTAATCTTCTTCGCTTTGTCCCACTGCTTTTTGCGGAAAGATCGCCAAATGCTTCGCTGATTTCTCTGGCCGTGGTTTGTCTATTGGGCCGATGAGTTTGACCTCTTCGATAAAGAGATTGCGGTCTCTTCGACGTTTATTGGGGTTATCTGGATCATAGAAATCATTAATAAACCCCAGCTCTAGTTGGCTACTTTTATTGAGATCGAGAGCCAGCTCAGAAACTACTACTTGCCCATCTCCCCCACCACCGTGAGCAATGACGAATTTTTTGATCACATTGTTATTTACTTTCACCGCCATGACAGCCTCATCATCGCCTGCTTGGCTAGAGCTAGCATGGACAACGAGCTTGTATTTACCTTTAGCTAAATTGGGTTTGAGTGATGAGAAACCATTCCTGCTGAAACGAAAGCTATCTCCTGATTTTTTCACTTTAGAGAAGTCCTCACTAGTATATTCGCGCTCAACAAATGGCTGATCGCCAATGACAAGCACTTGATTTAGCGCTATCTCTGCGGCATTTAGATACTTCTCTATATGAGCTGAAGACACTGTGTGCACTTCGCCAATAGTATCAAATCCATAACCCGTATCATCGAGAGGAAGAAGAGTCTCTACCTTCAGCTCAGCCCCTAAAAGATCTTTAATCGTATTTCTATATTCGTTCCTGTTCAACCTACGCATCACTACAGATCCGGGATCGGGATCATCTGGATTAGTAGGGAAAATTGCGCCATCGATCCAGTTCACCAGTTTCAGCCTCTCCTTCATTTCTGGCTGATCTTCATCGAGAGGAGGCATCAGCTGGAGCGATAAATGCTCTTTCACCTTAGACCATTTTTCACGGTCATTTACCATCGCTGCTAAATTAGGATATTCATCAAAATCTAGCCCGCCTTTATGTGACCCGTCGCCATGACAATCAAAGCAATACGTTTCAAGTATAGGCTTCACTTCTGAATGAAATTTCACCATCGGGTCAGGCAGAGCTGGCTTGAGTGACACCCTGTCTGTAGTAGTCGTTTCTGACTGAGAAGGGATCTCTTTTAACCCATAAGCGAAGTAGCCAAGAGAAACCATTGCGATTAGTAGCAATGGTTTTAATATCTTCGATGGCTTTTTCCTCCTTCTACTCATGATCAGTCTAACTAATACGACATCAATTGCTTACTTTTATCAAAAGCTCATCCATTCTAGTAAATGACGCTTCAGTAAAGCCAATGTATCTCTTGAGAGAATAGTCGTGCTCTAAGTTATTCTTAATCTTACCACAGGACCAATAGTCTGCAAAACCGAGTCTGCCCATGAGCATAGGACCCAGACCAGAAATCGGCACTGGATAATCACTGCCATGGATGAGACGACGTTGCACTTTCGATGGGACGATGTGCTTGATCGTTCTCGCTCGGTTGATACTACACAGCGCACTATTATCAGCGTAGAGATTAGGATATTTATCAAACATTTCTAACAAATGCTCCGTCCAGTCAGCATCGAAAATCCCGCTTCGTCCCGCTGAGTGTGCTGCGATCACAGTCACTCCACATTCTAGCGGAATACGTAATTTACGAGGATCTCCAAAGCTAGCATCGAAGACCTTCACCGTCATTTCTCCACCCGTATGTGAGAGTAAAATCATCCCAGCTTCAGCCACTCGCTCCCAAAAAGGAATGAATCGACGATCATCATAGTCCACATTAAGACAGTTCGGCAGCAGCTTCAACACAGGCATCTTGTTAGCGATACAACGCTCTAGTTCCTCCATCGCATCTGGTCTCCCAGGATGAATCGAGCATGCAGGGATCAACTCAGGGTGTTCTCTAGCTAGCTCAGCCACATAGTCATTTGGCACATAAAACTGCGCATCTTCTTCTAGTGAAATGCCATCGTCTGAGTAGGGAACATCCTGAGCTAACGCCACGACAGCATCTAGAGAACTCTCACGAACCTGCTGCACTAGATTTTCCACGTAGAGCTTATCCAGCCCACCGTCCATCGCTGAAGCAGGCAGACCAATTCCCTTGATCATCATTTTACCAAGAAAATTCTTCCACAGACCATCCAGTTTAAACCAACAACCACTACCAGAGGAACCATCCCCCACGATGTGGACATGGCAGTCTATTTTCCTGAGATGATGTTGAGTCGGCTTCATAGCCCTAAACTCTAGCAACCACCGTTAGGCATGAGAAGAAATATTCTGCGGAAATTTGTTACTCCTTCTAGCTAGACAGGATATGAATATGTGCTATTTTCCATCATAACCTGTATCACTATACATTATTATGAAATTGAAAAACATCATCCAACTAACAACACTGGGTGCCTCAGTAAGCCTGTTCGTTTCCTGTAAGGACTCGGCAACAAGCGACAACACTGATGCAGCACAACCAGCTACCACAAGCGTAGAAGCAACCAAGCTGACACCAGCAACGCCAACTAATACTGACGCTCAAGCTGAGTCAGTGCCAGTCTACATCGTAACAGTCTCTGGCAAGGGATGAGGCATCGGCACTAGAACTAGTTCAGTTCTATCAGAGCAGCCAGGAGTCACTAAAGTAAAGTTGTCAGGCATGAGAGCCACTGTATTCACAAGTGAAAATACCACTCTTGATGAAGCTGCTATCAAGACACAGCTAGAGGAAAAAGGTCTAGAACTCGTCTCCTTCGACTCTGGTGTCATTTCTAAGCCAGTCGCAGCCTACACCATCAATCTCAAAGGCACTGGATGAAGTAAAACCGCAGAAAAAGTCCGTGTGGCTTTAGAAGGAATGGATCACGTATCCACAGCATTTGTAAACAAGCAGGTAGAACTCTACCTCAGCAGTGATACAGAACTCGACCAATCAGCAGTCAAAAATGCAATCGACGCTACTGGTGCGGAGTTTATCGACATCAATAAGGAAGAAAATGTCAGCCTCTAGCTAGTCCCTAGATTAAGAAATTCACCACGACTGGGGCAGAGAGCTATTGGTTTCTTTGCCTCAGTTTTTTTGTGCCTATTTTTAGAATCATCTCCGCACTTTACATGCAGAGATCCTAGATTAGCATTCGTCCGTGATCGCTACCTACGTCCATAATATCGACCCTATCATTTTCTCAGTCACTGATGCTATCAAGCTCCGCTGGTATGGCCTCGCTTACCTGCTTGCATTCGTAGTCGGCTACTTACTGCTGAAGAGACTTGGCGATAGAAAACTCTGGGTTCTCCCCGGAGAAAAGGCGGCCGATTTCATCACTATGGCGGCAGTATTCGGAGTATTCCTCGGTGGTCGTATTGGCAACATTCTAGTCTATCAGTGGGATGAATTTGTAGCTGACCCGGTCATGCTCTTCAAGGTCTGGGAAGGCGGAATGGCGTCTCATGGCGGCATACTAGGCCTCATGATCTTCACCTTTGTCTATTCACGCATGAAGAAACTCTCATGGACTGGCCTCGGTGACGGCCTCTGCGTCGTAGCGCCTCTAGGCATTATGTTCGGCAGATTGGCGAACTTCATCAATGGAGAACTCTACGGAAGAATCGACAGAGCACACGCATGGGCGATGAAATTCCCAGATGCTCTAGGCGATGACCTCAAATCCAAAGAAGACACTCTAGCCGCTCAGCAAAGCCTGTTCCAAGACATCAACGCCATCGACCCAGAGCTAGCTAGCACTATTAACCCAGCTCTCTATACATCTAATTTAACAGAAAGACACTACGGACACTTCTCAGAAGCATCTCTCAACTCAGAACAAATCCGTGATGCTATCACACCCTATCTAGAGCCTCGCTATCCATCTCAGCTATTCCAAGCCGCAGGTGAAGGACTCAGCCTCTTCCTCATTCTCTACATCATCCGTATCAAGTTCCCTAGACTGCCACACGGCATCCTCACTGGACTATTCTTCGTCTTCTACGCGATCTTCCGTATCACTATGGAGAACTTCCGTGAACCTGAGATCGCAGATGTTAATCTCCTAGGTAGCAACTTCACCATGGGCCAGTTCCTCAGCCTCTTCATGATCATCATCGGCGTAGGATTCATCATCTGGGGAGCAGTGAGAAAAAAGGGTCTAGCTGACGCTTAATGTTAG
>CAKZNV010000068.1 GCA_937132085.1 uncultured Rubritalea sp. | reverse complement strand
CTAACGAACTCGGCAGCTTTAATGAACGCTAATTCTCCAGCGGATAAGATCGAAATCGAGGCTATTATCACAGGAGCTCAGGTAGAGAAAACGATTCATCTCAGATATTTTGCGCAGCTAAAAGAGCTTACGGGAAGTGATTCAGAGACGCTGAAATCCAAAGTAATGACCCCTGCTGGTCTTTTTGAACAGGTCAAATCCACTCATAGATTCCCTCATAAGAGAAAGCAGCTCATGGTGGCGATTAATGGTGATTTTTCCAGTTGGGAAACACTCTTAAATAACGGTGATGAGGTCGTTTTTATCCCTCCAGTTGCTGGAGGATGAAACACACATTACAATAAATTTAATCACAACCGACTAACATCAAGGTCATTCTATTTATTAACACCTTCCATTTCACTTAGATCAGTCTGCGGAAGTTGGCATGATTTACCTTCACAGAAATAGTAGGCTGTTTTCTCATTTACTGGCTTCAGCCCTAGATTAAAAGCCTCTACTTTTCCGGTGTTCCCCATGATGGTGAGGTGTGGAAGCCACTTTATTTTACGATGCACAGTAGATACAATTTTCGGAACATCCCCCTCTTTTGCGGCGGCGACGATTAGCCTTTGTTTGGCACCATAGTAATAATCAACTCCAGCTAACATGTAGCTCAGCGATGTAGGATGAGTGGCGATTTCTTTGTGAGACTTTAAAGTCTGCTCAGCGATCTGTAGGTAACCCTCAACACCTGTGATCTCGTGAAGCTTCAGAAATTCTAAGACCGCAGTCGAGCTAGCAGTCGGAATTGCTCCATCATAATCACCTTTGAGACGTATGATGACATCATCTCTTTCTGGAGAGCTATAAAAACCACCCTGTTTTTTATCGTAGAATAGCTCCACGCTTTGATCAGCTAGTTCGATAGCCCAGGCTAGAGCCTTATCATCTAGTGTGTATTCATACATCAGTCTAGCAGCTCTTAGCATCTGTAGATAACTCTCGGATTGCTGTGAAACATCTTTTGTGATTCCTGCACCATTACTGTGCTTTGTATTAAAATAGCGATGCGTCAGCCTCTTGGTCTTCTGATCCCAGAGCACCTTATAGACAAATTCATAGGACTCATTGGCACTTTTAACGTAACGAGGCTCATCTAATAGAATTCCAGCTCTCATCATCGCTGGGATCATCATCCCATTCCACGAAGACAACACTTTCTTATCCGTCATAGGTGGGTCACGCTTAGATCTGGCCTGTTTCATTTTTACAATCGCTTGATCGAGAATCTTATCGCCACCTTTATAAAATCCATTCACTAGTGAGAGGATGTTTTGATTTTTCAGCGCCTCAGGATCTGAGTAATCATAGAAGTTTCCTTTCCTAGTAATTCCAAAATGTTTCTCCACTGCAGCAAGCTCCGCATAATCTAGTAAGTCCTTGAGTTCAGCTAGCGTCCAGCAGTAAAACTTCCCTTCTTTACCTTCGCTCTGAGCATCTTGCGCACAAAAGTAACCACCATCTTCTGACTGCAAATTGCTGACTATGTAGTCAGCGACACTTTGCGCAGCTAACTTGTATTTATCATCATTGGTGATCTGATAGAGGTCTAGAAAGACTTCGAGTAGCTGAGCTTGATCGTAGAGCATCTTCTCAAAATGCGGAACTAACCACTGATTATCAACCGTGTAACGATGGAATCCTCCACCAATATGATCATGAATCCCGCCTTGGATTATTCTGTTAGCAGTGAGTTTTACGAAATCCAGTAATTCCACATCACCACTATGCCTCCAGCTCAGCAACAGAAACCTCAAGTGTGACGGCATTGGGAATTTCGATTGATCCCCCCACCCTCCGTTTTCCTTATCAGCATTACTCATCATTTGTTCTGTTGCTTTATCAAGCACAGTTCGAGGAACCACTTCAGTATCAGCCACACGTGCCGATAAAGCTGTTGTCATATGCTTGTTGAGACCATCAGCTGTTTGTAGCACTCCTTTATTATCGTTTTTCCAAGCCTCATCTAATTGCTGCAGCACTGACTCGAAACCAACCTGCTGTCCTTTATTCCTAGCTGGAAAGTAAGTCCCTCCGTAGAACATCTTTAAATCAGGAGTAAGAAACACATTAAGTGGCCAGCCCCCATTTTGACCGCTCATGACACTATAGCTGGTCATATAGATTTTATCGATATCTGGACGCTCTTCACGATCCAACTTGATCGACACGAAGTTTTCATTGAGGAACTTAGCTATTTTCTTATCTTCAAAAGTCTCACGTTCCATCACATGACACCAATGACAAGTGGAGTAACCGATGCTTAGTAGAATGGGTTTGTTTTCCTTCTTTGCTTTATCGAATGCTCCTTTCCCCCATGGATACCAATTCACTGGATTTTTAGCGTGCTGACGAAGATAGGGCGAAGCCTCTTTTGCTAATCTATTTTCGAGAACTTCAACCACTTTGTCCTGAGCGCTTAATATGGAAAATTGAAATAGCATGAGCACTACCAACAGAGAGTGATTTTTCATAATCACAGCGTAATCTGAGTTTCTATCCAATCCAATAATCATTTTCAATAATCACGCTAGCGGCTCATGTTCCAAATTCGAATAAAGATGTAAGAATTATGCATTTCGCCCTTTTACTTTCAGAGAAATCTCCTAAGTTCCCAGCACTATGTCCGACGTAAACGCAGCATCACCAGAAAACTCATCAAGCAACTCGAACTCACAACCACAAAGCATTGGTATTGGCATGGTGGGTTTCGGAACTGTTGGCACTGGTGTATGGGAAACGCTTGTTAAAAATGGCCAACTCATTACAGATCGTTCACAGAATAAATTCAAACTTGAGATCAAGAAGGCTGCTGTCCGTGACATTGCTAAAAAGCGTGTGGAGGATGCCCCATCAGGGCTATTCACTACAGATTGGAATGAAGTAGTCAGTCACCCTGAGGTTGATATCGTAGTCGAACTTATCGGCGGAACTACCACAGCATTCGACATCGTTGCCGCAGCTCTGAAGCTTGGTAAGCCAGTTGTTACCGGCAACAAAGCACTCCTTGCTGAAAGAGGTAAAGAACTATTCGCTCTCTCTAAAGAACACAAAACACCAATCCACTTTGAAGCTGCTGTTGCTGGTGGAATCCCTGTTATCAAGGCAGTTCAGGATTCCTATGTAGGTAATAGAATCGAATCAATGTCAGGAATCATCAATGGCACATCGAACTACATCCTAGAGCGTATGACTGACGCAGGTCTCGCCTACCCAGAAGCTCTAAAAGAAGCACAAGACCTTGGCTACGCTGAGTCTGACCCGACACTCGATGTCAACGGATGGGATGCAGCGCATAAAGCAATTTTACTAGCCACACTGGCTTACGGTTTCTCTATCGACCCTAAAGACGTCTACGTTCGAGGTATTGAGAGAGTCCGCTCTATCGATATCGAATTCGCTAAAAGCCTCGGCTACGTAGTGAAATTACTTTCCGTAGTGCGCCAGCACGATGACGGCAGCATCGAGATCAGAACTCAGCCTTCCTTTGTTTCAGCAAGCCACATTCTTTCTAGTGTGAACGGCGTCTTCAATGCTGTCTCTGTTACAGGCGACGCATCCGGCGAAGCTCTATTCTATGGCCGAGGAGCAGGTAAAGAACCTACAGCGAGCTCTGCAGTAGGAGATCTAGTAGAAGCTGCTCACGCATTCACTGGAACATCTGGCCACCGTGGTTTCCTGCCATATACAGCTTCTGGCGCAGTGAAAGACATCAACGAAACAGAGACTCCTTATTACGTAAGATTCGATGTAACTGACCGCCCTGGAGTGATTGCAGAAATCGCCAACGTGTTAGCAAATGACGGCGTAGGTATCTCAGGAACTCACTCACCGATAGATCCTGAAAACCCAGATAAAGACTTTGTCGACATGGTTTTCAGACTCCACACCTGTGCATTTGGTAAACTAAAAGCCACACTGAAGAAGACCATGGAACTCGATTGCGTGAATTCAGACCCAGTGGTATTCAGAATTGAGAATCTGTA
>CAKZNV010000067.1 GCA_937132085.1 uncultured Rubritalea sp. | reverse complement strand
TTATTGACGCATTCATTAGAGACATAGAGAGGAGCGAATAGTCGCATTGTCTTGCCGAAATTCTGCTGAGTGAGGAGCTGGCTTTTCTCAGCCATCGCTTCGAGCTGGCTAGAGCTAGCAGGGGAGATCAGTCTCTCAAACTTCTGCAATAATGGAGACTTTTGCTCAGCGAGTTGGTTGTATGTTTCTACGAATGACATGGTCGGTCTAGTGATGGCTTCAATGAAGCAGTGAAAGTCCGCTTGGTCAAGGAGCTTGTAGATCTCTGAGAAGACAGATTTATGTTTGGCATCATCATTTGCTTTTCTACTATTTGCTTTACCACAGCTGATTGATTCTGTTAGGGTGCATGCGAATGATGGATTTTATCATAGAGCATTGGAGGTCAGGGGTTGAAATACTTATCCTGTGGATAGGTCTTTATCAGCTGTATCGTGTGTTTAAGTCAACACGTGGTGCAAGGATCTTTGTGGGACTAGTAATGATTCTGGCAGTAGTCATTACGATTGCTTATATTTTCCAGTTGAAAGTCATTGCATGGATTCTATTGCGTTCAGCGCTCGGTATTGCTTTTGCCTTGGTGATTATTTTCCAGTCAGAGCTTAGACAGGTGCTTGCGAGACTCGGCAGCACGAGACTATTTTCTTTCTCTAAAGTGCAGAAGCTTGAGTTCACTGAAGAACTCGCTGAAGCAGTTATGGGGCTTTCGCATAAACGTATCGGGGCATTGATAGCTCTAGAGCGTGAGATCAGTTTAAAGGAATATGCTGATAACGGAGTAAAGGTAGATGCAGAGTTTTCTACTGAACTAGCGATGACTATTTTCTACCCAATGACAGCTCTTCACGATGGTGGAGTGACGATTTCTAAGGGTAGATTAGCGGCGGCTGGTTGTGTATTTCCTCTTAGCAGAAATGAAATGTCAGATAGGACTCTAGGCCTTAGACACCGAGCAGCCATGGGGATTTCAGAAGAAACTGATGCTGTGGCAGTGATTGTCAGTGAAGAAACTGGCACTATCTCGATCGCCCTGAATGGTGAGATGGAGAGAAACTTAAGTGACGCAGACTTTAAAGAACGATTGGAGCAAATATTCGTCCCTGACGAACAAAAAGAAGAAGATAATGACAAAGAAATCACTGACGACGAACTGGATAGCGAAGATAGCAGCCTTGATCCTAGCGATAGCGATATGGTTCCTGATCGACCAACAGCTCATTAATAATTAAGGCTGATAAGCTCAAAGGTTATGGAATTACGCCAAATCGGCTGGATAGAGACATGCTATCAAGAGAAGTTTGGCGCTCCTAGGCAATCTGGAGTAGTGCCTGAGGCTTGGGGTAAGGTGAAGTTCTGTGAGGATTACCAAGACCCAAACTTGCTGAGAGGTCTAGATGGATTTAGCCATTTGTGGCTAATTTTCGAATTTCACAAGGCATCTAGCGTTAATAACAAAGCGCTGGTGCGTCCGCCTAGATTAGGTGGAAATGAAAAGCTAGGTGTGTTTGCCACTCGATCACCATTTCGGCCTAACTCACTGGGCTTATCTGTAGTGGAAATAGATCACATAGAGCTCAGCACAGATGCTGGGCCAGTGATTCATGTCAAAGGAGTGGATCTAGTGGATGGAACGCCGATCTATGATATCAAACCGTATATTCCATATTGCGATGCTGTTCCAGAGGCTCAAGGTGGATTTGTCACAGGTGCTCCAGAGCTGATGCCAGTAGTCTGGAGTTGTGATTTAGAGGATGTGAAATTGCGCCGCTTAATTGAGCAGACTTTGGCAGTAGACCCTAGACCAGCGTATCATGATGAAGATGGTCGGGAGTATGGTTGCCGTATTGATCGCTATAATGTTCGCTGGTTAGTGGCGGATGGATCGATTGAAATTTTGAGTTGCGCCATCGTATAATCTGGTGCAATTTATCGACATGAAATTCACTAAATTGATCACACTGGCGTTAGCTTCTACAGCAGCAATGATGGCACTTGGAACAACTTCTTGTGGTTCATTACCTGAATTACCAAAACAAGTAGGTCCACAATCTAGTGAAGGAGAACTTCCATGGAACAGACCTCGTCCAGGTGAAGGTCAAGGCCAGCTAGGTGGACTAGGAAACCGATAGATCCCTACAACTTATCCACTTCAATTACTTCTAGTAGCTCTGAATCAGCGATGTCTGATGGAGCTACTATTTTTTCGTCTAGTTTGAGACGATCAATTGATCCGAAGCGATTTTTGATTAGAGCTGCGACTTTAGGATGCTTCAGATCATAGTCTTTGACTTGTCTGATCTTGCAGAGCTGGATGTCAGCGGCTTCGTCGTAGATTTTCCAGACTAGCTCAGAGCAATACATCGTTTTGTCAGACCATTGGAAGCGTCCGTCGTAGTTTTTGCCGAGATGTTTTGATGCCCAAGTGTTGGCTTTGGCCATGAATTCAGGTTTGAGCTTGCTTGGGTCTTTTAATCGCATGAAAGAGTGTTTACGGTTTTTACCGTAGCGATTTAGATACTTCTGTAAGGAAAGTGTCTGCACTGGCTGAACAGCTTCTAACACCATAGGTTGACCATCTTTTAGGTAAATGACAGCTGTATGTGTCCACTCGGAATTAGTAGCAGCTTTGACGGCTTCACCTTGAGTTCCACCTGAGCTAGTCAGAATGATGTCACCATTCTGCCAGGTGATATTATCGACTTTGACATCACTCTTAGAAAGACAGAAAAGGGTGAGGCCACTACACAAAAATAGGAATACAAGAATCGTTCTCATATTCCTACTTAGCTTTAAAATCGGATTCGGTTACAAAGAAAACTTAACAATGTTCTCAGCAATGTTCGGAATGACGCCAACTAGGATGGTCGCTACTGTGAGAATGATGATTGCGATCTTAGAAATACATGGGACTTCGAGAGGCTTGTCAGTCTTAGGAACGTGCCAGTAGATCGCTCTGATAATCTTGAAGTAGTAGTAGAATCCAGCAGCAGCTGAGATGATCGCTATGATGATGACGATCATTGGAACTGAACCGATCGCAGCTGTGAACATAAGGAGCTTACCTACGAATCCTGCTGTAAGTGGAACTCCAGCCATGCCAGCCATGATGATAGTCATCGCTAGGCCTAGGTGTGGGTTTCTTTTTGCTAGTCCATCGAATGCACTGATCTCATCGCTGTCGTCCTGCACTCTGACTAGTCCTAGGATGAAGAATGCGGCGAATGTCATGATAAGGTAAGTCACGAGATAGATCATCACGAACTCAACTGCGCCAGCAGCCATTCCCATGATCATGAATCCAGCATGGGCGATGGATGAGTAGGCGAGTAGACGCTTGAAGTTAGTCTGAGCGAGTGCTGAGAGGTTTCCGTAGAGGAGAGTTGCCGCGGCGAGCACTACTAGGATCATTTTAACCTTAGCACCATATTCGATAGAGTTGATGAAGGGAGTAAGGATAGCAATAGCGACTCCGAATCCGGCTGCTTTAGAAGCCACTGAAAGGAATGCTGTGATAGGAGTAGGGGCACCTTGATAAACATCAGGAATCCACAGCTGCATAGGAGCTGCACCTACTTTGAATCCTAGTGATAGGATGATGAGTGATAGTCCGAAGAGAAGAGCGTAGTGTCTACTTGGATCTGCAAACTCAGCTAGTGGTGGGTAATTTGTCCAACCTGAAGATGGGCTGAGAGTTTCAGCGATCACTTTGAGATCAGTCGTTCCCATTGCTCCATAGAGCCAGGCGATTCCATAAACTAGGAAGCCAGTAGAGAGGGCGCCGAGAATGAGGTATTTTACACCAGCTTCGAGAGATCCAACATTTCTGCGCATGTAAGCAACCATGATGTAGAAGGTGATGGTAACAAGCTCAAGTGAGACGAAGATAGAAACTAGGTCAGTCGCTGAAGCCATCCACATGAGACCAGCACAGGCGAAGATTGGTAGAGTGTAGAACTCACCAGTATTTGAGCATGAGTTGTCGTTGCTTGTGTATCGATTCAGCACGCTGCGGAAGTCGTAAGACATAAGCAGGACAATGATCGTGCTGACAAGAGCGAATGCCTTGAAGAACATTGCATAGCCTTCAGTAGTGTAGAAGCGAGACATCCACGCTGGAACATCCATTCCACATCCACAGCACATGTTCATTAGGAGAAGGACAAGAGCAACAGTGAGTCCAGCAGCGCCGATGAGTGCTAGTTTGGCTTTGTTCTTAGGTGCCGCGAATGCTTCCCAAAGGAGCATGAAGACGCCGAGTCCGACGACGAGAAATTCTATAGTATAGGTTGGCATTAGAGTGAGTAGAATGAGTTGTTAGAAAGTGTGTTTGGAAGGGGGATTATGGTAGGAACTGAAGAATAGAGTTTGGATAAATACCGACTACTAGGAGAATGACTGCTAGCAGGATCGCTGGGATTTTTTCACAGACGCCGAGGTCAGTTGCATCTTCTGTGCGGCTAGAAGTATCACCTTGGAAGATGTGACGGAATGCTCTGAGCATATAGACAGCTGAGATAACGACTCCCCAAATAGCGATGATGGTAGCAATCTGAACTGCTCCAAGTCCGTCAGCTGGCTCCCAACCTTCGAATCCTGAGAAGAACACCATAATCTCACCAGCGAAGTTAGCTAGACCAGGAAGACCGATAGATGCCATACCTACAAGTCCGAATAGGAATGCTAGAGTAGGTGCTGCTTTCGCGAGTCCGCCGAGTTGGTTGAGTTCTAGTGAGCCAGTCTTGGCTTCGATACGATCTGCGAGGCAGAATGACATAGCGATAGAAATTCCGTGAGCGAACATGAGGAGCACTGCTGCCTGCATAGCGAAGCTGCTGCCATTGTCCACTAGTGCTGCGATGGCTAGGAAAATGTAGCCCATGTGCATGACTGATGAGTTACCTAGCATGAGGTCAACACGCTTTTGGTTGATGGTGATGAGACCTACCCAGATGATGTTGCAGAGGAGAAGGACGAGCAGAAGTGGTAGCCAATGAGCCATTCCGTCAGGAGCGACTTTGTAGCCAACTACGATAAGTCCGTAGAGTCCGAATTTCTTAAGCACACCAGCATGAAGCATCGCTACAGGAGCTGGAGCGGAAGCGTAGGCTGGAGCTGCCCAGCTGTGGAATGGGAAGAGAGAAACCAGAGTTCCAAATCCGATGATGAGTAGGAGAGCAACTGTGTTTTGTTGTTCTGCCGCGATCGGTCTTAGTGCATCCATGCTGAATGAGCCAATGTCATTGACGACCATGAGTAATCCTACAAGGAGAACCATTGAGCCGAATGCTAGATAGATTGTTGTTTTCCAAGCCACTTCTTTTCTGTCGCCACGTCCGAGCATACCGATCATGAGGAAAGTAGGGATGAGAGCGAGTTCGTGGAATGCGAAGAAGAAGAACAGGTCACGTGAGATGAATGCGCCAATAGCACCTGCAGAGATGAGCAGGATGCTGGAGAACCAGAGCTTCTCACGGCCTTCAGGAGCACTGCCACTGAATACAGCTGCAAAGGTAACGATGACAGCCAATAGTAGCATCACGATACTGATACCATCTTTAGCAAAACCTAGTGAAAGGTTGATTTCAAGTGATGACATGACTTCAACGCTAAATACGCTGTTAGCCATGATCGCAATAATAGCGACAACGATGTTAGCGACGGCTGCACCGAGAGCGGTGAGTCGAGCTGGAGCACCGAAGTAGATGCCTACTGCGGCTAGGATGGGTATGAGAATAAGTGCTAGGAGCATGAGTGTAGTGATTTGAAATTTGTTATTTGAGATTTGAAATTGCTTAGCCTGCGAATACTGTGAGGTAGATAACGATGAGGATGCCTGCGCCGCTTAGGAATGCGTAGTGTTGGAGATTTCCTGACTGAGCGTATTTGCGGAAGATGTTGCCAGTGCCTTGAGCGAGTCTGGTGAAGCCACCTACGAGCATTCCGTTGATGAGGAATTCATCGAGGAAGTGAACGATAGCAGCCAAGATGTCTTGGAACCATTTCACGATGCCTGCATAGAACTCATCGATGTAGAACTTGTTAGCAAAGACTCTCATGACCTTGTTGTTAGCCAGTGGATCGCTTTCTTTTCCTTTGTAGAGGAGGAAGGCGAGAGCAATACCCACTAGGAACGCTCCGATAGAAGCGTAGGTAACATCGTTAAAGTGAAACGCTGTGTCTGGTGTGAATGATTCTCTAGCTGGGATAAGCTGCACTAAGAATGGTGAAGCAAGTGCCATGATAGCAAGTAGAGCTAGTGGCGCCCACATGATTGGTGAGACTTCCTTAGCATCTTCAGCGTGCTTGTGCTTAGGATCTCCGAGGAATGCTACGAAGATTAGGCGGAACATGTAGAATGTAGTAAGCATCGCTACGAACACTGCGATCCAGAAAAGACCTGGCTTGTCGTGAGCTGCATGGAGAATTCCTTCTTTAGAATAGAAACCTGAGGTGAATGGAACTGCTGTTAGAGCGAGTGTTCCGATGATGAATGTGATCGCTGTGATCGGCATCTTCTTGAGAAGACCACCCATTTTCCAGATGTCCTGCTCGTGGTGGCATGCGTAGATGACTGCACCTGAACCGAGGAAGAGGAGAGCCTTGAACCAAGCATGTGTGTAGAGGTGGAACATTCCTGCATCTGGTGCTAGGAGTCCAACTGCCATTACCATGTAGCCGAGCTGTGAAAGTGTGGAGTAAGCGAGGATCTTCTTAATGTCATTCTGCTGAGTAGCCATGAGAGCTGCTACTAGTGAAGTGATCGCACCGATCCAAGCGATGACTTGAACCATTGGAATATCCTTGAGGATTGCTAATTCTTCACCACCGATACTGAAGAAGAATCTAGCCATCATGTAAACACCAGCTGCAACCATTGTCGCTGCGTGGATAAGAGCTGATACTGGTGTAGGGCCTTCCATCGCATCTGGAAGCCAGATATGAAGAGGTAGCTGAGCTGATTTACCAATAGCTCCACAGAACACGAGAAGCACTGCTGCGCCAGCTAGCCAAGGACCGAATGAGATGAACTCAGCTCCGTTCATTTCACCGAAGGCGAATGAGCCAGCCATGATGCTGACCATGAGGATACCGATGAGGAAACCAAAGTCACCAATACGGTTAGAAAGGAATGCCTTCTTAGCTGCTTCCGCTGCTGAAGCCTTCTGATACCAGTGGCCGATGAGAAGATATGAAGAAAGTCCTACAAGCTCCCAGAAGATGAACATCATCACGAAGTTACTCGCAAGAACGATACCAGTCATGGAGAACATGAAGAGAGAAAGGTTACCAAAGTAGCGAGCCTTAGACTCGTCTGTCTTCATATAGCCGAGTGAGAAGACGTGAACGAGGAAGCCGATTCCACAAACCACGATCATCATACCTTTAGCGAGCTTGTCGCCGAGCATTCCGATCTCAGGGTTGAAGTCGCCTACGTTGATCCAGTCGAAATTAGCTGGCACAGTAAAGGAGCCATTAAGCCATAGTATAGCGAGGACAAGAGTAACGCCAGTAGAGACAGTTCCGAGAATAGCTGCGATAGAGGCAAACTTCTGCTTGAGAGCAAAGTGAATAACCGCCGCACTAAGTAGCGGAAGAATAAAGAGTAACCAAAGAGGATTCATATTATAGTTGGAAGTTTAAAGTGTTAAGTTTCAAGCGGCTTGGATACTGCGTATTAGACCTTGGAGCATGGAAGAAATTTCTTTTGTCTCTGCGATGAATTTAGTGCCGATTGAAGATGTTATATTGTTTGATTTGATAGCTAGGTATAGTTGGGTTCTAAGTTCTCCACATGAGCCTTTTGCAATTCTAAGAAATCGGATGAAATCCTGAGGATAATCTCGTTCTTGACCTTCTGCTATATTTGAAGGAATTGATATTGAAGCTCGTGTCATTTGATCTTTTAAAGGGTAGTTTTTACAGTTGATGAGTTGTTCCATTACTTCGAGAGATAGTCGGCATGAGCGTTTCCATACTTCTAGATTTTCGAATGATTGGTAGGACATACTTGAAACTTTATTTCTTGAAACTTGATACTTTGTTTTAATTCTTAAGAGCTGTGAGGTCGTCTGTGCTGGTCGTTTTACGAGCTCGGTAGAGAGCTACGATGATGGCTAGTCCGACTGCAACTTCTGCTGCAGCCACGGTGATGATGAAGAAGACGAGCATTTGTCCATCGTAGTCAGGAAGATTCGTGTCGCCAGTATTCGCACGAGTGAAAGCCACTAGTGTGAGTGATGCGGCAGCTAGCATGAGCTCTAGGCACATGAAGATGACGATGATGTTGCGGCGAATAATGACACCGGAGAGTCCGATGGCGAAAAGTAGTCCTGAGAAGAACAAGTATTCTGTGAGTGATGCAGTAGGCATGTGGATGTGATTTGAGATTGGGAATTTGTGATTTGTGATGCTGACTAGTCACGGGGAAGGACTTTAGGAATGTCCTCCGATTTAGCGAGTGTCTTGGCCATTCTAGTGTCGGTAGCTGGAGCTGAGCCACCGTGGAGCTTCTTAGAGAGAGCCACACAGCCTACTGTAGATACGAGTAGGAGAACTCCTACCACCTGAAGCGGGAAGTTATACTCAGTGAAGAGACTCTGACCGATGAGGTTCACATCTGGAAGTGTTCCAGCCTTGAGTGAAGTTCTGATCTTACTGTCTTTAGTGCCAGCTTCTTCGTCGTATTTAGAAATGGTATCTGGAAGTGACGCTTCAGCTGCCTTGAGATCTAGCTTAGTGAAGTCTTTATCGACGCTGTTTAGAACAGGCACCATGATAAGGACGAAGAGTAGGGGAACAAACACACCAGCTGCGATAGTGGAGTATTTAGTCGTCTTGTTCTCTTCCTTCTTAAGGTCGAGCAACATGATGATGAAGATAAACAACACCATGATAGCACCTGCATAGACGAGAACCTGAAGAGTTCCTACGAAGTAAGCATTGAGACCGATGAGAAGTGCTGCGATTCCAACGAAAGATAAAATCATTCCCATTGCTGAGGAAACTGGATTCTTAAGTGAAACAACGCATACGCCTCCTGCAAGCATGAGGATGGCGAAGATGTAAAATAATGGGCTAGGCATGTGTATTAGTTATTTGAAATTTGATATTGGCGATTTGAAATTACTTCAGATCATTCCATTTGTTTACGAGGCCGACGCGTTTGCCGCCGATTTCGTAGAGTCTGTCTTTCTTGTGGACCATTTCCTCACGGCTTGTGCCTGTGATGGCGTAGTCTTTTCTTAGGTAGATAGCTTGTTCAGGACAGACTTCTTCACAGAGTCCGCAGAAGATACAGCGGATCATGTCGATTTCGAATTCCTGTGGACGCTTCTCCACTTTTTCCCACTCGTCTCCTTCTGGGATTTCACCTGGGACAATCTTGATCGCCTTAGGTGGACAGATGAATTCGCAGAGCTGGCAAGAAACACAGCGCTCACGGTCTTGCTCGTCAGTAACGAGTGCTGGAGCTCCACGGTAGTATTCAGGGAGATGGTCATCCCACTTTTCCTCTGGATACTGCATCGTGATACCGAGACCAGATGAATTGAGCGAATCAGCACCACGTGATTTACCCATGACGGATTTGAAAGCGTGCTTTAGCGTGACAAGCGTGCCTTTGAAAATGCCAACGAGATACAACTCGTCAGTCTTGCTTAGCTTGGGACGCTGTAGTTTTGTTACTTTAGCCATGATGTTGTGTGATTTATGAAATTATGAATTAGTGTCTGCTCCTGCTACAGTGGTCGATTTGTCAGATGAGAGCATACGGTCGAGAGATTTAGCGATGTAGAACATCAGCGCTGAGAAGACAACTACACCGATAATGAGTGCGGCTACCGCACCAGTTTCTCCACGCTCAAGCATTGGTGGAGCTGCCATGATGACGGCTGTGATAAGGATGTTGATAAGTGCAACTTCGAAGAATACAACCCAACCTAGTTTCATAAGCTGATCGTATCTGAAACGTGGAACTGTCCAGCGGATCAGGATGAAGAAGAGGATGAATGCTACCAGCTTCACAAGGAAGACACCAAGGTGGATGAGTCCGGCCCAGTCACCGAATGTGCTGACTACCCAAGCATCGGCACCGAATCCTACTGACCAACCACCGAGGAAGAGAGTCACGATCAGTGCAGAACCTACGATCATTGCCGCATACTCTCCGAGGAAGAAGAGGGCAAATTTCATAGAAGAATACTCAGTGTGATAACCACCAACTAGCTCAGTCTCACACTCAGGAAGGTCAAACGGCATACGGTTTGTCTCTGCGAAGATAGAGATGGTGAAGATGAAGAAGGAAATAATCATCGGAATCCACAGAAGCATACGCTCGGTGGTAAGGCCTTCGCCCCATAGTGGGAGGATGAGCCAACCATTAGCTGCTTGATCAGCAACGATGTTAGAGAGATTAAGATCACCGAAGTGCATGAGCACTGGGATGACTGAGAGGCCGAGAGCGATCTCGTAAGAAATCATCTGCGCACATGAACGAACACCACCGAAGAATGAGTATTTGTTATTAGATGCCCAACCAGCGAAGGTGATTCCATAGACTGAAAGTGAAGCAATAGCGAAGACAAGAAGTGGTCCAACAGAAACGTCTGCAATCACGAGCTTCTCACCAAATAGCTCAGAACCAAATGGCACTACTGAAAGTGTCACAAGCGCTGGAACCATTGTTAGAGCAGGAGCGAGCCAGAAGAAGAACTTGTTCACATGAGAAGGAACGAAGTCTTCCTTAAGAATGAATTTAAGTCCGTCAGCGAGTGGCTGGAGTAGACCGAAGAAGCTAATATCCTTCTTACATCCGAAGATAGTAAGCGGAATACCTGTTCTGTTAGGACCAACTCGATCCTGAATGATAGCCGCAAAACGACGCTCGGCATAAACTGAATAGGCAATGATCGGTAGCGTAAGGACAAAGGTAAGACCGATGACTTTAGCGAGAATTATGATATATGGTATGAGTGCTTCCATGTGATTTTTATATTGGACAGAATTAACAGAATTTACAGAATTTTGCTAAGCTTGAGTGTTAATTATTTGGTTTTATATAATCTTTAAATTTTTTCTTAAATTCGAGGCTAGTTGCTCCGAAATTAATTAGAAGTCCTTGGGATACTCCAGTGGCGGTGAGATAGTTTACCAGTTGCACTTCGTGCTCTGGTGCTAGTGTTCTAATTGATTTTAATTCTAATATGATAAGTTCGTTAACGAAAACATCGGCTGAGTAATTCCCAACTACATGTCCTTTGTAATAAACTTTGATTTTTTTCTCTAATACAACAGTGAATCCTTGATCCCTAAGTTCTATTGCTAAAGCGTTTTGATAAACAGCTTCATTGAAACCATGACCCATCTCACGATGAACTTCCATAGCACAGCCAATTATCTGGCCTGCAATGTCATAGTTCGGAGATGTTTCATCTGTTTTCATATTAATTCTGTTAATTTTGTAAATTCTGTCAAAAAACTATCCTACTATGATTCCTGCTTCTGCTCTTTCACGTTCTTTAGTGAGGAGTGGGATTTCTACGCCGGTTTCTAGGATTGGTAGACCTTGGTTACCTATTTTTGAGAATGTGATGCCGTTGAACTCTGTGATGTTAGTGCTGATATGTTTCAGAACGTCTTCGATCATGAACATGTCATTCTTCTCACCAGTGATGGCTAGAATGAGGTCACGGATGAGTTCCCAGTCTTCGTGTGCGTTGCCGAGTGGCTGAACCGCTTGGTTGAGTTTCTGAAGTCTTCCAGTTACGTTAACCATACTACCACGTTTCTCAGTGAATGCCGCTCCTGGGAGGACGATGTCACTGATGTGTGCTGTCTTGTTAGCTAGAGTATGACTAGAAATGATGAGTTCAGCTCCTGCTAATTCATCGTGAGTGAATCCAGCGGCTTCGAAGAGGTCTTCGCCTAAAACTACGAGAGCTTTGATGCTGCCGTTTTGTAGACCAGACTTGATGTCGTTTAGCTTGCTGACTGAGTCACCTAAGATGAGCTTTGCTCCGTTAGTGTTAGGGTTTCTATCAGCTGAGATGAGTTTACCGTCAGCTTCACCGATGCGTTCAACTGTCGCTACATTGGAGGTTTCTAGCGTAGCTGCGAGGCCTTGTGTTAGGAATAGTTCTTCGTTAGTCAGGCGAGCTGATGCGATGATTGCGATCTCGTTAGATTCGAATTGCTTGAGAGCATCTGCTGAAGCTGTAAGTGCGTTATTCCAATCAGTGATCTCGTGCTTTCCTTCTACCTTGATCATTGGATCAGTGAGGCGGTCATCACCTTGTGTGTTGTGGAATGAGAGACGGTGTGAATCTGGCATCCACTCTGAGTTGACGTCATCGTTTCTACGTGGAGTCACTCGGTAAACTTTATTGCCACGAGTCCATACTGTCGTGTTACAGCCAGTTCCGCAGTTCACATCGATGGATGGAGTTTCCTTGAGGAACCAGACTCTCATCTGGAAACGGAAGTCTTTAGAAGTAAGAGCACCTACTGGACAAAGGTCCACAGTGTTCATTCCGTAGTTAGAATCGAGCTTTCTGTCTGGGTGACAGGTCACAGTAGTGTGAGTGCCACGCTCAGAGAATCCGAGGACTGGATCGTCAGCTACTTCATCCATGAAGCGGATACAACGTGAGCACATGATGCAGCGTTCGTCATCGAGATTGATACGAGGTCCGATGTCTACATTCTTAGGCTTCTTTACTTTGTCTTCGACGAATCGTGATTGTCCACGACCGTGTTCGACGGAAAATTCTTGCAGTGAACATTCGCCAGCTTGGTCACAGATAGGGCAGTCGAGAGGGTGGTTGATGAGGAGAAACTCCATCACACCTTCACGTGTCTTCTCTACCAGATCACCAGTAGTTCTGATTCCCATGTTCTCACCGACTGTGTTCGCACAAGCGATTACTGGGCGAGGCATCCAACCAATTTCCTGAAAACCATCATCACCATAGACTGGATCTGCACCCGGTGCTGGACGTGGTGGCATTCCCATCTGCACTAGACACATGCGGCAGTTACCCGGAGAGCTTAGCTTAGGGTGGTAGCAGTAGTGAGGAACTTCCTTTTCAGCGATCTTGCAGGCCTCGATCATACGAGTGCCGCGTGGCACCTGTATCCAGTTGCCATCGATCTGAACATTCACAAGGCCTTTTTCAGCGGCCTCGTCTTTAGGAAGTAGTTTAGTTGGTGTTGTATCGCTCATTGTGGAAATGATTAGTTGAAAGGTGTTATTTTAAAATTGTTTGTATTACTAGGTAGGATCTTGTCCATATTTGTTAGGTCCTACTGTTCCTCTTAGAAAGCCGACTAGGATAAATCCGTAGACTGGAATCAGCATCCACCAAGCAGATTTGTCGTGATCATGACAGCGTTTTGCTCCGAGGCATAGGCTGATCCAGATAACAAAAATCGAGAGGATAGGAGCAATATTCATAATTATAACTGTCGAGTTTATTGGAACAGAACTTAGAAATGTTAAGAATAGACCGATGGCGAAAGTAGCAATAAACATCAATACGCCAGCCACAACAGAGAACAGCCAGTAGGCTCTTCTAGGAATTCTACCTTTCATAGAAAACAGAATCTGTCTAAGTGCCGGAGGTGTGCCAGGAGGCAGAACCGGTGCTTGTGTAGTTTCTGGTGATTGATATGGATTTGGCATTTACTTGTGTTTTTAAAAGCTTTGCTTTTGGAAGCGGTGCTTCGCACTGGGAGCGGGAAGCGGGGAGCTGATTAGTCGAGACGGATTGATTTGATGTAGTTTGTCAGCTGGGCTTTGACTTTGCGACCTAGATTAGATGCATTATTCGTGTCTGCATAACCTAGTTCTTGAGCGAGGTATAGCTGATAGCCTGTTTCTGCTAGAGAACCTTCGGATATATTATAAAATCTAACTTTTTCTTTAGCTGACCAGCGAGAAAAGCCTTCTGCTATGTTTGATGGAATACTTACTGCTGCTCTTCTCAATTGAGAGGTGAGGCCGAATAATTCATCTTTAGGAAAAAGTTTTGTAAGAGCATAGACTTCCATAGCAAATGCATGAGCATTTTGCCAAACTTGTAAGTCTCTGTATGTCTTAGCTGGTTCCAATTTCTTTAAAGTTTAAATATTGTTTTCAGAGCTTCTCGCTCCATGCTTCTTGCTTCGTAAGTTTACTTACTTAAAAACATCTCTCTCTGGAGCTGCTCTTTAGAAAGTCTTTCGTTGTTCTCGCTGGTTTCTGCTACTAGCTCGTCTCTGAACTTAGAAATGATTGCTTCTACTGGCCATGATGATGCTTCACCGAAGGCACAGACTGT
>CAKZNV010000066.1 GCA_937132085.1 uncultured Rubritalea sp. | reverse complement strand
GACACCCTAGGCGAAGAAGCCGCCAGAACCACCGAAGACTACAGCGGCGAAAAACGCAGCCCAGTTGAAGAGTATTAGAAGGCAGTAGTTAGTAGTTAGTAGAGAGTATTTAGGAGATAGGGGTTGATGAAATTATTTTATCTCATCCTTCTGTAGATCCCGCATACTGAAGAGCGACTCGGAACATAGTTGCCGCAGTTTTCTAGCTCCCGTCTCTCTCTTCTCATACTGACCTTGATAGTTCGGCATGCTTTGGGCTTTGGCTTTCATATTTTTGTAGAATGAGTTCACAAACTCTTTGCTTCCCAACACAACCCCATCGCTGAAGTAACGCACTCGGCAACGTAACATTTCAGCTCTAGTCAGCTTGCCTCCAGCCTCCAGTATCTTCTCAGAAGCCTCTCTACTGTAGCCTCTACGCTTCTTGCTGCGCTTAGAGTTACTTTCTCCCCGCACTGGTGCCCCACCCTGCTCAGCAGCGATCCCATCCACTGCCAGCACCATTCGGTAATCGTTCATCACTTGATTCCACTCCTTTGATAGGCGTCCGAGCAATTCCATATTAGGAGCAACATTTTCAACACCCTGCATCACATTGAGCAAACCAAGCTGGGCTTCTTTTTTCCCTGCAATCGCTTCACTATATCCACACCAGCGATAATCTTTAGGATCGTCGACCATACCTGCTCTCAGAGGATTAAGATCTATATAAGCAGCCACTGTCTGAGCAGCATAACCACTCTCCACCAGCTCGCTTTTGAAGCGCCCCTCCCACAGTGTTCCCTTAGTGCTGTTCTCAGTATTATACCACTGTGTGAAGCGTTGTTTGATCGACTTTATAAATTCACTCAGGTCACACATTCTCGTAGTATACTTCTCTTTCAAGCTACGAATATAGCGATCCGCTAAAACTCCTGCAGAAACACCTTCATCATTCGTTAGTCCTTGTTTATCACCTTCTATCCCATCTTCACGGGTCTTCTCTACAAGCATTCTCATCTGCTCCACAAAATCAACGGAATAGATAGGACCTAGGCGCTTAAAGAACTCCTCATCAGGCGCATCAAGCAAGGCCTCAGCATCTTGCTTTGGTGGCACCTCTACCAGGATATGAATATGATTACTCATCAGACAAAACGTTAACACTCTGACTCCACAGAACACCTCATAGTTTCGCATCGTTTGTCTGAGAAACTCCTTTCCAGCAGAATCAAAGATGAACGTTTTCCACACTGCCCTACTAGTAACATGGTAAATCCCCGCCCGAGACTCATGGTCAGGAATGAGTTGTAATTCGCGTTTCATCCTCATTGTTCTTTATTAACAAATTATGAAACAAAGGACAAGATCTTTCTCCATAAAGGGACAGGCCTTTTTTATTCGGGCGACGACGAGGACAGCACTTTACAGCCCAGCGACTGAAGGCGGCAAGTGCAAGGCAATGAACTCCGATACCAGGACTCAGCCACCCGAGCACCATTCAGAGCCACTTCGATGCGGCTAAAAAAAGAATGTGCTGGAAGCACCACGATGGGCAACGTAGTAGCGGTGAGCTTGTCTCACGGCTGCGAGGCGGTGGTGCGGATGGCTGCACTGTAGCCGTTAAGCTCTAGCATTAGGGTGAGCGGAGCGAAGGCTGGAGGGAGGAGGGAAAAAACTTTTCCCGACTGGAGCCTGAGCTGGAGCAAGGCGAAAGTGGTTCTGCGGTCGGAGTCTTGCAGCCCGCAGGCTGCACCGTATCAAGCCCCCACGAATCCTGCTAGTGATAACTTCCGCACAATGTAAGTAATGCGATGGCGGTGCGGACTGAGCAATGACGACCCATCTACTCCACATTGTGCGAACGTTATCAGAATCTAGCGGTAGTTGTGGGGGCTGGGAACCGTTTGATACCCAAAACCCCTCGAACTTGCGTTTGACTCCGCAGCGTAGCAGTTGGCTCTTAATCATGCCTAACATCTTTACTATTCACGGACCTGACCAGCTACAGGAGAAAAGTTATACTTGAGCGTTTATAGCCTACATCCACTATATGTTTTTAGCAGTAAAGGTAACCCCTGACACCAGAATATTATTCTCTTTGTCTAAACGCTTCACAATTAACCCACCTGTCATTCCTTTGGGCAACTTGTCTACTTTTCTATTAATTTGATGTATCTCAATAACTTGAATAATTGGATTATCTTTTTCATCATATAGTGTATCACTGATTTTTATATCTCCAGAAATACACCTTCCTAAATAGAATGAAACACCATTTATATCTCTTACGCTATCGTATGTGAACTCCCCTGTAATCATAATCCTAGTAGGCCGTTAAATCCTTTCAGTTGAGATTGAGTAGCTGAATTACCATCTTGTAATCTAAAACGTAGACTTTGATCTAAGCTCGGCAAATCCGAGACATTAGGATCATAATGAATTCCAGACTTTTTCAAAAAGCCACTAGCCTCATCTAGAGATAACGAACGAGATGAGATTCCAGGAATTGCACTCGGGTTAATATCTAAAACCTTTTCCAAATCATGAGGAAGCGAGAACGGAGAATCTAAAACTTTTCCAGCTACCTTACTTTGAGGAATTGCATAAATAATTCCAGTCCCTCCGTATTGTCTCTGAGCTTGTAATGCATACGCATATGCTACTCCGGGATCTGTAGACGTAAATGACTCATCCAAACTCCCTTTGAACTCACGTGTTGTTCCTCTATAAAGATAACTTTCACCTCCCGTATTTGGGGCACCTCTCAGTCCCCTTTTTAATCTACTCACTTGTTTGAGAGTAAGCCTTCGAGCTGATGTGGCACTTACTCTTATGGCTTTTGCTGCATATTTTAGAGCTGTTACAGCCTTTGCCCCCCATGTCTGAGGGAACGGTAAACCGGCGACAAACAAACCAACTTCTGTAACTTTAGAAACCGTATTGTATGTTTGCTGGTCGTTAATTTCCCATAGCTCATGGTATTGAACAGGTTTATAATTATCATCGAAATAGTGATTATTGAGAGAACCAGTTACGTCTGATGCTTCACCATTATTACCAATTCGACCTACAGTATGATCTAGTGCCAAGGTAGTCAGTAAAACTGTCCCTTTACCGAACTGATAGGCACCATCAACGAGAGTGTCAGCGACAGCGGCATAGGATGATTTGACAAAGTCATTAGAAAATGGAGAAGATTTAAATGTGACTAGATCATGTATATCCTTAGCTCTTTTAAGTTTTATCTGCTCTTGCGCATTACGAGCATCCGCTCTTAGCTTATCTACAGCGGCCCTCCCCTCTGTGAGTTCAAGCTGTAGGTCAGCCAGTTGTTTCCGCTGAGCCTGAATACTTTTATTAATACCTGCTCGAATCGAGCTGCCACTATATTTATAGATCCTTTTACTATCTTGATGAATAGAGATTATACTCTGAAGAATTTCTTTTTCTAGTTCGATGGCTCGATCATTGGTAACTGGGGCTAGGCCTAGGAAGTCTGTTTTATTTACAGGATCATTCTTACAGTAAGCATAGAGATTAACACCTACTAACTGCCCAAGAGGTTCAGGGCTTAGCCATGTGCCCAGATTAGCTTCGTAATATCGGTGACCGAAGTAATAGAGTTCTGTCTCTGCATCATAGTATCTAGCTCTATATCGCCAAGGATTGGAAGTAGCTTTGACACCTGAAGAAGCGACTAGTTCACCATAGGGCCCATACTGATACTGAGCAACGACTGCGTTATTACTCTTTGCTACAAGAGCGGTGACATTATTAAGAACATCATACACAGGTAAATATACTTCAGAAATATTTCCTTGCACTTCTCTATAGCTAATCAGAGCAGAATTATCGCCAATTCCAGAGGTCTCTCCGTCGTCATTAGCTCCCCAGGTGTAGAAGCGCTCCAGTATCGCAGGAGCGACTCCCATGGAGTCATTAATTCCAGATTCTTTTCTCTCATAAAGGAGAGCCCAACCATCATAGAGGAACCAAGTGGTGCTTTGGCTAATAACAGTAGTCTCATCTGGTAAGATAGTTCTATTAGTGACTAGTTTTCTGTAACGTTTCCCTTCATCAGAATAGGCAAATTCTATTAGTATTCCGGGTTTAGACTGGTCAGTAAAAAATGCTTTGGAAAACATTTTTACTAGTTTCTTACGAGCATCGTAAACATAATTCCAACGCTTGGAGGTCTTGCGACAACCAGCTGGATCATAGGTGTATAGCTCTCTAGATGGCTTAGCGTAGATCGTCCCTTGGATCAGACTCTGGGCATCATTGTTAGCACCTTCTTCACCTCCATCTGGAATAAGACCGAGTATGCTATAGGCTGCATATCCACCATCTGGGTAGGCACCAGGGGGATTTATGTTGTATTTGAATGGCGCACCTGGGTTTACCACTTCAGCTCCATTGACCCAAATCCTCGCTAGAGGAGAGGCGGAAATGTTTAGATAAGTAGCTGCGTCTAGGTCTACAGAGGTGACTCTGTTTCCATCGTCTGTTTCGATTGCAAAGTCATCATCACTGAGTGGACCATAGCCTTCTCTCTCGCCTTGTTTATTAACATCATAGTGGAATTCTCCTATCTCATTGTGAGTTGCTTTTTCCAGCTGGCCTCGGCTGTCATAATTGTATCTCCATGTGCCACTATCTGCTTGGAACGATTTGATTCTAAGACTAGAATCGTAGGTGACAGCTGTATTGGAAGTCTCTGCGATATTAGATGTGAGGTTATTTATTTTGCCAAATAAGTCGCGCTGATATGTCTGCACTATATTATCTCTCGAGAATGAGGCAATGGTAGCAAATGCTGCGGCGTTATCATAGGTATAGGTAGCACTAGAATCTGGGCTGGTGACTGTAGTTATTCTAGGAGAGTCCAGAAGGTATTCCATCGATGTGTTATGTAGAACGGACTCACCTTTGAGTAAGGTAGTGGTTTTCAGGCGGCCATTATCGTCATATATTCGTTGGAATTTATAACCAGCTAGGGCACCAGTGGTGTATTCTTCTTTAGTAACGTTACCTAGTTGCCAATCAAATATTCTAAAGCCTGATGGATCTTTAATCGTAGCGACTGAGCCATCTTTATTGTTTGTGTATATGTGGGAAACAGCTTCAATACCATCTTCAGAGCTTGCAGGGAAATGCATCCCAGACAAAGAGTCCTGAGCATCGTAATCATAGGTAACAGTTCGTCCATTAGCGTCTGTTTGTAATAATACCTGACCTCTGAAGTTTAGTGAAAACTGTGATTTAGCTCCATCGATATTAGTGAATTCCTTGAGAAATCCTAGGTTATCTGAGTGAATTTCAATAGATTTGTTTACTCCTTCTAGGTAGCTGAATTTAGTTTTGATGCCTAGCTGAGTTTTCTCCTGAGTAACTGTCTGATCTACAATAGATGATCCTGAAACGTCCATTCTGGAAGCATCACTACTCTGAGTGAATTGGATATTCTCATCACCGACCTCCATGCTAAAATGTCTACTTCCATTATTATCAATGCTATTCTCAGTAATGTTAGCCGAGAGTGATGGGGAAGTCACCGCACCTTCAGGTAGTCCTTGGTCATTGAGAGATACCGCGTATTCTTTATTACCGATTTCAACTCTATTTGTTGTTATCTCACCATCAGCGCCTCTTGTATACTCGAGTTCAAATGTTTGCCCATTGGCTCTTGTTACTACTCTTTTCATGAGTAGCTTGTCCTCAGAAAAATGATCCACTATCTTAGAATAGACTTTAGTTCCGTTCTTCTCTTTTCTAGTTCTAGTGATGGTGTTGCCCTCTTCGTCGATGACAGTTGTTTCAATAATTTTAGGGTAAATGATTGTTTCATTTCCTGTGACCATTTCAGTGATGATTTCTCGATCATTTTCTTTCCTACGAATAGCAACTTCTCCATTAGAGCTAATAATTGAAATTTCACTAGCCTCGAATGAATCCACATCTTCTTCATTTGGATCATCACCATTATACAAAACTCCATTTTTATCACCATCTATTCCCACTTTCGTGGTAATCTGATATGGGTGTGGGATTGACTTATAGGTGATATCTTGGCGTGAAACTGGCTCTAGAATATCGCCTCTCTTTATCTGAGTTGACTTAGTAACCTTCAATCTGTGGTATAATGCTTTATTCTCGTAACTATACGTAGAAATCGTATAGGAACCGTCTATGTTCTGAACTCTTTTGATCTTCAGCTTTTGGAATGCGTCAAACACGTGATCCACTGTTTCAAGTGGGGAGGTCATCGTCTCCATAATATCACCAGGTTCAGAACCCTCAATAGTAGAAGCTTGTCGAACATATTCGGTTTCTAATGATACATTACCTTCTGTTTTTAGTAGGTGACCATTTACATCAAATCGAGTGATTATATACCGACCATTCTGAGTTACTTTGTTAGAGCCGTATGGGTCTAGCCTCTCATAAACTGAAGCGTCTGGTCCTGTTTGAATAGTTTTATTTAGGTCTCCATCTTTATCAAAATACTTGGTTACCTCTCTTACAACGTTTCCTGTAGTAAGCCTCTCTACTTCTTCTCCTTTAGAATAGGTATACTCTGTTTTAGAGACACTATCAGCCCTTTCAGTAATACGATTGTAAAAATCTTCATATTTATAGGTTGTCACCTCTCCTTCTGGATTCGTAGAAGATACGATCTGCCTAGTTTCTTCATTAAAAGTTATCTGAGAGGAGTCACCAGTCACAGAATCATTTGTAACAGTAGGTTGTCCCCAAGGTGTGTTTACAGTAGAAGTTATTTCAGATAAGACATGAGGTCCAACCATCTTCTTACTGTAATATGCATAGCCATATTCATTTGTCTTGGCCGTTTTAACCAAAGTAGGGAAGCTGTTTGTGCTCTGAGCTGCTTCAGTTTTTGAGACAATCGTTAACTCACCATTTTCACCTCTGGTATATTCATACTTAACAATAATGCCTGATTGTTTATTCTCAACGGATTTCGGCATCCATTTGATCCCTACACCTGCTGTAGAGTTGTATAAAATCGTATGAGACTCCTCACTTTCGACACCATCGGCACTGATTACTGTGGTGTAGTCAAACATACTATTTTGCGTAGTCGTCTCCGTCACATCTGTATAGCCAGCATTGACTTGCGTGACCTGATTACCATCATATGCCAAAGTGTAGTCTGAGTGTCTATTTTCATCATCAAATGAAGTTAATCTACCCAAGTCATCATAAATCCATGTTTTTCTCTCATTAACGGACTCACCCTTAACCTCATCTCTAGTTAAAATACTATTTTGTTTCACAAATTCTGTTGTCACATCAGGATAGTTTTCAAGGCTTGCTGTCTGATATTCAGTAGTCACAATACTTTGCGCAGTAGCGTCACCTGCGTGAGAAAGCCTAGAATCTACTTTACTAGCTACGTGGTCAGGCTTTCCACTAAATAATAGTGTCGTCTCTACAGTTTCTTTAAGTGGTGAGGTCGTTTCCAATTCCACGTTAAAACTCCCTTGTCTAGCTATTATTTCTTCACCTATCTCACCATTCCGGCTATAGCTTATTTTCCACGCATCTATTTCAGAACTCTCAGCATGTAATCCTAATCTACATGTAACCTTCTGCCCAGATGACTCCTTTATCCTCCAAGCCTTCTCTACATCACTAGAGTCAAGTAACGCCAACGGATCATTCTTTGTCGTCTCATTGTAGATTTCAATAGAATTATATTTAGCTCCCTGATTACCTTCTACGACATAATACAAATCTATTTTGAGGTGAAATACATCCAAGTAAGTAATTTTAGCAATTGTCTCGCTGCCTTTTATCTCTGTTAGCCTAGGCTGATTCCAACGAGTATAAAAATCACGAACAATAAATGGGAGGTCAGCATCATCGATCTCGCTCAAACTAGCAGGGTAATCTATCACAGAATAGTCGTAAGTAAGCTCAAAGTCCTCTATGTCTCCATTAAATTTAATAGCACTAGGGAAAGCAAGATCTACGCTTCTCGCATTAGTTCTCCCACCAAATTCATACATAGTATCCTTTGCATGCTCTGTCCCTATTACTAGACTCCCGGCAGACCTCAAATCATCACCACTACCTAGGTCTAAAACAAATCTGTATGGTCCGTAGGCAGGAACATCCCATTGTCCAGAATTAGAAGGTGAAGCCACGGCTAAGTTCCCCCAAGCATCAAGACCTGTGTTAGTAAAGTTGGGTGTCCATAACGCTACTGTTTTTGAGGTGAACCACAGTTCATTATTACTTGTATTATTAGGCGCACTCTCAAGTAAACCACTAGTGAATCTGGCGTTTCTGTAATCTGCTGCTATATGACTAGAGTAAAGCACTTTTTCCCAGCCATTATACATTTGAAATCCGCCATAAGTGCATTCTTGTGACTCACAATCTATAGATACATATGTTTTTACGGTGTCTGGCTCAATAGCATCTAGCTGCCACACAGGAAACAGGAAACGATCAGGCAAGCCGTCTTCTACATAGGTGCTTACTTCATCAGTAATGCCGACACTACTGAGATAATTCAAATTATCACCTCGACCAACATGAGGAACAGTAAGAAAATAATACTTAAAGGGCGAACTTTGCTCGGTAGCAAACTCAGCCGATGTTCCCTCAAATTCTAAATTACTGCTACTCAAATCTACTGAATGGATTTGACCTTCTAGGTAACTAAAATCATTCATCGCGGCACTACTAGCGAAACGCATACGACTTACACCAATAGGATGCCTAATTGTGTGTAGTTGCGTGATTGCATGAGATAAGCTTTTAAGGTCGGCTATATTAATAATTCCAAAACTAGGTAAGTTGTAATCAGAATAATTGTCGATATTAGCGCGTTTACCCGTATCATCTAATTTATTTACGTTAACAAACTCTACCTTAAGTCTATCAAAGTGTAAGCTGGCTTCTATCAAGATTTGTTGCAGTTGCTCAGAATTAAGGCTATCTATTTCTGTTTCACTTACTTCCACGTTATTATTGAGCCCACTCCACTCAATCTGCTTTTTTGTATACTCCAAACTTTCGATATTTTCACCCACCCAAACAAGCAACTTAAATGCCCATTTACCAGGAGCTCGACTATCTGCAGCTCTATCCTCCGCACTAGGAAACATTGGAGCTCCTTCATTAATAAGTGTTGCAGAAAAGTTTTTGTAAAATAAATATGCAGGGACGTCGTAGTCGGAAAGATAATTTTTATTATCTGAGTCTTTTTTGATACCATAGTAGCCTCCGGCGATATATGCATACTCTGTCATTAACATGCTAGCTTCTGTAAAGAGGGTTGCATTATTACCGCCTGAATCTTGAAGGGATTCCCCTAGTGCGTCGGCATCGCTTAACCAGCCAGCTTGACCAGGTGTTGCCTTATTAGGGCTTATATCTTGTAGATCTTCATACAATTTTTTCCAGTCGTTGAACTTCTTTTCCCGTAACTCCTCTACTTTAGTGTTTCTTTCTTGAAGGGCATTTAGGATAGAGCTTATCTCTTGACCAAAGCTTGGGAGAACTAATAGTAAGCTGAGAACTAGGATGCTCAAAAATGTATTCTTGGGTAACTTCATGCTATTTAATCTTTTTAAGTTCTTTATAAAAATCTACTAGAGAGAGAGATCCGTTCTTTTTTTTCTCTACTAGCTGTTGAAAAATTTTGTATTGTGCGCTCTTATCACCAAATTTAGCGATAATGATTTTGCCTCTAGACTCCAGCATTCTCATTTGCCTGTTGCTGTGTAATTCTTTGTAGAGTTCTTTGTTCTCCTCTTTATAGGCTCTCCATGTTTTAACGAACTTTTCTCCGTCTCTGCCAGCCGCCATCCTGATTTTAGCCTGGGCGACTCTGAATGTTTCTTCGAGATCCCAGATTTTAGTTTCAGTAGAAGTGTAGTGCTCTGGTGCGGCTACAGCAGTGGTTTCTACTCTGTAGGCTTTCTCCTCGATACTCTCCTCTACTTTCTTAGGTTCTTCATTTACCACAGGAGCTGGCTGTTCTTTTTTACTCCAATTAGGAATAAAAATAATACAAACGATCGCTAGTAAGATAAGGCCTAGATAAATAATTTTTTTCATATTTTAAATTGGGAGGTATTACTGCACTGAGAGCATTACATCAGGATGATCTTTCAAGAGAGGGTCTGTGTTTTGAGTAACCTCGTTGCCGTCTAGTAGACCGTCATCATCGGTGTCGGGGTTGTCCGGATCTGTGCCGAGTGCCATTTCTTGATCGTAAGTGAGTCCATCGCCATCTTCATCGCTATTTGGCAGATGTGTGCCGCCCGGCAAGCTCGTGACATCTGCTAGATAATTAAATTCATCGTTAAGGTCTGAGTTGATAAAGATGTATTCGGCTAAATCAGATAGTCCGTCGGCATCGCTGTCGTAGTCGAATCTGAGGCTGTAGACTAGCTTTAGCTGGCCAATATTAGCAACGGCGTAGTTCTCAGCAGCAGGGGTGGCTGGATTCCATGGATAGACCTGGTCTGAGCTCCATGGTATACCGTTTAGTCCCATCTGTGTGCTCACCCATTGAGGGGCAACTTGGTTTAATTTAGTATAAAACTGAGAAGAAAGGTGTTTGAGTTGGCCTAGGTTTAGAGCCTTTCTCTGGTCTTCATACCATTGGGCGTCTGGATTTGCGGGGGTGGCAGGAACAAGGCTCTCTAGTGCGAAAATTAAGCCTCCGCTAATCCTAGGAGTGAGCTCAGCATAACACTGAGAGGTCATCCACTTAGCTTGGCCGAGAGAGGCAACCCCACTGTTATTCTGTGGAGCATTAGGATCAATCACATTTCTATCTGCCCACCAAGCTGGTGGGACTACGGGAGGTGGGTTTAGGGTGATGGATGTTCCCGTGGCGGTGAACTCACCAAGATTGCTTATTCCAGCATATTGGTTTACTATAATACCCAAATCTCCTTCTATATAGCCAGTCCGGATCCCATGTGTCATAGTATTCTGACCGCTCAACAGGACTGCGGGTGTATCTGCTGAGTAGTCAATTGAGGCAACAAGCACATCTGTGGCTAGAGGAGTGAATGCTATGGCAATTTCATTATTATAGTAATACCAGGTGTCGTTAGAGTAATAGACAGCGGCAAAATGGGGTGCTTGGGCGCTGTATAGTGAGAATCTTGAAGTTAAGCTCAAAGGTGAAAATAGAATATAGCCCTTGCCCACGGCCCATTCTTTGGCATTAATCCCACTACCTAGATTGCCAAGTGGCACATTTACTGGGGGTGAATTTAACATAATAAATGTGCCTGTAGCGGTGAACTCGCCAGGATTACTTATTCCAGCATATTGGTTCACCATAATACCTAAATCTCCTTCTACATAACCGGTGCGGATCCCATGTGTCACGGTATTCTGTCCGCTCAGTAGCACTGCTGGAGTATCTGCTGAGTAGTCAACTGAGGCAACTAGCACATCTGTAGCTAGAGGGGTGAACGCTATGGCAATTTCATTATTATAGTAATACCAGGTCTCATTTGAGTAATAGACTGCGGCAAAATGGGGTGCTTGGGCGCTGTATAGTGTGAATCTTGACGTTAAGCCCAAAGGTGAAAATAGGATATAGCCCTTGCCCACGGCCCATTCTTTGGCATTAATCCCACTAGCTAGATAGCCGAGCGGCACATTTACTTGGGATGTATTGAGTGTGATAGTTGTGCCTGTAGCTTCAAATTCACCAGCATTAGTTAGACCGTTCCACTGGTTAACGATAATCCCAAGGTCCCCTTCTACATAACCAGTGCGGATGCCATGAGTGATGGTGTCCTGCCCACTGAGTAAGGTCGCTGTATCTGCTGAATAGTCAACTGAGGCAACTAGCACATCTGTAGGAAATGGCGTGAATACGATAGGAATCTCGTTATTGTAGTAATACCATGTATCATTTGAGTAATAGACGGCTGCAAAATGCGATGCTTGGTTTGGGTAGAGAGTAAATCTAGTTGTTAAACCCAAAGGTGAGTATAGAATATACCCCGTGCCTGCCGCGTCTTCTTTGGCAGTGATTCCATTACCTAGACTACCTAATGACACAGCCAGGAGGTGGGCTGAGATACTTAGACTCAGAATGATGGTAAGGAACGCTTTCATGGATTATGGTTATCTCGGGTTTTAGGTTTGTAGGTTTTATGTATTAACTGGCTATTACTGTCCATAGATCCCCATAGAGATATCTCCTTGTGGCTTGCTGAGGATTACTGAGCCGTCAGAATTCACCTTGAGAGGAATTTCGTCTGTGACGGAATCTTTGCCGAGTTCTATGGAGCCATCTTGTAAAACTGTGAGAGCGTTCTTACGGTTCTGAGCATCAGTTCCAATACCAACGCTTAATACAGAATGAAGATTATCACCCTTCCATGAAGTAGAGACTAAATCATCTGTTACAACTTGTGCATATTGACCAAGAACTAATGAATTGTCGTTGAATGCCTGGTTTTGTAATCCTATCGCGAAGCTATTTTGTCCATGTGCGGATGTGTTTAAACCCATCGTAAAACTTTGATCACCAAACGCCGAGGTTTGCACCCCCATAGCTACACTTGCAAAACCACTAGCCTCAGACCATTCACCCTGTGCTAAACTATAACTCCCCGAAGCTGTATTAAAAAAACCTAGAGCTAAAGCTATTTCACCACTAGCCACATCATTACTTCCAATATCTAGAGATGAATAGCCTGAGACTAGCGGTGCACTGGCTGTAGTTAACACTGAAGCTCCGTTGACTTTGAGGTCTCCGGTTACAGCCACACCTTCAGTGCGATCTACTGACATGATGGTAGTCTGTCCAGAAACAGAAAATAACTTACTTAAATCATATTTAGTTTCTGTGTAATCGGCAGGAATAGAGGTCGTTTCTTCCCAGTCTACTGGAATCCAGCCTCCTTTTGACAAGTTCTCCATTATAGAATATGCAACTGGCCCTGTTTTCTCGACCTTGACCTCTAGATAAATTTCATTGAAATTTCCTTTACTCAAATACCGGACTTCACTAAATACGGGAACATATCCAGAGTTCGACAATAGAGTCATCGACATTCTAAATCTACTACCATAGGACATGCCTGTTTTAAAAGTAATGTTATTATGTCCAGGGCTGATCGTATCTCTAAGGCTAAATGTAGCATTCGGCCTGATATGTAGAATGTCAGATTTAGCAATTCTATACCATTTACCAGCCTCTACAGAACCACTATTCCCCTCTCCAGCTCTGAAAGTAGGGTTCACATCCCCATCTGAGAAAATTGAGAACGCTCTACCTTCCGCAAGATCTAGATCTAGGTCTTTACTATTTGTGAGACCATTTCTAAGTAATGGGTCATCAGCAGCAAGCCCAAACGCCACTCCAGCTTCTGCGTTGAGAGTAACTACCTGAGACAGGGAAATGTTAGACATCATCGACAAGCAAGCTAAAGATATCATTCGGCAATAGAGATGATGACTAAGTATAGTTTTTCTGGTTTTCATAGATATAAATTTGTTGGTTATTAAAGTTCTAGCTATAGATATCACACACGTCAATTTCAAAGGTTACTATTCACACTAAAGGTGAAACAGGTTTGGAATAACGTAGTTTACAAAGAGAGTTGGCTACTGAATAATTATCTTCTTCTCGGAGCTCTGTATCTGTTCGATCTAGGGTTGGTATTTGCCTTCTTCGCTGATGACGGTTTATCCTCAATCTTAGGTAAGAGCCCAGCGCTCTCTATGTCTCTCGACAGCTTAGAATAGCGTTTATTATCTTCCTTCATCTCTAACAAAGCAGCATCGTTATTTACAATTCTGGGCTGAATAAAGATGACTAACTCTTCACGAACTACCTCTTTAGAAGTAGTCGTGAATAACTTTCTAAGGCCTGGGATTTTGCTGAGAATGGGAACTCCACTAACACTATCAACGCTTCTCTCTGTAATAAGTCCGCCGAGTGCGATCGTGCCTCCATTTGGAACTGTTACTGTAGTCACCAGTTCTTCTTTGCCGATAGTAGGGACACTATTTCCATCGATAATCTGATTACCGATTATATTATCGTTCGTGAATGAAAGTTGAAGTGTTACTTCATCTTTCGAATTCACTAGCGGAATAACCTCTAGTTTTAATAAGACGTTCTTAAATTCGATATTGGTGCTTTGAGAAACATTGCCACCTACGCCCGTGTTCTGAGATAAGGTGTTGGTAGGAACAGCAATACTCTGACCTGAAGAAAGAACTGCTTTTTTATGGTTCTTCACACGTGAAGCATGATCGACTCATACCTCAATCGAGCGTATAGGTAGTCTAAATCTCTGATTCCACAA
>CAKZNV010000065.1 GCA_937132085.1 uncultured Rubritalea sp. | reverse complement strand
CCCGACTTCACACCATCCCTAGCGCACAGCTTCACCAACTTAGCCTTATACCCCTCCTCTAACAGAGCAAACACCTTATCAGTAAGCGGAGCATCCCCCAGCTGTGCATTACTCGGCTTACCTGTTAGTCCGTGTTTTTTATTCTTCATAATGATCGTTTAAATACTCATAACCAATAATCACAAAGCCAACTAAGCCGGCAAGAGTGATAATATGTTCAATTTCATTATCTGGTTTAGTCAAAATAAGATAAAACAAAAACACACTTATAAACAAACCTCCAATAAATATACATAAAGCTTTTGTCTTATTTTTCATATTTTTTTACACTCCAGCCCTTCCACTCACCTTTTTTAGTAATAGGGGCTTGCCTTAACCCACCTACCGCCGCGCAATATTTTCCGTCAGCCCTCCACACCACATCCTCCTCATTAAACAACTCAGGATTCTCCCTCACAAAATGATGCAAATTAACTACCATAAAATGTCGACCATCAGGTGCTATTAACAACCATTTTTTTGCAAATTGATTAGACTCACCCTTGCCGGATATAGGTGACAGTTTAGCTGCCTCCGTCGCCTTCATGTGATTTTTCTTACCATTTAATGATGCCTGAAGAATCTGCCTAGCTTTAGATTCCTCCGTAAATAATCGAGTTCTAGTTAGATATTTACCCACAGTATCTGGAGCATACACCGACCGCATTTTACTTACTGTATTTGTAGATCTATTAACAGACTTAGCGATCGCTTGAGTAGTTTGATTCCAAACAACTTTAGACCAATCAACTGGATTAGGATGAGGCATAATAAAATGAGCAGTTTCAGTCATGCTCAGGACTTTGCTTTTAAAATCTATCGCTCAAGACGAACGAAATCACCATCAATACATGAGATAACAACAAAATCATCATCATAATTCATGCACATTGAGCTATTAATAAAATAACTTCCACCTTGGTTTTCTTCACCACTGAACTCTCTGATCACTCTTTCTGAGTTGTATCTCTTACCGTTAATAGTCACTGTTTTCTGAGTCTCGTTGCTTAATTTAATTGTCATAATGTTTATTCTATTTGTCTTTAGTTCCTCAGTTCCGCTGAGGCGGTCTAGGCTTCCTTGCCTTTGATAATTAGAATCTACACAATCCTCAGAAAACGTCAACATTTAATTTGCACCTTTTTAAATAAAACCTAAAACGTAACACATAAAAAACCTAACACATCAGCCAAACTTCACAGTCTTCGCAATCTCCATCCCATGCTGATCCGTAACATGAGCATAATTCTTCATCAGAGTAATCCCCCCATCCCTATGCCCCACCCACCTAGCCACCGTCGGAATATCCACACCATTCTCCAAGCACCTCGTCACAAAGAAATGCCGACAAGCATACAACCCCACAGTAAAGCCAAACTCCAAACGCTTCGCAGATCTCCGCATAGCATTCTCAGGACTCTTAATACTCCAGATCGAACCCTCAATCTTCCTACGTCGAGCCACCACAGCACGCAACTCATCCATGATAGGCACTACACGCTCCTCATAATTCTTAGTCCCCTCCTTACCTGAGCGCACCACTATCTTATCAGCCAGCAGATCACGCTTCCCCTCCAGCGCCCACACCTCAGCTGGACGCATCCCAGAATAAGCCATCATCGTAATCATATCTGCACTCTCCTCAGCAAACCTAGACTTCTGCCCCCGCACATCCGCAATAAGAGCCGCCATCTGCGCCCCAGAAGGCAACTCCCTAATCACCTTAGGAATCTTCAGCCGCTTACACTTCGCCAGCAGATTCTCCTTAATCAGCCCAGCCTCCACCTGCATATCCAGAGCATGCTGAGCGATCGACAATAAATTATTTGCATACTGCGGATTATAATCATCAGCCACCTTCTGCCACCACGTCCGCAACACCAGAGACTTCACCCCAGTCGCCACCACACCCACAGGCAACGTCCGCATAAGATCCTCATAGCGGCGCTCATTATATTCCTTAGTGGATGTCTTCAGATCTGGCCTAAGCCTCTCACCAGCGATCCAGCGACCAAGACAAGCACCCAAAGTAGTAACATCCCCACCACCAGCCGCATCGAATACCACCGCATTAACAGCGGCCGCTCGAATCTCGCTCAACTTCCCTGCCAACTTCATCCGAGCGATCGTCAACTTCTCAGTCACCAGCGACTTCCTAAAAGTCTTCCCCTGGATCTTAATTTGCGCATAATAAATAGCCCCATTTCGACGCACTAGATTAGCAGTCTGCGTCCCACTCCACTCCACCTTCGAGCTAACCTTTTTCCTAGATTTTCTACCACTCATACAACCCACCACAGCACCAAAAATAACATCCGTCAACAAAAAGGATACCACCAAGGGATACCACCCACCGCACCTCCAAACACCCAGACACAAAAAAAACCTTATGAAATAAGGGTTTTAAATGGGGTGACTGACGGGGCTTGAACCCGCGACAACCGGAATCACAATCCGGGACTCTACCAACTGAGCTACAGCCACCATTTCGCCTTGGCGTGGGCGCAAACTAGCGAAAAGCTAAATTTAAGCAAGAGGAAAATGGTAGTTTTTTCACTTTTTTTTTACCCCTCACCTACTGAGACAATCACAGCCAACTAGAACAGAAAGAATAAGAGCAATAATGATACCATTATCGCTTCACAAAATACAATCACCTGAGTAAGTTCCCGCATGCGAGAAAGTGTCACAGAAATGGAGAATTTGAAATTAGCGATCGATCTACGTGACCTAGACACCTTCATTATCACAGCTAAACTTCTACACCCCGCAGACCTTGCTGATAGTTATGAAGATCTAAATGAAAGCGAACGAGATTTTTTCACCTCTTCACTAGGTGCTGAGAAATTCGCTGAAGTCATCACTGAGTTACCTGATACTATTGTAGAAAGCTCCATGGGTCGATTCTCTATACCTGATCAACGAGAAATCCTTGATCAAGTCTCAGATGATGATCGAGTCGACTTGCTACAGGACGTTTCCGATGAGACTAGAGAGAAACTCCTTCACCTAGTAGAACCAGACGACATTGATGTCACTAGATCACTTCTGAGCTATAGCGAAGACACCGCTGGTGGAAGAATGACGACCGCTTTTGGTAAAGTCTCGTTGAGAATGACTGTGAAGGAAGCTCTAGATGAACTTAGAGAATCCTATCAAGAGTCAGAAAACCTCTCCCGCGTCTACGTCACAGATAAAACAGGAAAACTCATTGGCAGAATACGCTTTAGAGACCTTGCATTTAATACTTGGGACACTCCCATTCGTCAGATCTACCGAAAATGCGAACACACCATATCAGCTTCTGCCGACCAGGAGGAAGCTGCGCAGATGTTCTCTAAATACGATCTAATCATGCTTCCAGTCATTGATGAGAACGAGCGCCTATTAGGAATCATTACCTATGACGACGCTCTTGAGATCATTGAAGAGGAATCCAGAGAAGATATTGAGAAAATGGCCGGTATGGCTGGTGATGTTCCTGAAGATTCGTATCTAAATACTAAAATCAATACTCACTTCAAACGTCGTTTCCCGTGGATTTTAGGTCTAGCTTTATTAGCGATAGCATCAGGACTAGTCATGATGCAGTTTGAGGAGGTTCTCACTAACTTCTTCATGCTCTCACTATTCTTACCTATGGTGGTAGCTGCAGGTGGAAATACTGGCGGCCAAGCATCTACCATGGTCATCAGAGCAATGGCTTTAGGCGAACTCGAAAAAGGAACCACTGCCAGAGTAGCCTGGAAAGAACTTAAACTAGGCACTCTGTTAGGTTCTAGCCTAGCACTATGTGTAGCCACTCTGATCATATTCATCATCCCTCACCTCTTTGGAAATCAAGACGACATCAATTACAACATGTTTGGCTGCACAGTGGCTTTAGCTATCACAGCTCAGATCATGACCTCGACACTAGTCGGCTCCTTATTACCTCTTGGAGCTCGTAGAATTAATATCGACCCTGCTATCGTAGCTGCACCAGCGATCACCACTATCGTGGACGTCTCTGGCATGGTCATCTATTTTCTCATCGCAAAGGCGATACTGATAGGTTAGCGCCTACGCCTCAGTAACAAGCCAGCTGTTCCCAGCATAAGCATAGATACTGAACTAGGCTCTGGAACGACTTCAGAAACGACGATCAGCGGCCCATCTGGAACTATCATAGCAGCACTGTCCACAGGTCTCGCTGAACCTACGTCATCATTAAATTCATGCTTTATCGAGATAGTATCCCAAGTGCCGTTGATAGTGAAACTGCCATGGAATGCTTGAGTTGATCCTAAGTTATCTAGAACGATAGAGTTCGTTCCGCTACCTAGAACATTGTAATCAACTCCGGACTGTCCTGCTGCAGTCTCTCCAACTGTGCCAAATGTAATACCTGTAGCGTCAATAACGCCGTCACCGCCAGAGATTGAAATTTTATAATCATTCCACTGCCATGCATAAAACATATTGAAAGTCGTTCCGTCGATCTGCTCACCAAGATTATAAATTAGCTCAATAGAATCGCTTGCAGACTCCAATTGAGGATTTATCGGAGCCGTGTAGACAGCTGTTGGATGTGTGCCAATCTCAGTTAGAGGGTCTAGACCGAAAGCTGCATAGTTAGTAATCGTCCCTGAAGTCGTATCATCAAAATCAATTACGTAATTAGTATTGTTCTGCTCAATACGAGTCCAGTCAATATCAGCAGATGCATTCATGGTAAATGATACCGCACTCAATACTGTAAAAATGGTAGTCTTATTCATAATTCAAGGGATTTGGGGGATAGATATGACTAAAAAGTTGCCTTAGAGCAAGGCTAGAAATTCACCTCTAGCGCTTGCGGCGAAGAAGTAAACCGACAGAACCTAACATGAGTAGACTTGTAGAACTAGGTTCTGGGACGGCTGCAATAGGCAATGATTTTGTAGTAGCAATCGCTCTAGTGTCAACTAAACCTGAACCGCTGCCATCAGTATTGTATTTCTGTTTAATTTCGAGGGTATCCCAGGTGCCTGTTACAGAAAACGAACCATAGAAAGAACCTGTATCTAATAGTTTATCCATCCCTATAGAGCTTGTTCCGTCACCGATAATATCGAAATCAACACCAGCCACTCCAGTATTTGTGTTTGAAGAATTTCCAAATGTCACAGTAGAGCCATCTATCACACCATTACCACCTGAGATAGTTACTTCGTAGTCATTAAACTGCCATGCATATGCCATACTAAAACTACCGCCATCAACAAGCTCACTGAGTTGGTAAATAAGACTCACACTGTCACCTTCTCCCTCTAGACTAGGTGTTACAGGAGCTGTAAATGATGCAGTTGGCAGAGTGGTATCACTAGGAGAACTATCAAAGCCAAAGTTGCTACCACCTGGAATTGAACCTGTGGTCGTGTCATCAAAATCGATAACGTAATTTGAATTGTTAGTCTCAGCTCGACTCCAGTCGATATCTGCATAGACATTTGCTGATAAAGCCACTGCTGTGAGTGACGATACTATTAATGACTTGTTCATTATTTTGGGGGATTAGGGGTTAATGTAAGTTCAAAGTTATAAAAAATTTATATTCAAGCAAGCTAAATATTTAAAATAACATACTAACTTCATTATAAACATCAACAAAAGTCATCGCTCCATATGGATTGGAAGACCATAATACTGAATGAGTTTTAATTGATATTTAAGAGACCATATCTAGATATCACTATCACAATAGGCTCTATTCACGAAAACTACCTAACTCCTGACCTGCTTAGCTGTTGCCCAAAATGCCGAGACGCTGGACTTCTCTAGATTTTTCTTAGTAGAGCATAACCCTACCGTATACGGTTCTAGAGAAACACCTACATCTAGCACTTCTACTTCATCACACAGCGGACTCTTCTCTAACACTAGTTCAGGAACGACACCAACTCCACACCCTAGACTCACCATAGCTAAGATAGCCTCGTTTCCAGACACCTCCATGATTTGTTTTTGTGACTCCCCTCTCTTCTTAAGCCATTGGTCAACCCTCACTCTAGACACCCCTTTCTCTGGCAACACCATTGGCATTTCTAATCGTGAAGCTGGCTCTGGTAATGTTGGGGACTTCGCTCCTACGAAAACTAAATCAGTTACTAATAAGGGTAAAAACTCTACCCCCATCACCTTCTTATCAGGCAAAGCTGCGACAGCTAAATCAATTTCACCTTCTAACACTTTCTCAATAGCCTCCTCCTCAGCACCTGTCCTCAAGCCTACTTTCACCTCTGGGAAATCACGACTAAAGTGAGAAATTAACTTCGGCAACACACTATATACAGCCGTAAGAGATGAATAAATCGATAAATCTCCATAGATTAAATCCCTATCCTCTAGCCCCTCTCGTAGAGTCTGCCAGTCCAGCATCGCCTGCTGAGCATATTTCTTAAACAACAATCCAGCCTCCGTGATCTGCACTGTCCGATTATCTCGGATGAAAAGCTTCTGCCCCAGATCCTCCTCTAGCCTCTGGATGCTACGAGTCAACGCAGACGCACTGAGGTGACAAGCCTGGCTAGCTCTACCAAAATGCAAGTGCTCCGCTACGGAAAGGAATAGTTTTAACTCGTGATTCATCATCTATAAGCGCTTCTATACTATGGTCAACACTGACGCAACCACTCATTGCGAAAACCACAACACTTAATTCCATTTAATTCAATTTACGCAACACCATTTTTAGTATCTAATGCCGCCCAAGGTTTTCAAAACCTATACCAATCATTATAACATTATGAGTAAAAATTATTTCAATAGTCTTCCACTTCGTCGCCAGCTCGACGAACTCGGCACTTGCCGCTTCATGGACCCAGCTGAATTCGCAAACGGAACTGAGGCAGCTAAAGGTCTTAAGATCGTGATCGTAGGCTGTGGTGCTCAAGGCCTCAACCAAGGTCTCAACATGCGTGACTCAGGTCTCAACGTTGCATACACACTCCGTGACGCAGCTATCGCTGAGAAGCGCCAGTCATTCCTAAACGCTACTGAGAACAACTTCGAAGTAGGCAACTACGAAGAAATGCTTCCTACTGCAGACATCGTGATGAACCTCGCTCCTGATAAGCAACACACAGCTGTTGTTGAGAGCGTGATCCCTCACATGAAGCAAGGCGCTACATTCTGCTACGCTCACGGTTTCAACATCGTTGAAGAAGGTGTGCAGATCCGTAAAGATCTTACAGTAATCATGGTTGCTCCTAAGTCACCTGGTTCTGAAGTGCGTGAAGAATATAAGCGTGGATTCGGTGTTCCGACTCTCATCGCTTGTCACGTAGAGAACGACCCTACAGAAAACGGAATCGAACAAGCTAAAGCTCTCTGTGTAGCTCAAGGCGGTCATCACGCAGGTGTGATCGAGTCATCATTCGTAGCTGAAGTTAAGTCTGACCTCATGGGTGAGCAAACTATCCTCTGTGGACTTCTCCAAGCTGGATCTATCCTCAACTTCAACAAGATGGTAGAAAAAGGAATCGACCCTGGCTATGCATCTAACCTCATCCAGAACGGCTGGGAAACAATCACTGAAGCTCTCAAGCACGGTGGCATCACTAACATGATGGATCGTCTCTCTAACCCTGCTAAGCTCGTAGCTTACCAGCTTTCTGAAGAACTTAAGGATATCATGCGCCCTCTCTTCGAGAAGCACATGGACGACATCATCGACGGCACATTCTCATCTACTATGATGACTGACTGGTCAAACGACGACGTAAACCTCCTCGGATGGCGTAAAGCTACTGGTGAGACAGTATTCGAGAAAACTCCAGCTACTGGTGAGATCTCCGAGCAAGAGTATTTCGACAAAGGCATCCTCATGGTAGCGATGGTAAAAGCAGGCGTAGAGCTAGCTTATGAAGCGATGACTGAAGCAGGAATCAAGCCTGAGTCAGCATACTACGAGTCACTTCACGAGACTCCACTCATCGCTAACACTATCGCACGTAAGAAGCTCTTTGAAATGAACCGCGTTATTTCTGACACAGCTGAATATGGTTGTTACCTCTTCTCACACGCATGCGTGCCACTTCTTGAAGACTTCATGAAGACTGTCGAGACTGACATCATCGGTGAAGGCCTCAGCACCACTGACACTACTGTTGATAACCAGCTTCTCGTTGGTGTAAACTTCAACATCCGAAACCACGAAGTAGAAGAGATCGGTGAATTCCTCCGTGACTCAATGGCAAACATGAAGGCTATCTAAGCTTACCTGTTAGACTACATTTTAAAACTCTCTGCGGATATTCCTCAGAGAGTTTTTTTATGCCCTAGAATATCCAATCTTACTTTAATTTGATTGCGCTTTTGGCATAATGAGTAAAGATAAAGAGAATAATTTAGTGAATATCAAAACAACACCTTCAGCTCAGGCTATGAATCAAACAACGCACACTCACGAGACTAACTCGATTACAGAACGACTATTTCAAAGTCTCAAAAGACACCCTAAGAGAATAGTCTTCACCGAGGGCGAAGACATACGCATCCTACAAGCCGCAGCTAAACTCGTTGAGTTAGAAATCATCGCTCCCATCTTGTTAGGTGACAAAGAACGCATTAAAAAGCTAGCTTCTGATAATGAAGTAAACCTGAAATTCATCAATATTCTAGATCCTAAGACAGCTTCAGACCTACCTCTTTTCTGCAGAAGACTAGAGAAGATAGAGCGCTTTAAAGGGAAGAAAATACTCAACCCTATAGACCTCATTTCCAAGCCGCATAACTTTGCTGCTATGATGATTCAATATGGTCAGGCTGACGGCATCGTTGCTGGTAACCAAGCTCTACCTGCTACCATTCACCGTGCGTTGCTTCAATTCGTCAAACCTCTAGATCGCAAATGTAAACTCTTTACGAGCGTCGTTATGACAGCCCCTCATCTTCAGCATTTTGGCAAAGAAGGCATGCTCTTCTTAGCTGACTGCGGAGTCATCCCAGAGCCAACTGTAGATGAGCTTGCACACATCGCAGTCGAAACAGGTAAACTAGCTCAGCACCTTCTTGGCAGAACTCCAAGAGTAGCCCTGCTCAGTCACTCTACCCACGGCAGTATGCATACTAAGTCATCAGAGAAAATGGCAGCAGCCACCGCTCTCGCACGTAGTATCGTCAAAAAAGAATACCTCGATATCCATATCGATGGTGAACTCCAAGCTGATGTCGCCCTAGACATGGCTGCTGCTGAACAGAAATTCACAGATACTCAAGCAAATGACTCAGCTGACGTTCTCGTATTCCCAAACCTCGACTCCTCTCACATCGCATTTAAACTCCTGCAGCACGTAGGTGGCGCAGAATGTTATGGCCAGCTAGTCATGGGACTCACCAGACATGCCGCCCAGATACCTAGGACAGCATCTATCGAAATGATCATCGGCACCGCAGCTCTCGTTGGCTGTGAGTCTATCAAGTCTCGTGACCTAGCCTAACGTTCCTGCTCCTATGAATCATCAACAATCTGGCCTATTCATCGTCATTGAAGGCATCGATGGCACTGGTAAATCTACTCAAGCCAAAATGCTTGCTGAAGCTCTCAGAGAGGCTGGCAACGACGTCGTCCTGGACTTCGAACCTACCAACGGCCCCTACGGAAAACTTCTCCGTGACAGTGCAGTCACAGGCAGAATGACTCCTGACGAAGAGCTAGACCTCTTTCACAAGGACCGCCGCCAACACGTTGACGAACTCATTCTACCATCTCTAACAGAAGGCAAAATCGTCATCCTCGATCGTTACTATTTCTCCACTATGGCCTATCAAGGACAACGTGGATTCGACCGTGCTGAGTTACGTGCTACCAATGAAGCATTCGCTCCCGTTCCTGACATCCTTTTCATCCTAGACCTACCTGTAGATAAAGCCCTAGAGCGTATTGGTGTCCGTGGAGACACAGCCAATGAATTCGAGCAAAGTGATGCTCTACAATTTTGCCGCGACACATTTCTCAGCGTCAGTGATGAGTCATACGCTCACGTCATCGACTCCTCACCAGGAATCAGCGAGATTCATAGCAACATGCTAAGCATCGCCACTCAGAAACTAAATAGCTAAAAGTAGCTAGTCTTCTAGCTTAGCCAAGATCCTTTCCTTATCCACCTTCTTCAGGCTGGATACCACGAGCTTGTAGGATTCTAAGATCATCTCATGCACTAGCTCCTCCGGCACACTCCCATCTAGCAGCACAGTGTTCCAATGTTTTTTATTCATGTGATAGCCTGGCTGCACTGACTCATATTGGTCACGCAACTCCAGAGCTTTATCAGGATCACATTTTAAATTCACCCTCACAGGAAAATCATCGATCCCAGATGCCGCAAACATTTTCCCGCATAGCTTGAGCACCAACGTATCTGGTCCAAATGGCGTCGTCTCCTCCGTTTCTGGAAGCGCCAAACAAATAGCAATAAGATCCCCTAAACTCATTAGTAACTTAGATATTTTGTAGATTTAGAAGGTAGAATCAACCACAGCGCAATATACAGCACCAGTGAGATCAAGAAAAAGAAAGTGAGTAACACCATCGCTAGTCTCATTCCTAAAACTGACACGTTCAGATGTCTAGCTAGTCCAGCACACACACCAGAGAGAACCTGTTCATCATTACTCTTGCACCAGCCTAGTTCACTAGTTGACTCAGCCATCGATGCATTCTGTCGATAGACCGCCGTCAGAGCATAGATTTCACTAGCATTACCATCTGTTGCTATGTAATCCACTCGATCCCCTCTTCTAGGAGCATCTCCCTCCTTCCAGTCTGATGCGTTAAATTGATACCGTTGCCCATCATCTCCTGTGATGAGTCCTTTGCCTTCGCCTAGATTGAAATTAATGACACTACCTTGCATGCATTCACTATTCTCCAGATTTAGCAGTTTGTAAATCAGTCGCTACAAAAAAGCCACTAACGCAATTAACTTGCATTTAGACAATTCTAGGTTTAATCATTCCCCACCCTCATCTGAATCACAAAACCATGAAAGGCTCACCCATCATCTCCACCATCGTAGCTTGTCTCATCATGCTAGGTATCTACCTCTGCATGCATACCTTTCTGAGACCTCAGCAGCAGATAGCTGACAGTAAAATTCCTGCTGCCCCTCAGAATCATCATTCCAGAGAGGCCGAGATTCTCTATTTCATCGAGATTCAGTCCTCTACTCCACCTAGCTCGATCCTCATAACACACCCCATCACTGGTGAGGTAATTCTTAAGATCTCAGACCTAACAGAAACTGAATGGACTGGTGAAATACTTCTACCCCTGCTTGAAGAAGGCTCTCAAATCGAGCTCAACGTAAATGCCCAGTGGCAAGACACCCCAGAAGACACTCAGAACTTCATCCACATCGTCCTATCCACACCAGACGACTCAGACACTTCCTCCGTCCTACGTAGCCCTGGAAACATTGACACCACTGCCACCTTCACATTCTAACAGATCTAAAAGAACATGACTCTGGAACACTCACCAACTTCTGAATCTCACACCTGTTGTGCGCATCATGACCACCATCACGATCTAGTCATCTCAGATCTCAGCGTTCACTACCGCACTCTAACAGCTCTAGAAAACATCTCGCTAAACACCTCCTGCGGAAATCGTCTAGCACTCATCGGACCCAACGGCGCAGGCAAATCAACTCTCCTCAAATCCATCGCTGGACTCGTTAAGAAATCCTCTGGAACCATCCGCTGGAGAGGCACTGCCATTAAGCAATGGTCATCAGAATTCGCCTATCTACCACAGCGAGAAGAGATAGACTGGAACTTCCCCATCACCGTCCGCGGACTCGTAGAAATGGGCCGCTACCCACACATCGGCCTCTGGAAAAAGTATTCAGACAAAGATGCCGAAGCAGTAGACCAAGCCATCGAATCACTCGATCTAACAGACATCCAAGACCGCCAAATCTCCCAACTCTCAGGTGGCCAGCAGCAGCGAAGCTTCATCGCCAGAGCAGTAGCCCAGAATGCCCACGTTCTCTTACTCGATGAGCCATTCAACGGCCTCGACCGCATCGCCGCCAAGACTCTCAGCGCACTCTTACTCAAACTCTCCTCTGAAGGCAGACTCATCATCGCCTCACATCACGATCTCAACACAGCACCTGCACTTTTCAATCAAGTCCTCCTGCTCAACAAATCTGCTGTCAACTTCGGCAACACTGAAGACATGCTAACAGAAGAAAATTTATCTAACACATTCGCATGAATTTCCTAACCAACATCAGCGCCACACTCACCCAGTGGATCGCACAGGCAGAGATTAGTAATGCTAGCCAGATTAGCTTCTTCCTCATCTCCCCTCTCATCGGCGCCACACTCATCGGCTTCGCTAGCGGATTCTTCAGCGGATTTGTCAATCTCCGCCGAAATGCCCTCTCAGTCTCAGCACTCTCCCACACCATGCTCCCAGGCATTGCCCTCGCTGTGCTGGTCACCCAAGAGCTCACCCAGGCCAATGCTTTCATTGGAGCCCTCTTCGCCTGCATACTCGTAGGCCTTGGCTCTGTTCTAGTAAGCAGAAACTCCCGCATCCCAGAAGGCACAGCCCTAGCTATCCTCTACACCACAGCCTTCGCTGGAGGAGTCGCACTCCTACCTCACCTACCAGTAGTAGCCTCCTTGCACGACTGGCTATTCGGCGACATCTCACTCATCTCTAGAAGCGATCTCAACCTCATCTTCATCATCAGCACCCTATCGCTGATCCTCTCTAATCTCTTCATGCGCCCCATCCTCCTCACCATGTTTGAGCCAAATGTAGCCGCTGCCCAAGGCGTCCCTGTTAGAGCCATGCAGTATCTCATCTTCACCCTACTCATCCTCATGCTAGTCGCCTCGCTTCAAGCTGTCGGATGTGTTCTCTCAGTCTCTCTCCTTGTCGCACCAGCAGCCATCATGCTACTCTTCACAGACAACACCAAAAGCCTCTTCTGGGGCGGCGCCATCATCGGAGCCTCAGCCGGAGCAGGCGGAGTCTTACTCTCACAAATCATCGATATCCAAGCCGGCCATGCCATCGTCATCCTACTAGGAATCATCTTCCTCCTAGCCTTCACCCTCAGCCCCAAATACGGAGTTTTTAAGAGGTAAAAGATCAAAGGTAAAAGGTAAAAGCCCTCCCTATTTCAAATTTCAAATCACCCCACCATGACATTTCTACTAATTTTTCTCGGAGGCGGACTCGGAGCTATTGCTCGCTATGCTCTGGCCTTACTGATCCCTCACACTGAAGGTAAAATCCCCTACGCGATACTAGTTTCAAACCTTCTTGGCTGTTTCCTCATTGGCATCGCATATGGAGCTATAAAGTCTCACCATCCGCAGTGGGCATATCCACTGATTATCACTGGATTCCTCGGTGGATTCACTACATTTTCAAGCTTCGCTCTAGATACTCACAACCATATTACGGGTGGTTTTCACGGCGTAGCCCTCGTTTATATAGCCATTACCGTCATTGGTGGGCTAAGCCTCACTTACCTAGGTATTAAATTAACAGCCTAACGATTTCTCCGAATCAAAAGAGAAGCAAATCCTAGCCCCACTAGAAGTGTGCTAGAAGGTTCAGGCACTGGAGTTAGATTCCAGCCAATAGCGTCGAGTGCTAAAAGGTCCAGAGTAGTCACTTCATTCGCAGTCCCTGCAGCTTGAGCAGTAGGATCCAAGATTCCTAGCTGGATTCCTGTAAGCTGATTATCTTTCCAGTGACTCGCCTGCCGACCATCACCATTGCTTGAGCCTGTTGAGAACAAGCCTAGCGCATTTGCTCCACCATCGATTGAAAAATACGATGCTGTAGCCACTGACAAATCTAAAGTATCATCCGCACTATAGCGGAACATATCCAAGCCTGAGAATATTCTAAACTGATCTACTCCCTGAGGATTATCCACTATAAAGTCCATCGTGTCCACACCACTTACGAAGCCTAAACTATGGCCAATCTCGTGAATAGCCACCCCAACAAAATCCTGATGTCCTAGATTAATACCATCTGCATTATCATAGTCCCAAGAAAAGGAATCGCTAAAAGTAATACTAGCATCACTTGCCCCATCCACTCCAGTATAGAGCCCCACAGCCTTTGCGTTTGCTGTATTCATATCTAGCACTCTATTGTTAGCACTATCATCATTATCCACTCCTAGAATCATCGTGTTCGTGCCAGAGTCAAAGACATTGGTCACAAATGTTAACCCACCATTTACACTCAGAGGTGAAAGATTAGCCACCGCAGTAATATCTGTCTGAGAGGTCACATCATTGATCAGTGCTGTGTAGTAGTCAGCCACCCCCACAGATTGAGTAGTAGATCCAGCTTGCCCCAGCACACCAGGGTCTAGAGCTCTGAAATCTATATCTATGTAGATAATAGTATTATCAGACAATGTGTTTTCCCAATATGTCGCAGCTCTAGTAAATCCATCGATAGAATCTTGAGTCATCCCTGCTGCTGCATTCAGCCTAATTTCTAAGCCATGAGCAGTGCTAGCAAGCAAAGCATTAGCTGTCAGAAGACCAATAAACACCCTGCCTTTTTGCCAAGGCTCGCTATTTATTTCACCTTTCTTATTAGTTGGGGGAGGTTTATGCATAGCTCTTGTTAATAAAAAAACTTATAAAATCAAGGTGAAATTATAATACATCCACCTTAATTTTAAAAATAACAGCATTCTAACCTACATCGATTCATTTCTAAATTATCAATTGCACAGCCCCCCTCTACTCCCCCAAACTCACCGCTGTGAGCCTCAGTAACCACATATTCGATGACACCCCGCCAGACTTCTTTGCCGTCCTGACCCACAGATACGGCAAGCTCTACATTGACGCACTAGATAAAATAGAAGACGCCCAGCGACTCCGTAATGGCGTAGGCCTCACCCGTGATGAACTCATCCACATCTGCGAGCAAACTATTGCCGAGTCAGATACCATCACCACATCCGTCACCGATGATCTCCCCTTCGATGATGCAGAAATGCCAGACTCCATCGAAGACAAGGTCACTCCATCATCCATGCTCCGCCACATGCTCAGATGCAAGTGGCTAGAAGAACCAAAACGCAGCGACTACCAACGCGTCTACTACCTAGACAACCGTGCTGAAATCCTCCTCGACTGCCTCCGCCGCATGGCCTACCCAGAGCAGGTCACATTTACCGATAAGCTCCACCTAGTCTGCTCCCGCCTCCAAGACCCAGACGCCTTCACCGAGCACCCACTTTCCGATCTAGAATCCTGCATAGACAACCTACGCTACGGACTCCAAGAGCTGCGCTCCCTCCAGCAAGGCATGGCTAGACTCACCCAGCGCCAGCTCCACTCAGACACGCTTAAAGAAAACCTCCAGGTCCTCTACGATGACTTCTCTGAGAACATCGGCCAGCGTTGTTACAAGCAGCTCATCGCACTCGATATCCCCATCCGTCTGCCTATTGTTAGAGAGAAGCTAAACGAGATCCAGCACAGCCCAGCTATCGTCGCTCAGATGGAAATCGAGCTGCAAAAGCGCCGCCCAGAACTCACCGACTCCGAAGCCTCCTACCGCATCTCAAAAGGCCTTCAAGAAGCCGTCCTCATGCTAGACAGCGTAGAGCCACAGTCTGAAGCAGTCGACCGCCGAGCTGCCGACTTCGCACGTCGTTCCTTCGCCCGCTTCCGCTATCTTCAAGAAGTCTCCAGCGGTCGCCGCTCCGAAGTCCGCTCAGTATTCGAGCTTATCAATGCACGCTACGCAGACTGTAAAATGGCTAGCCTCCCAGAAGATCTAGACTTCCCTCAGCTCAACATCCCCTCCGTAGGCCTACTCTCCGGCACCGACTCCCTCTTCATTCCACGCACCAGCCGCAGTAAAGGCAAACGCACCCCGATGAGAGAAGAAGCCGACTATGATTTAGACTCAGACTTCGCCCTAGATGAGATGGCACAGAACATCAACTCATCTCTAACAACCATCCGAGCCAACCACTACTACAGCACCCTAGTAGTCCCAGAAAATGGCCTCCGCTCAGACAAGTTCACCGTCAACACCGATGATGACATCCTAAATATCATCGGCCTCCTCCTCCACGGAGAAACCTCAGACGCCGACTACAACATCCACTCCCCAAGAGAAGACGAAAAAGAACCAGAAGCCTACCCAGTAGAAAACTACAACTTCGACGAATTCACCGTGAAACCGAAGGCTTTTTCAGTAGTTAGTAGAGAGTAGTTAGTAGACAGGAAAAGCACAAAGTTACCAGTATCCAGTTACCAGTTACCAGTTACCAACACCATAGAATCTGCCCAACAACCTGTCCTGAAGGGACAAAACATCCAAAGCCTAGGGCTTCAGCCCTAGGAAGCACACCAAAACAACACACCGTGCTGAAAGCACGGCACCAGCAAAGAATCCCACGCTCCATAGAATCTGCCCAATGACTATTGACCAATCAACCAATGACATGCCTACGGCATCCACCCTGATCAGCTCAGCCCTCCAAGAGCGTGACCGTCAGATGCTGCAAGACATCGCTCACCGCCTCCTCGCACACGGCTCACTCCTACGATCCCGTAGTTCAGAGAAAGCTCTCTACGACTGGGCCGTCGAGCACCTTCCTTGGCTAGAAGAATGGGCTGTTCTGTTAGGCCTAAAAATCATCCTGCAACGTGACGACCGCCTACTCATGGCAGTCCCACTCGTCCCCTCCATGACCCGACGCCTACGTCGTGACGAAACCCTAGTAGCCCTAGCTCTCTGGTATGACTTCGACGTCCAAGTCCGAGAAGAAGGCGCCCACGAAGTCTACATCACCGTCCGTGACTTCAACGAATCCTTCCGCAGCAAATTCCCCTCCATCACCCCACTCTCCGCATCACGCTTCAAGGAAATCCTCCGAGGCTTCGCCCGCTTTAACCTCATCGAGACAGACTGGACGGACGACTTCTCAGACTCCGTCATCCAGGTCCTCCCCACCCTCCGTTTCGCCATCCCATTCCCAGACATCGAAGAATGGCTAAAAGTCGCCAACCAATTCCAAGAAGAAACCGAAGAGCCTCTAACAGCAGAGTCACTGCAAGGTGAGGACGTCGAAGCAGAAGAGGAACCAGCAGCCCAAGAAGACAGCTCCGAAGAAGAGGAGTAAGCAGTAGTTAGTATTCAGCAGAGAGTAGTTAGCCCTCCCAAAAATTGCGAAGCAACACTCAATCTCAAATTTCAAATCACCAATCTCAAATCCTTACAAAGTAAGCCCATGAGCAGCAAAAAAATAGAACTCACCCGCATCCACGCTATCAACTGGTTCGGTTACCAAGATACATTCGATATCTCTGGCAACCTCCTCATTGCTGGTGTCACAGGCTCAGGTAAATCCATTCTCATGGACCTTATCCAGCTTGTCCTCATTGGTGATCAGAAATCTAAGTATAACCAATCTGCCACTGGTAAAGCCTCCTCCAGAACGCTAAAATCCTACTGTCTAGGCGACACCAAAGACGAGATCGAAGGCATCCCCCAATACATGCGTAACGAAGGCGCCACCACCTACGTAGCACTAGAGTTCACGTGGCCAGCCAAGAACGGCGAAGAACCAAAAGTCGAAACCTGGGGACTGCGTATCGAGTTCGACTCCGCCGCTCAGAACCAGCCATCACGTCGCCACGGATTCTTCCTCAATGGACGCCTCGATAAAGCAGACTGGATCGATGACTTCGGCTACCCATTAGACTACGCCACCTTCCGCGATTACTCCCACGAGCTCGATGGCAAAATCTTCGACACCATGGAATCCTATCGTAGAGAAATGGCGCTCCCATCGCACCTCAACTACGACCGCCAGACCCTCGACTACCTGCTCCCAGCAGCCATGTCATTCACCTTCCTCGATAACTTCAACAAATTCTGCCGAAACTACGTCCTACCACCAGACGAGATCCGCATCCAAGAAGTCCGCGACTCCTACCACGCATTCCTCTCCCTACGCCGTGAGCTATCCTCACTACGTGCTCAGCTAGAAATGTTAGAGAAAATCCGTCACGATTATCAAACTCACTCCCAGTCACTGATCGACAAAAGCCTCTACGCAGACATCTCTCGTGAACTAAAACTCGAAGAGATCACTGAAGCTGTAGAAGAGATCAAAGAAGAAATTCTAGAACTCGAGAAGCAAAGTGAGAATGAAAACAAACGTGAAGTCGAACTCGACGCTAGTCTAACAGATCTACGTGGCCGCCGAGACATGCTCCGAGATGCGCTCAACGAAACCGAAGACGGACGCCTCTACCGACACCTCAAGGACGAGAACAAAGAAGTAGTTCACAAAATCTCCACCCTCTCAGAAGCTGGTAAAAATGTCCACGAAGCCAGAGACATACGTTGCCGCATGGTCGACAGCTGGATCGCTACCCTACAGAAAGCCGGTGTAGACCTCCCCCACTCACCACTCAAGAAAGTCCGTGCTGCTCTAAAAACTGTCCAGAAAGGTGGAAGCGAAGACCTACCACAGCACATGGAAGCTCTCAGCGATGCAGTCCGTGACCTCCATCAGGAATCCAAGACAGCAGAACTCCCACTCCGTGAAGAAGCACAGAAGAAGCTCAACAAAATCCAACAACTAACAGCACGCCTAGACTCACTAGACAGCGGACGACTCAACCAACGATCCGCCCTGTTAGATGCTATCAACTCCACGCTTCCACGTAGAAACAACGGTGACCCAGCAGCATTCGCACTCCGTGAACTCTGCGAGGTAAAAGACGAACGCTGGCGCCCAGCTCTTGAAACTGCCTTTAGTAGAAAATTCGCAGTCATCACACAGTCCAAAGACTACCGCCACGCAGAAACTATCTACCGTGAAATGAAAACCGCCACACCAGGCGAATCCCTCATTAATCCTGATCAAGCACTGGATCTCAACTCCAAAGTAGAAGCCGGCTCACTAGCTCAGCATCTCGAATGCTCCGACCCAGTCGCCCAGTCAATCGTCAATCACCTCTTCGGTAGACTCATCTGTGTAGAAGATTCTAAGGATCTAACAAAACACAACGCAGCCATCCTACCAGACGGCTTCACCTACCGTAAGCCCTTCGCAGAAAGAAGAGCCCACTACGATAACATCCCCTGCATCGGCGGACGTGGACTAGAACAGCAGAAACAGACTCTAACAAAAGAACGAGCTCAGCTCCGCCAAGAAGCCGAGCGACTCATCCCATTGTTAAATCTGTTAGACGAAGCCGAGCAGACATACCGTCAGCAGAGACTAGACTCACCATCACTAGGATCACAGCTTGCCGACCTCCAGAAGCTAGCCGATCTAGAGAAACGCCGTGACGCCATCATCCAGCAACTCTCTACTATCGAGATCGAAGACTTCGAAGCCAAAGACATCGAACTGCGTGAGACCGAGTATAGCATCGAATCCGCCGTATCAGAGCTAAAGACCCTCCGTTCATCCGACTTAAAGATTAAGTTAGGCAAACGCCAAGGTTCACTCGATGATCTTCTAACAGAACACGAGAAAGCAGACACGGAACTCAAACGCTACCGAGCTGAAGGACCTGATACTAGCAAATACGACGAACGCCATCAGAAGCTTTACAAGAAAGTAACGACTGAATTTCCAGCCCTAGACATAGCCGCCTCTCAGGCATCCCGTCTAGAGCGCCAGTGCTCAGAACTAGCCATCACCTCACGTGGCGAACTAGTAGAAGACCGCAAGGAACTCGCTCGTGCATTCCCAGTCTACAATGAATTCTCCCCAGAGGACGAACTAAACGACCCGTGGGAAGAACGCCTCACCCGCATCGAAGGCAGCGACATCCCAGCCTACGAGGGCAAGGCTGAACGTGAAGAACGCAACTGGCAGGAAATCTTCCGCAAGCAAGTCCTCGTCAAGCTCCGCTCCGCTCTCATGCAGGTAGACATGACCCTCAAGCTCCTCAACAAAGAGCTCAACAAACCGATCGGTCATCACCTCTACCAAATCAGAAAAAAGCGCAACCCAGACTACAGCACCTACCAGCAACTAGTCGACAACTCCGCCCTAGCAGACGAAGACTCATTGTTCTTTGACAGCATCGACGGAGAGACGAAAGAAGAAGTAGAGCGCATCTTCTCCGCCCTAGTAGAAGACCCTAACAACGCGGAAGCACTGTCGTTCTTGGATTACCGAAACTACTACGACTACGACATGTCCGTCCTCGACACCCGAGACCCAGACGGCCGTGAAACCTCAGTCGACAAGCAAAGCGGTAAGTTCTCAGGAGGAGAAAACCAATCCCCTTACTTCATCGCCATCCTCGCCTGTTATCTCAGAGCCTACCACCGCTACCAACGCAACATGAAGAACCCATCCATAGGACTAGTGCCTATCGATGAAGCCTTCTCCAAGCTCTCCGGCGAACGCATCCGAGACTGTATCGAAGCCCTAAAATCCTTAGGACTCCAAGGCGCCTTCAGTATGTCCTCCGGCAACATCCCCTACGCCATCGACCTCTGCGACCAAACCATGGTAGTCTCCAAACGCGAAACCAA
>CAKZNV010000064.1 GCA_937132085.1 uncultured Rubritalea sp. | reverse complement strand
AGCTCAAGAGAATGCTCGGCGCTAGTGCCTCCATAGATCTGCACTAGGCCAGTGAGCCCTGGGATGACGTCCCAGCGTTGTGAGTATTCTTCGCTGTCCCAGCCTAGTCTCTCGACATCGCTTTGAGTAAGAGGACGAGGTCCCACGATCGACATTTGGCCACGTAGGATGGAGAAGAACTGGAGGAATTCATCCAGCGCAGTAGCTCGGAGGTAGGCGCCTACTCTGGTGATTTTCTGGTCTTTCATGGTGCGGAATTTCCAGACGGTGAATGGTGTTTTGTGTAGTCCTAAACGTTGTTGCTTGAAGAAGACTGAGCCTCCGTCATCGAGCTTGATCAGTAGCGGAATGATGAGCAAGACTGGGGCGAGAAGCGTGAGGGCAATGATTGCTACGAGTATGTTGAATAAACGCATCATGACTATAGTTGGCGGAGTTTGATGAGTGTGTTTTGCTGTTCTGGTGCGTTTCGGTATTCGTTCCTACGTTTGCGTAGAGTAGAAATGAAGACGTCCATGCCATGCCAGATTTCTTGGTAGAACTCGCTATTCTTACCGCCTAGTGCTCGGATGGCTTTGCCGTGATTGATCCAGAGCATGGTGCCTGCGGCTAGTCCCATGAGATTGAAAATGCCTGCCCAGACAATACCAAATCGGTTTCCAGATCTAGCCATTCTGTCTTTATGGAAGGCGATATGACCAGTCTCATCACGGATCACGAGACGACACATCTGAGCGATGGTTTCATCCTTTTCTCCACCGTGCTTGAGCATCATCTGGTAGTAAACATTACTGACTATTTCTGTGAGGATCAGCGCTCGTAGTTCGAAGCCTACACCAAGCCATTTGCGCACTCCACAGAAGACAGAGAAGCTCCAATGAGACTCGACTCTCTTGCCTTTAAATTTTCTAACAGCATCACCTAACAGACGTGAATGCTCGGCCTCTTCTTTAAACCAGAGATCGACTAATTCTCTGGCATGTGGTTGGCTCAGGAACCTCTCTCTGTTCCAAGCGGTGAGGTAACAAGGGCCACCACCATCACCTAGTTCAAACTGCGCTAATGAAGGCACAAGTGCTGCGATTTGGTCAGCGCTCAGTTTAGTAGGAGCATTCCAATCAGGTTCTACTCGATCACGTTGATTATTCCTAAAGTGAGCGAGCCAGCGGGTTAAGTTCATGTATTTCATCAGCCCTAAGATTCACTAGGAATGTGAAATCTTGATGCGATGAATGTGAAAAAATGATGAAAAACTAGGATAGTTATATCTTCACTTTGATCACTACTTTGTGGATCTCATCAGTTCCGACCATTGGAGCATGGGCGTCTTCTGGAAAGAAGATTACACATTGGCCTGGAGATACTGAAAGCCACTGAGCGTCTGTGTCTTCGAAAAGAAGAAAGTCGTCTTCTGAATTGTATTCGCCGATTGGGGAGGTGCATTGAGCGAGAGGTTTCCAGCCAATAGACTCGTTTCCAGTGAGGACCGCCTGCACATCGAGGTAGTTTTCGTGCACTTCTAGCTTAGCCTCATCTTGAGGCTTGCCCTTAGCTCTCATAACGATGGCGTAAATGTCATCACCTTGGATTTCATGACGGCCATTGTCGAGATTCATTAGATCGTCTCGATTTAGGAATGTAGTGGCAAGCGAGAAGAGTGGGTGGAGGGCTGAATAGTCAGAGAAGCGAGATGTTAGATCGTAAATCATAATATTAGTTCGATGTCCTATTCTGTCCGCCTAAGCCTGGCATGTTAGTAGAGGCTGTGCTGGGTGTGGAGATTGGTTCGTTTGAAACGGGAATGTCAGAAGAGAGCTTGCGGCTGGTGATTTCTTTCCTTGCCAGTCTTTCCTCGAAGTCTTCTATATACTCAGCATCGGTCAGCCTTTTATCAATAAGTGCAAAGTGATCCTGCATTTCTTCGACAGTAAGATTGAGATCAGCGATTTGACTTTTAAGAGCATGAATTTCTTCATTGTGCATTTTCTCTACCTTTGGTCTGCCAAATATCCAGATGCAGGCAGTGGTGACAGCACTAGAAACAGCAGTAGCTAACGGTAAATATTGTGAGCCAGCAAGACGATCACCAAAGATCCCATAGACAACCATGAGTAGCAGAGCTCCACCTGCGATAACACCAGTCGCTGTTGCTTTGATGAAATTATTAGCCGCTGACCCAGGTGTAATGATGCGCTCTACAGTAGTCTGGGTGTGTCTAGGCTGATGACGTTTGTAGTCGTCATCATCATAGTCATCATCATCGTAGCGTTTTCTTTTACGATAATCCCTGTCTCTGTCTTTTCTGCCCATGCAGGAACT
>CAKZNV010000063.1 GCA_937132085.1 uncultured Rubritalea sp. | reverse complement strand
AGCTCAAGAGAATGCTCGGCGCTAGTGCCTCCATAGATCTGCACTAGGCCAGTGAGCCCTGGGATGACGTCCCAGCGCTGAGAGTATTCTTCTGTGTCCCAACCTAACCTAGTGACATCACTCTGGGTGAGTGGTCGAGGTCCTACGATAGACATTTGGCCACGTAGGATAGAGAAGAACTGGAGGAATTCATCCAGCGCAGTAGCTCGGAGGTAGGCGCCTACTCTGGTGATTTCCTGGTCTTTCATGGTGCGGAATTTCCAGACGGTGAATGGTATTTTGTGTAGACCGAGGCGTTGTTGTTTAAAGAAGACTGGGCCTCCGTCATCGAGCTTGATTAGTAGCGGGATGATGAGTAGGACAGGAGCTAGTAGTGTTAGAGCGATGATTGCCACGAGTATGTTGAATAAACGCATCATGGCTAGAGTTGGCGGAGTTTGATGAGTGTGTTTTGCTGTTCTGGTGCGTTTCGGTATTCGTCCCTGCGTTTGCGTAGAGTAGAAATGAAGACGTCCATGCCATGCCATATTTCTTGGTAGAACTCGCTATTTTTTCCACCTAGTGCACGGATGGCTTTGCCGTGATTGATCCAGAGCATGGTGCCTGCTGCTAGTCCCATGAGATTGAAAATTCCTGCCCAGACGATACCAAAGCGATTTCCAGACCTAGCCATCCTGTCTTTATGGAAGGCGATGTGGCCAGTTTCATCACGGATGACGAGGCGACACATCTGAGCGATGGTTTCATCCTCTTCTCCACCGTGCTTGAGCATCATCTGGTAGTAAGCATTACTGACAATCTCTGTGAGTATTAGCGCTCGTAGTTCAAAGCCTATTCCAAGCCATTTACGCACTCCGCAGAAGACAGAGAAGCTCCAGTGAGACTTGATTCTCTTGCCGTTAAATTTTCTAACAGCATCGCCTAACAGACGTGAATGCTCGGCCTCTTCTTTAAACCAGAGATCTACTAATTCTCTGGCATGTGGTTGGCTGAGGAATTTCTCTCTATTCCAAGCGGTGAGGTAACAAGGACCACCGCCATCACCTAGCTCGAATTGCGCTAATGATGGAACAAGTGCCGCGATTTGGTCAGCGCTCAGTTTAGTAGGAGCGTTCCAATCAGGCTCTACTCGATCACGTTGGTTATTCTTAAAATGAGCGAGCCAACGGTTTAAGTTCATGTATTTCATCAGCCCCAAGATCCACTAGGAATGTGAATTCTTGATGCGATGAATGTGAAAAAATGATGAATAACTATAACAGTTAGACCTTCACTTTGATCACTACTTTGTGGATCTCATCAGTTCCTACCATGGGAGCGTGGGCGTCTTCTGGGAAGAAGATCACACACTGGCCTGGAGATACGGAAAGCCACTGAGCGTCTGTGTCTTCAAAGAGTAGAAAGTCGTCTTCTGAATTGTATTCGCCGATTGGGGTAGTGCACTGAGCAAGAGGTTTCCAGCCGATCGATTCATCTCCCTTTAGGACAGCCTGCACATCGATGTAGTTTTCGTGCACTTCTAGTTTAGCTTCATCTTGAGGTTTGCCTTTAGCTCCCATGACGATGGCGTAAATGTCATCGCCTTGAATTTCATGGCGGCCATTATCGAGATTCATTAGATCGTCTCGATTTAGGAATGTGGTAGCAAGCGAGAATAGTGGGTGGAGGGCTGAATAGTCAGTGAAGCGAGATGTTAGATCGTAAATCATAATATTAGTTCGATGTTCTATTCTGTCCGCCTAGGCCTGGCATGTTAGTAGAAGCTGGAGTGGGTTTTGAGATGGGTTCGTTTGAAACGGGAATGTCAGAAGAGAGCTTGCGGCTGGTGATTTCTTTCCTCGCTAGTCTTTCCTCGAAGTCTTCTATATACTCAGCATCGGTGAGTCTTTTATCAATAAGAGCAAAGTGAGCCTGCATTTCTTCGACAGTGAGATTGAGGTCTGCGATTTGACTTTTGAGAGCGTGAATTTCTTCATTGTGCATTTTCTCTACCTTTGGTCTGCCAAAGATCCAGATACAGGCAGTGGTGACAGCACTAGAAACTGCAGTAGCTAATGGCAGATATTGTGAGCCAGCAAGACGTTCTCCAAAGATGCCATAGACAACCATGAGTAATAGAGCTCCACCTGCTATAATACCAGTCGCTGTTGCCTTGATGAAGTTATTAGCGGCAGATCCTGGCGTGATGATGCGTTCTACAGTAGTCTGGGTATGTCTAGGCTGATGACGCTTGTAGTCGTCGTCATCATAGTCATCATCATCGTAGCGTTTTCTTTTACGATAATCCCTGTCTCTGTCTTTTCTGCCCATGCAGGAACT
>CAKZNV010000062.1 GCA_937132085.1 uncultured Rubritalea sp. | reverse complement strand
AACTTTACTTATGACAACTATGGCAATGGTCGCCTAGGTAACACTGTAACTAACGGTCCAAATGGAGACGGTTTCTTTACCTCTAACAATAACACTAACGTAGGTAGCGTTACTATTTCAGGACTTACAGCTGGTGCTCTCTATAACTTAACAGTCCTAGGTGCTGGCGATGAAACTGATGTGCATGTCGGTGCAAGCACTCAAACTATGCTAGGATGGAACTCGACGACCAACCCAGGTCAATTTGTAACATTTAACAATGTGGTAGCGACAGGTGGCTCCATTACTTATACAGTAGATGGTGCTAATAGTGACGCTACAGGAGGATTCCAGATCGTGGCAGTTCCAGAACCGTCCAGTGTCGCACTTCTTGGCTTATCTAGCTTAGCTCTATTATTTAGACGAAAACGCTAAAGAAGAAAGTTTAATACACCTTACTTTACACCCTAGCTATTCATTAGCTAGGGTGATTTATTTTACCAATAGAACATCAAATTGAACTTTCCTCACGAACTAAATCAGTGCCAACAACTAGCTCTTAAGGGCCGAGTGATTAGCGCTATGGAACGCTTGCACAAGGTAGTAGTTAAGGCTCAGGCTAGCGGTCAGATCCAGATCATGGCAGCTGCTGGAGAGCAGTTACTAGGGATCTATGACTGGCAATATGCGCAACGTGTATTCCGCAAAGCCCTGTCTATGGTCAACGCTGATAAAGGGGAGCTTGCGCTCTCATTTGGCTTCATTCTACTGCGGCACAGTAGATACGTAGAAGCTGTGGAAATGCTTGAAATCGCAAGAGGACTACTTGATTCAAATGATTTACGCACCTCGCTAATATTAGCTGACGCTTATGAACGATTGCACAAGTTTGATAAGGTTCAAGAAATGGTGGATATTGCGCTCAAGGGCCATCCTAACTCTATCCCTGCGCATCGTCTTGCCGCTTCTGTGGCTAGACAAGAAGGACGCCTTGATGATGCATTTAAATGCCTAGAGGGCATGGATGATAAATCTGTCCCATTGCATTGGGAGTCTGCCAGAGCCTGGTATGAGAAAGGATTTATTCACGACAAAGCTAGAGAATACGATAAGGCAATGCGTTGCTGGCAAATAGCCAAACAGTATTACCCCAAAAACCCCAATTACGATCTGTTCCAGAAACAGGCTAACTTCCTAATTCACCATCCAGACCGTGTCTTTGATTCTCTAACTCCAGATCATATCCAACAGTGGCGCCAATCTGCTAAAAACTTACCCCAATCACCTCCTCTAACTATACTAGCAGGACATCCTCGAAGCGGCACGACTCTTATTGAACAAGCTCTCAATGCCCATCCTCAAGCCATTTCTGCAGAGGAAACAACTATTTTTAGTGGTGCAATCCATGGTCCCCTCTTTGAAGGGAAACCATCAGACGTCCCTCAGTCACAAATACTAGATGAGATCCCAAAAAACACACTAAAAGGATATCAACAAACTTACCACACCATGCTTGAACTTGCTATGGGACAGAAGTCAAATGGCCGGATGGTAATAGATAAAAACCCTGATCTCTTACAACTTTTACCTAGTGTCTTACGAGTATTCCCTGAAGCACGAATCCTCATGGCATTGAGAGACCCTCGAGATATTTTAGTCTCTATTTTCTCTCAAGCACTGCCTCCAAACCACAACGCTATTTGCCATCTCTCACTAAAATCCTCAGCACAATTTGTAGCCAAACGATTAGGTCTATGGGTAAAATTACGTGACAAAATACCCGATATTACCTGTGTGCTAAAGTATGAAGATACGGTTAATGATTTTCGTCATGAAGTAGGTAGAGCAATCCACCACATGGGATTAGAGTGGCACGAAGACTGTGCGAACCCAGCAGCTCAGGCAAACCAACGAGTCGTCCAATCTCCTACCTATGCAGCCGTCCGTGAACCAGTTCACAAGAAAGCTGTCGAACGATGGAAAAATTACCAACCATGGCTTGAACCGCATATGGATACATTAAATGGAGTAATTGAATCGCTAGGTTATCAATAGTGTTAGAGTCGTCGTAGAACAGCTCCAACTGATCTAACAATAACCAGCACTGAATATCAGCCTCTATTCTTTACGTTCTTTTTACACATGTTCTAAGGATGCTCGTTATGATGTGTCTTATGAGCATGAGAGTTTATTTAAGTGCATGGTTGACGGTCGTTTCGCTTCTGTTGAGTTTTAGTTCGGCGGTTACTGCTGAATTTTTTCCTGAGAAAATATGTAAGGAGGCAAAGAATGCTCCGACGATGTTTGTATTCCCTGAGCAAGGAATACTGACTGGCTGGGTAAGCCACGCTAAACAACTAGAAGTAGGAAAAGACGGTGAGCTTGTTTACGAGTTACTGGTAGACCAAGCTGGAAAACGTATTCGCATGCTGAAAAATGGCGACACAATTCCACGTGGCTCTTACATTCGATCCACAGTGAATGCCGCTTGTCTTAAGCATCGTGCTGAATTCTGTCTGCTAGCAAACCCAAAGATTTCTGCAGCTGAGTATACCAAGCCAAGTGGGTCCCAAGTTCACCAACCATACGCACTGGAAGAAAAAAAATCATCTGGCGTTTACTGGCATTATGAGCAAGGAGGACATAGCTTAAACAACATCACTAGCTACCGAGTAGAGATGGAAGGCACCTTCCTCATTGCTCCAGCCTACGCAGAGCTCATGTTTGACACCGTAGTCCGAGGCAACAGCGACAGCTTCTACTTGATCGTGAAAGATTGAGCCACAACTAAGACTAACTGAATTAAACTTCATAAAGCTATTGTTACAGATACCTTTCCATAAAAAAAATGCTAGCTTGTAATCTACGATTATGGATTTAAGTTGAACCTCATGATTCGCCCGCTATTCACGCTACTACTCCTTACAACCTCTCTGTTCGCAAAAGAGAAACCGAACCTTGTCTTCATCGTTATTGATGATGCTGGCTACGATGACTTTGGCTATATGGGTGGCAAAGACTGGAAGACTCCGAACATTGATTCTATTGCTAAAAATGGAGTCAATTTCACTAGTGGCTATGTTACAGCCTCAGTGTGTGGTCCATCACGAGCTGGCCTTATCACAGGTCGTTACCAGCAATCATTCGGCCATGAAGAAAATGTCACAGGTGGCCTATCTAAGCCTGTCCCTAAAGAAAAATTTGGTCTCCCAGTCGAAATCCCAACGCTAGGAACACTTTTACAGAAACAAGGCTACGTCACCTCAGCGTTCGGAAAGTGGCACCTTGGAGAACATGAAAACTTCCACCCTAACAAACGAGGATTCGATCATTTTGTTGGTTTCCTAGGTGGTCACCGTAGCTTCTTCCCACTGCAGAAAGCTCATCATGGACATCAATTGATGATCAACGATAAGACCTCCAAAACTCCTGAATACCTTACAGATCATTTAGGCAAAGAGGCTGTAAAATTTATTGAGACTAACAAAGACAAACCATTCTTCGTTTATCTAGCCTACAATGCAGTTCACTCACCTCTAGAAGCAACTGAGGAAGATCTCAAATCTCTCGAACACATCACGGATAAAAAACGCCAAGTGCTAGGCGCTATGACTATCGCTCTAGACCGCTCTATTGGTAATGTCCTAGACTCTATCAAGAAACAAGGGCTCGAAGAAAACACAATCGTCGTCTTCAGTAATGACAACGGTGCAGCAACTTACCTAAAGACAAATAACGGTGGCCTTCGTGGTCGTAAAGGAACAGTCTGGGAAGGTGGCTTACGCGTTCCTTACTGTGTCTCTTGGAAGGGCCATATCAAGCCAGGAACTATCTGCGACACACCAGTCAACACTCTCGATGTAGCCTACACATTCTGTAAACAAGCAGGATACTATGGTGCTGATTTTGATAAAATGAAGTTAGCTGGCACTGATCTGTTAGAGCTAGTCGAAGGGAAGCAAACAGACCGTGCTCTCTATTGGCGACGCGGTAACACCTCTGCCATTAGACAAGGCGACTGGAAACTCATCACCACCAACGGAGAACCAGCATTCATGTTCAACATCACTGCTGACATCAAAGAGGCTAACAACTTACTAGAATCTTCCCCAGAGAAAGCAAAGCAACTATTCTCTAAACTCCAAACGTGGGACAAAACTCTCCCGACTCCACTCTGGACTAAAAAGGCGTCCAATTCTTATCACAAACAACTACTCAAATACTGGGATAAAAAGTAGCTACCAGTCAGTAAATCATCCCAAAGAAAAACCCTGTAAACTGCCAAAATTTCAGCAGTCTGCAGGGTTCTTTGTTAAATTCAGCTAAAAGACTTTAGCGTTTTCTTCTCAGACCTAGAGATAGTAGAGCCACTCCAGAAAGCAAAGTAGTAGAAGGTTCTGGCACCTGAGTGAAGCTGAGTGTTGCGATAGTTTGCCCCCCCATACCAGCAAATCTATCAGAATGAGCAACACTTAGTAGAGCTACATTATCAGAACTGGCAGAGTTTCCGCTAGTGAAACCTGATCCGTTGTCAGTGCCAGCATCATAGTTGGTGAAGGTTTGAGTAGATGAGCTGATCCAATTTCCCCCACTACGGAGGTCAAAGTTTCTGACCCCGATATACCAATCAGGAGATGGTGCTATCATTGAGAAAAGTGAAACCATCGAAAAATTTGAATCCACAGTGATTGTAAAGGTAGTAGTCGCTACGGCCCCGAGACCAGCCTGACTAATTACTTGATTAGCGTTCAATGTCGAATTGATTTCTCCAGTTAACATAGAGGTGCCTCCGGTCTCAGCCATTTGCTGGATCCCTGCAGTAGCACTCATTCCCACAGCTCCAAATTCAACTGAAGAATTGTGTGTGGCTCCAATCAGTGGTGAAAAGTGTGCGCTACCAGGAGTCGTTGCGTCATTGGCTGTTGTCCAGTTAGTCGTATAGGTTACGTCATACATGGTTGATACTGCTTGTGCGGCAGTGCTGGCTAAAATGCTAACGGCGGCTATATGTAGTGCTATTTTTTTCATTATTTTGGATAGTTGATAGATTCATTTTACTAGGTTAAGTATGTAAGAGAGAAGAGAGAAAATATTATTCCAAGAAATATTATTTTATGAATTTGAACACAATAACGATTTAATAGTCAGACACTAATGATGCTAAAATTATTAACTCTATCATTCTGTATCTTATGTGTTTCTTGCTCTGAGAAAACTCAAGAAAGCGCCGCATCTTCTACTCCTGAAATTCTAGAGTCACCTCAACCCCAGATAACAAAAAACTATTTTCAGGAAGGTGAAGATATATCGATTCATATAAAAGGTATCCCCTTCGATGAAGCCACAGAGATAAACGGAACCTACGCTATAGGCCTCTCTAAAAGCATCAAAATGCCATTTCTAAAAGAACCAATCATCATCACTAATCTAAACTGTGAAGAATTAGCTCGAAAAATTGAAACCCTCTATATCGACAATCATATCTATAACTTCCCTAAAGTGACTGTTTCAAAACGACAACTAACTGGCTGCATACACAAAGTCCAAAAATTCATTACGGAGTCAGGAGATCTGCCTAGACCTGGCCCAATGAACTACAAGCCAGGAATAACAGCAATAGAGACACTAGAAGCTGCTGGATACGTTCTCCCCGAGGAACCAGGGAAGTTTAAATTAATCCGTAACGGTAAAATGTATAAGTATGATTTATCAGACGAAAATCACCGAAACATCAAACTCTATCCCCATGATCAGATCTCACTTGAGAATTAATGAGCTCCATCTGATCTCTTCTGATAAGATAAATATTAGATTCATCATTTAAATCCATGAACGAAAAATCAAACTTGATGACTCCTCGTAATTTTCTCGGACTGGCGGCATTATCGACCTGTGGAGTTGCTACATTTCTGATTTATAGAAGACAGAAGACTTCTTCAGTGAATTTAGATACTATCGACAATGGCCTTAAATTGATGGCAGGAATTCCCAAGCCATCTCAACAGACCAATACTACCTCTCTCTTCTACAGCACCGAACCAGTGGCTGGAATACCTCAAGCGTGGGTAGATGCTAAAGGCTCAGATATATTACGCTATGCTAATTTCATTCAAGATGTAGGCTTAAAAAACATCACTCCCTATGATGTGATCTATCCACACTTTAAAACCCGAGGAAGAACATCTAATTCCATTCCTCCTAGACGCATGTGGAAAGACATTGTCCCAACATTAAAGGTCATTGACCTGATGGCGACTCACATGAAAGCCAAAGCTATTACATTCATCAGCATCTATCGCAGCCCAAAATATAACAGAGCAGTCCGAGGTAAAAGCCAATCTCAGCACTTAACGAACAGAGCTGTGAGAGTAAAATTTAAAGGAATAGAACCGTCCATGGCAGCACGTGTAGCGAGAGAATTTAGAAAGGCAGGACACTTCGCAGGAGGAGTTGGCGATTATCAAAAATACACCCACATCGATACCCGTGGGCATAATGCTGACTGGTAATAGCCCAGTGTTACAAGTATATCAGATCCTGTAGATACTCATATGTATTCCTTGTAAGACACTAGATCATATATTAAGAATTTCTATGGTTAGATTTATAATTACTCTACTCTGTGTCTTCAGTAGTATCTGTGTGGCCGCTCATTCACTCACTGACATCAGAGACTGGAAGGTCAAAAATGGTATCCTAAAGGCTCGTGTCATCTACCTTTCATCAGACAACCTTAAGGTTTACTATGCTGAAGCTGACGGCATCATCAAAGAGGCATCGATAGACATTTTTGATGATCTAGCAAAGCAGACGATCAAGCAGCTCGACCGAGAGAACAAACAGCCCTATGCGATGCCGACGAGCAAACTAGCTGGCGACCACCGCCGTAGCCGCAGCAAATCTGCCACTGGTTCTAAAATATGGCCACCCTTAGTATCTAAAGGCTGGCAAATCAAAAACTGGAATGTCGCAAGAAATGACCTGCGAGCAGCGAATCCGAAGGACTATGGAAAAGACGAAGACCAGACCCAACTCAATATAGGTGCGGCACTTTGGTGGCATGGAAACTTCACCTTCCGCCATGAAAAGCTTAAGTCGTTAGAAAAACTACACAAATCTTTCTATAAGAAGTTTAAAAGAGTTGAAACAGCAACTACCTCCGACTTCGTCCCAGAGGGAATGCAGGCGAACGTGCTACTCAATCACCGCAGAGTAGACAAGCCGGAAGACATCGCTCAATTCATAGGAGGTAGCTGCGTCACAGCCATTTTGCTTCACCCCACCTATGACAATCGCCGTTATAGGGAAGATTACTACTTGATCAAAAAAGCTAACAAAAAGGGGTTCTATCATCTTTATTATCATGGAGAAATACTCACTGGTAGTTTCCAACCTGTCGAAAAAAAGAACAAGATCGACAAAGAAAAAGCTGAAGATGCTTTCGAATTTATCCATGAAAACCCTGATTCATTATCTCAATGGTTTAAAGATGAGAAAATCACATTTCAGTATGACGTCTCCCGCTGCATTATAAAAACAATGATCCCTGTGGAGAAGCAAGCTGTAGGAGTCAAATGGCAAGCTCACCCAGCAGCAGCCGAAATCAAAAAATCTGTAAAGCCAAAGAAAAAAGACATAGCTGACAGTGTGATGCTGCCAGACAACGATGTTAAATTTCTCAATCTACAACGACCACTGAAGATGCAGCTAAAGTCCATCAAAGGGCAGTCTCTTATTGCCACTGTTCATAAATTCAATGAAAACCTAGTAACGATCAAGAGACGAAATACAAACCACACCTTTAAATTGGATACTCTTGATTTCTCTTCACAGATGAAACTTAAGTTTTGGAAGGCAAATCAAGGTCTCAAACTCAAACTTCCTCCATGTGTCCTGCATTACAAAGTGCGCAATCAAAAGAGAGGCTATGCCTATACCTTCAGAATAAGCTACGATGGTGAGTCTCGTTGCTATCTAGCGAGTAATAAAAGTGATCAAGAAGTTTACTTTAATGCTGAAGATTTAACCTACTCCATCTACCGATCTAAAAGGGGACGACTACTATTAGAGAAAAAGGACGATTACAGACCAGAGGACAAACTCAACTATGCAAAACAAGATCGCTTTGGAGAAATACGAAGAAACTACATCACCACATCAGCATCAGAAACGAACGGATTTGCGAACAGAATTCTTCTATCAAAAAACTCAGCAACTACACGTAACAAAACTGTGACGCACATTAAAGCTGCCCATGTAGAAGCCCAGCCAGTTGTTCAGTTCATGTGTGGTTTTAAAAGCATCAATGTCCCAGCCGCCCAGCAGATTGGTCGATTAAACTACCACTTACGCAGCACCATGAGACTACTCTATCAAAATGGAAACCTACCCCTAGAACTTCACTGGAAACAAACTGTGATGCATTATGGAGCAGGCAACAGCAACCTGAATAACAAAGAAAACATGGAGCTCACCCTAGAAGATATCACACCTCTAGAGGAAAACTTTTTCCATCAGTTTGAAAAACTAGAAGCAGCTGAAAAAGTCAAAGAAGCAGAGCGTAAGAAGCAGGAACAGAAATAAACTGAGCTCTTCAAGTAACTACATTTCATCATAAAAACCATGAAACGATATCTAATACCCATTCTATACATTCTACTGAACTCTCTCATCTGGAGCGCGGCTCCTGTAGAACCAGGAACGTTGAAACTAAAGGATGGAACCAAGATAATGAATTCATTTGTAGGACTTGATTTCATTAAAGGTGATGATAACAAAACCACTGTGAAAGCTCTCTTCCGTGGAGCGGACGGAATGATCATTGGATATGAGAAATCTGAACTAGCTCCAGAAAGCCAAGGAGCATTTAATCCCTATTTCGTAGAGAGTCAAAAAAGCAGTCGAGGAGCACTCCTCGAATACTACAAAGCTGTCTCCTATCGAGATAACATGACTCCTAAGTATTATATTAAAAACGTTTTTCCTCTTAGTAGTATTCCCAAATTCCCAAATACCTTCGAGACAGGTTGGATGCACGCCAAGGCTCCCAAGATGGACAGAGAAAGTATTCCCAATCACCAACTCTCTGAGCTTGGTTTTAAAAGCGGCATCTCCTCACAAATGGCTCTAGTCAATATCCTGCTCTGGTGGGAAAAAAATGGCCTCATTGAGTTACCTCAGATGGACTCCAACAAGAAGAAAATGCTAGCCCTCTACAAAGCAGTAAACTTGAAAAAATCAGTTAGCCTTAGTAGAGTAGAACTTAAAAACATCGGTCAGAGCCTATGGAAACTCAATTTTAAATCCTTCAAAGATCAATACGCCATCGTTCCCTACAATCAAAAACTTCAACACTATATTTTTGACAATGAGAGAGACCTCGAACTCATCAAAAAGCTAGCAACGAAGCATTTTGGCACCTGTCTGTGCGTTTCTATACATAACAATAAAGGTAAATTAGTAGGATCACAGTTACTCAATGTGATTTCAGTCACAGATAATGAAATCAATTTTCAAGCGTGGGGAACCAAATACAGAGGCCAGTTAATCGAAGCCAAGTTTGATGTTAAAGGAGATAAGCTACCAAGAGTCGAGCTATCTGTAAGCTCACCAGGAACGCTGCCAAGCTGGTTTAAAGAACAACAACTCAAAATGACGCTTAGCGATGTCGCTGACGGTGTCTTCGTCATCATGCCCTTCCAAAGCATCAAAGCCGGTAAACTATGGCAAGCACCTCTGCCAGTGATCAAACTGAGACCTTGATTACCAAGTTATAACTGCCAGATCTAACAAACATAAATTCAGTCCTACAGTGACTCTCAACCACATCCCTATCTCGTAATACCACAAACCAGAGCTAAAGGCCTCATAAATAGTTTAGCCACCGAGCGTCCTTCAGCCTAAATTCACCGCTTTCTACCAGATTTAGTTTCAATAAAAAAAGCCCGATCCACTTGCGTGAATCGGGCTTGTTGATTTTTACTTAGCTCAGAGATTAATCACCGAGTAGCTTTGAAAGCTCGTCGTCAATGTCACCGAGTGTGCTAGTAGGCTCTGCTGATGCGTCTGCTGTGACTTCACCTTCGATACCTTCTTCACCTTCGACAGTCTCCACGATCGGAGCTGGCTCTTCTACAGTGAACTCGAAACGGCTGTTCTTGTGCTGATTGAATCCTGTTCCAGCTGGGATGAGGTGACCCATGATCACGTTCTCCTTGAAGCCTTGTAGCATGTCAACTCGTCCAAGTGTTGCTGCCTCAGTAAGAACACGAGTCGTGTCCTGGAAGGAAGCTGCTGAGATGAATGAATCTGTCTCAAGTGATGCCTTAGTGATACCGAGTAGAACTGGCTCACCTTCAGCTGACTGTCCACCTTGCTCGGCTACCTTGCGGTTCGCTCTTACAAATGCGGTGCGGTCAACTTGGTCTCCCCAGAGGAATTCTGTATCTCCTGGCTCAGTGATCTTCACCTTACGGAGCATCTGACGGATGATGATCTCAATGTGCTTGTCATTGATCTCTACACCCTGGACTCGGTAAACTTCCTGCACTTCGTTAACGAGGTGCTCTTGGAGAACCTGAGTTCCACATGCTTCGAGAAGATCATCAGGAGAGATAGCGCCTTCAGTAATGAAGTCACCAGCTGACATGAGATCGCCTTCTTGCACGATGATGTGCTTGTTCATTGGCACAAGGTGGTCAGCTGACTCACCGCCTTCAGCAGTGACGATGACTTTCTTCTTACCTCGAACGTTAGCTCCGAATGATACAGCTCCGTCTAGCTTAGAAATGATCGCTGAATCCTTCGGCTTACGTGCCTCGAATAGCTCTGCAATTCTTGGAAGACCACCTGTAATATCCTTAGTCTTGGATACCTTACGTGGTGTTCTCGCTAGCATGGTTCCACCACCGACTTTCTGACCTTCCTTAACCGACATGTGAGCGCCGACTGGAATGGAGTAAGAGGAGAGAACTTCGCCTGTCTTAGGATCGAGGATCACTACCTGTGGGTGGAGATCTTCTTTATGCTCAGTGACGACCATTCCTTTTTTACCAGTTTCCTTGTCAGTCTCGTGTGCCATGGTGATTCCAGCGATCATATCGCGGAATTCAACCTTACCAGCTTGAGCTGTTAGAATTGGAACGTTATATGGATCCCAAGTTACAAACTTAGTGCCCTTCTTAACTGTCTCACCGTCCTTGACTGTGATAACCGCACCGATCACAAGATTGTGTGATTCGACTTCTAGGCCATTCTTGTCTTGGATAGATGCTGCACCGTTCTTATTAAGAACAACGTAGTTACCATCTAGGTCCTGAACAGTTCTGAGGTCTTTGTAGACTACTTTACCGCCATTTTTAGCGAGGATCTCAGGTTGCTTAGCTGTAGACTGAGCCACACCACCAACGTGGAATGTTCTCATTGTAAGCTGCGTTCCTGGCTCACCAATTGACTGAGCGGCTACGATACCAACTGCTTCACCCTGTTGGGCGATCTTACCAGAGGCAAGGTTGAGTCCATAACAGTGAGCACATGTTCCTGTTTCAGCTTCACATGTGAGAACTGAACGGATCTTAAGGTGTGTTCTACCAATTGTCTCAACAGCGTTTGATTGCTCTTCAGTGATGATGTCGTTAACCTCAATGATGACGTCGCCAGTCACAGGGTCTTTTACTTCTTCACATGAAGTTCTGCCGTAGATACGCATTGGAAGTGTTGCCACTTCGTCGTCGCCGTCATAGATAGGAGCTACTGTGATGCCGTTAGCAGTGCCACAGTCACTTCTGTGAATGATCACGTCCTGAGATACGTCCACGAGCTTACGTGTCATGTATCCGGAGTCCGCAGTCTTCAGAGCTGTATCCGCGAGTCCCTTACGAGCACCGTGAGTAGAGATGAAATACTCAAGCACTGAAAGACCTTCACGGAAGTTCGATGTGATCGGGCGTTCGATAATCTCACCAGATGGCTTAGCCATAAGTCCACGCATTCCTGAGAGCTGCTTGATCTGTGCTTTGTTACCACGAGCACCAGAGTCAACCATCATGAAGAGTGG
>CAKZNV010000061.1 GCA_937132085.1 uncultured Rubritalea sp. | reverse complement strand
CTTTACTCGAACTTAAACCCATTCCAGTTGCCACCGTTAAAGTCACCGGAAAAGATCTTCAGATCACCCTTATCTACGATCTTCTTAGATTGCTCTATCGCTTGTTTATAATGCACTGAGGCATTCTTAGTATCTCCGAGTAATGCATACCCTCTCGCTACACCTTCGTAGGCATAGGCTATATCAAAATCCTTCACTACATCTAGGTTTCCCTCAGTAAACTCCAGACATCTTTTGGCATGTCTCAGTGTTGATTCACCGTTCTCAAGTCGAGAGTATGCTCTAGAGATCAACCACTCGGCACGGAGCTTTTCTAGGACCGTTCCAACTTTACACCAATGAAATGCTGAAGCATGAGCGGCATGAATAAGTTCATCCTTTTCCTCTAGACTCAACTCCTTCTGTTCGATTAATTGCCAAGTGCGACCATTAATAGACGCTGCCAATTGTGTGTGATTTTCTTTTGTGCTACTTTCTTTCATATCTTTATTCTACCTTCTCAGCATATCATGTGCTGAATAGTAGTTCTAGGTGTTGTTTCAGAGATTCATCCAAACTTAGCCCACCCGTGTTGAGCGAACTAGGTAATTTTTAATCTTTCATCATTTTATAGATCATTCGTAGAACGAAGAAGCCACCAAGTATCCACCAAGTGAGATTGCTTCCGTTCAGTTTAGCTCGTAGGCCTGATTGACCGCCTACCCATTTCCGACCTGAGGCCTTGGCAGATTGTTTGCAATAACTGAGGATCTGTTGGAAGTGTTTCTTCTTACGCCAGTCCTTGTCTTCTTGCTGAAATTGACTCCAATACATTTTCTGGTTTTGTAAATTGTCCGTCATGCATGCGATCATTTTCTGAGCCAATAAACCAATTTTTAGCGCACCTTCCTTATGACCATCAGCTCTCGCACCTAGACACTGCTCAGCTCTTCCGATGTTGCCTCTTCCGGCCTCGATGATTGCTTTCATGCCGAGTAGGAAGTCAGCTCCAGTTTCAGAGCGCAACTCGAGTCCTTGATCAATGGTAGGTTCAGCTGACAGCAAGCCATTTTCGGCAATCTGACAATAGGCTGCATTAGTTAACATCCAGTCTTCGACCTGCTCATGCTTCCTCACATCTGCATAGACGGAACAGCCAATATCGTATGCTTCGAAGCGGATACAAGATTGCAAAAGTAGCCCCCAACAATAGGTATCTTCGTAGAATTCTCCGTAATGTTTATTTTTGACGTTTTTGACCATATCCGCAGCATCTTCGAACTCTAACAGCCAATTAAGCATGTCCTGCCACACCGGGAATTTCATCTCTTTCGGATAAGGTAAGTTGCTGATTTTTTCTGCGCATTTGAAGAAACTTCTCTTTCCCCATAGCCAAGCTTGGATCAGAGCTTTAGATTTTGCCTCTCCACTCTCCACCACGCTAGTGACCAACTTAGCTCCTACTTTAGGGAATAAATCTACTGTCTTACTTAACTCATCTACAACCACATCTTCTTGCATGATGAGTTCCTTGAAGACCTCGTAGGCTTCCGCTTGCTCACCTAAGGCATGCAGATAACGCACCCGCATTTCTAGAGCCTCAGTATATCTGCCAAAGTGACCAGTAAGTTGAATAATCTGAGGGACTTTATCTAGTGTCCCTGCCTCCATATGCAACTCAAAGGCTCGGTAGCCAGCATAGGCGTATTCTGAATTCAGCTGGAATGCTTTCTCGTAATATTCCGCGGCCTCTTTGAGTTTCTTCTGTCTTTCACAGATTGCACCTAGGTGCCCCATCACTACGTGTGATTGTGGATCTAGCCTGAGCCATAGCTTCGCATACTTCTCTACATTCGCTTCGTCCTGTAGTTCGTAGTGCCATTCTGTTAAATTCCTCACTGCTGGCAGATAGTTAGGATATGCCTTAGCGATACCTTCCATCATTTTCACAGCCTCTCGGATTCCCTTGAAGGTATAAACGATAAGCGCTCTGCGTGACTGTAGTTGCGGCGGAATTTCAGCGCCAAACACCTCAGGACTCGTCGCAGCTATCGCTTCATCAAATCTCTTCAACCTCGCTAAAAGATAAGCTTTGGAATCATGCATTTCGATATACTTAGGATCTTTCTCTAAGCACGCTTCACAATACGCCAGCGCTTTTTCATGCTCATCGAGAATGTCATAAACATCAAAACAAACGTCCCACCAGCCCTTAGAGTCACCATGTGTTTTGTGATGGTGTTCTAGCAAGCCTAGCACTTCTGCCTGGCGATTCTCTCTCATGCTCCAGCCAGAAATCTCTCTCCATCCCCAGACATACATCGGAGATTTCTTCAGAGCTTCTGCTAGTGAATCAAATGCCTCGTCCTTCTTGTCAACTCGATCTAACAAGTCTGCCAGGCATCCAATATTAGCTGGATTCAACGGAGCCCAGCGGACCGCCTCTCGTAGAACAGCCTCAGCCTTCACCACCTCACCTTGATACTCATAGGCATCCGCCAGCTGACGAGCGACCCAATCCCAAGACGGCGACAGCTCCAGAGTCTTTTCCAGGCTAGCAATAGTCTGAGCCACATCGCCCATCGCACGATAGACAGATGCTTTTTCTACATAGATTCTTGGTATGAATGGGAACTTCTCTTCAGCGGCAGTCATCAGTTTAGCAGCATCTTCTTCACGGCTCATATCGAGCAACTGATCCTTCTCAGCAGTCCATGCAGCCCATTCATTGTTCCTCTTTTTACGGAATGCCTGCATCTGCGCCAATAGCTCATCAGGTTCAATGTATCGATAAGCTAACTCTCGGTATTCATTGATACTACCGCCATCTACTGGCTGCACATCCAATTGTTGTTTGTAGAAACTGAGAACCTCTAGTTTATCAACATCATCCTCTAAATAGCTCAGCCATTCTTTAACTGCATAGGTGTAGTCAGCTTCTAACAGAATCGCTTTCTTAAATTGTTCAATAGCATCATTCAAGCGATTGTTACGTGCATAGATCCCACCTAAGACACCGTAACTCTGACAAGCATTTGGCTGCTTCTCTACGCTCATCTCAGCTAGATCTATTGCCTTCTCTACTTCCCCGCTATTCTCGTATTGCAAGGCCAGCTCACGCATTCCCCAGAGATTATTAGGCTCTTTTTCTAACAACTGTCGTAGGGCATCTTGAGAATCATCATGAGAAAAGTCTGATAGTTTGCCAGCATAGAGTTCTAGAATAGGTGTGGAATTCTGATGCGCAGGCATGAGTTTCTCTAGGTAATCTAGCACATGACTCTGACCGTATTCTTCCTCTAACAGATCACAATAAATTCTCTGCTTCCCGTAGTGCGATGGATTAATCTCTAGAGCTCGTTTATAGTAGCGAAGCGCCTTTTGGCGTTCACCTCTGTTTCTAGCTAAGCTAGCACTAGCACTGTTCCACTCCTCTTCTGATAAATGTTCTTTTGCTGTTTCCAGATATTGCTCAGCCTGCGCCCCATGCCCCCAAGCAAAACTACTCATCGCCATGTGCACGAGCAAATCTCCATCATTGGGGAACAGCTCTAGCGCCTTCAAAGCAACCTCGCGAGCTGTGCCATCATCATTGATCTCTTCATACGCTCGGGATAGCGTGATCCATGGAGCACTCTGCTTTTTCCCATGTCGCTGAGCTCGAGCATTGAGATAGCTTAGCGCTTCATCCACTCGGTCTGACTCTATCGCTAGCTGGAAATACTGATACGCATAGTTCTCCCAAGCTGGACTCTGACAAGATGCGTAGCGGCGGAAATCTGTAGCTTCTTGAAGCTCGTTTTTACGATACGCACAAGTCGCTAAGCTAGCCATCGAGCGAGCATTTGAGAATGTGTGTTTTGCTGATTTCCTCAGATAATATTCCGCAGTATCGAGCTCACGAAGATCTTCTAAATACAACTCACCTAACTCAGCATAAAAGACTGGATCAGGATGTTTTTTATCCACAGCTTTCAGCCCTAGCTCTAATTGTTCCTTACGTCCACACAGCATGAGAGATGAGTAAAAGTGATCGTATTCTATCCCTCCATCATCTGGAAACCTCTCATACAGTTGCTTCTGCAGTTCAAACACTCTAGCCCTGTTGTTCCTATAGTATTCAAGCGAAATCTCTGAGTTCATCACCAAGGGATGCTCAGCATTGATCACTCGCATCGTAGACATTGCTCCCTGCATCTTCAGCTCATCATGCGCATCGATCGCCTTCATCAGCTCATGTCGTTGATCATAGAGATCTTGATCAGGAAACTTCACACCGTCTACGACATCACGCTGATCCTCTGGAACGATCAACATGCCACGAGGCCCATGAATAGGGTGATCTTTCACTAACTGATCAAACAACATTTCTCCATAATGTCGGTGCGTCGGGTCACGAATAATCGCTAAGCCTAGACGATCATCATAGCCGATACATGCTTGCAAATGCGCTGAGGTCACCGAATTAGTGCTTAGCGTGAATGGCAAGCCGAGATCGATCAATGCCTTCGTCACCTCCTCTGTAAATCTAAACTCAAACACCGCAAAACCATTCTCTTCTGCCCAGGTTCTCTCCTTGTGCCAAGGCGTCCCCTCATAGCAAATAGCATCTGCTATCTCTAGATGGTCTTTCTCTTTGCCAAAGAACTTAGACAAGGCAGCCAAGGTCGCAGGAGCACAAGTCATCTCATGCTGCCTCACGAATGGAACATCCAGCTTCTTTCGCTGGCAGTCAGCTTCTTGGTTTTTCTCTAGATTCTCAGTGATCGTCTTATAAAACTTATTCTCAGTCTGCTTATAGCATTCTAGAGCCAGATCCAGCTCACCTTTGATGTAATGACAATCACCTTTTCTTCCAGCGAGCCACTGCTTATCTTTTTTACCCAGTAGAGGTGAATTTCTCTCAAACTCGTTCAGCGCCCACAATGTCTTCTCATGGTCATCCAGCTCAGAATAACGATACTGCAAACGTGTTCCATAGATTCCATGTTCCGCTCTCTGGTTAGCCTCTTCTAGTAAAGCGATCGCTTCGTCATCACGATTCAGCTGAAACAATGCCATCTCCTTACGTAGAATCGCAGCATGATACTCTGGGTGTAATTTCAGCGCATAGTCAGCCACCTCATTCGCCTCTTCATAGCGATCCTGTTTCTCTAAAATATCCGATTCTTCCACATAGACCCACGCATACTCGGGAGCTACTAGTTTGGCTTCTTCTATTAATGGATTTGCTCTATCAAAGTCTCTCAGTGAAGCTAACAGCCAAGCCTTATAGACTAGATAATCTGCTAATAGCTCAGCGTCCATCCCCACTCTATGCTCCGCTAAAATTTCATCGATCTTATTAATCACCACCGGCTGAGTAGCTCGTGCTACTCTACGGAATTGGTAGTAGAGCGACCACTTCGGATTATTCCTATCTTGGCGGTAGTTCAGATAGTCTAGCGCATCTGACAGGCGTCGATTACCTAAACGGCTACTAATAATTGCAGCCTGTCTCCGAGGCTCACCAGCATCCCATTCAGCTAGAGGCTTCACCTCTTGGATTTTGTTCCAAATGGTCATCATCTGATCTTTCTTGATCAGCTCTTCTAATTCACTTAACAACTCTGGACTCGGTGAAACTAACTTCGATGGTAATGGAGATAAATCTAACGACATCTATATAAGAAAAGATTTTCCACCCACCTTGGCAACCGTAAAAACCAAACACCCTAATTTACCTAAAACATAACACCTAAAAACCTAACACATATAACAATCCCCCATTGACATACACACCCTATTCATTATAACTCGCCTGTCGTCAAACAATCGTTTTTGTTACTTACTTTATACTAAATACCAACATCCCATGAAAACTTCACTTACTGTCCTTTTATTACTCGTCTCATTTCTCTTTACTGAAGCCAGAACCTGGACCAACTCTAAAGGAAAAAAGATCAAAGCCGAAATCTCCAGCGCTACTGACGAATCAGTCACCCTCATTCTCAAACGTAATAAAAAAGAATACACCTTCAAACGCACTGACCTGAGCGAAGCTGATCAAGAATTCATCACCACATGGGTCAAAGAAAAAGCAGAAGCGCTAGAGAAGAACAAGGAAGCCATGTTCAAATTTGGCGACACGAAACTAGAGCCAGGAAAGATCCACCAAATCACCATGACGATTGATCAGTCAAGATACCCAGAAGGATCAAAATTTCCATCTCCTACCTACACTATGGGAATTGCCGTTCCTAAAGGCTTCGACCCAATCAATAAAACCTACACCATTATTCATATCACCGTAGCTGGAAAAGGTCAGCCTAGCAAAGCGCTCGGACAATATAAGAACCTCCTGGACAATGCAGACTGTATACTCATTGCAGGTGATGACGTAGCGTATGGTTCTAACCTACCTACCACCTCAGTCTATATCGCTATGGACAATAAATGGGACGCTAAGGTAAAGAAGTGGCCAATCGCATTCTATGGGTTTTCAGGTGGTGCTAAAGCTGCCGCATACACCATGGCACAAGCTGCTAGCTGGGATCGTAACATCATAGGAGCCTACATGACTGGCTGCAATGAAGACAGAACTCTAGACGCCATGACTAGACACAAGCTCAAGCCTAAGCAAAAGAAAGCCTACAAGTCAGCTGCTATCTGGCTCAGCTCAGGCGCCACTGACAAAGTAGCGACTCCAGCTCACCACAAAAGAGTGCTTGAGTCGATGAAGAACAACAAAATGAAGTATGTGAAGATCAACACATTCCAAGGCGCCCACATGATCTACAAAGACGATCAAGTAGACGCCCTAAAGTGGATGAAAGCACAAGCCCGCTAGCTACGGTCTGTAGATAAGCTGTCTACACAAGGGCTCTTTTTATACAGAATGGACATAATTTTTCAGAACGAACATAATTTCCCCATCAACTATTTTTCACCACTGATTACACTGATTTTAAACTGTCCTCAGCATGATGGAACACATGTTACTTTGATCGACTAAAACGGATTAAAGAAAACTGAATAGCTTCAAAACACCTGAAAGTAATCAGTCTAAAATCAGTGTAATCAGTAGGCTCTCCCAAGCTACACCACAGAACTCTGACCTAATTAAACGCAGCTATACATCTTCACCCGATTCATCTGACAAAGCTAAGAGTAAACTAACTTTACCTACATCTAAGTTTCCTATTAAGAGTCAGACACCACAGCAGATCAGCAGTCTGAAATCAGAGATCAGAGATCTTTTTGCACAGAATGAACATAATTTTTCAGAACGAACATAATTTCCCCATCAACTATTTTTCACCACTGATGACACTGATTTTAAACTGTCCTAAGCATGATGGAACACATGTTACTTTGATCGACTAAAGCGGATTAAAGAAAACTGAATAGCTTCAAAACACCTAAAAGTAATCAGTCTAAAATCAGTGTAATCAGTAGGTTCTCCCAAGCTACACCACAGAACTCTGACCTAATTAAACGCAGCTACACATCTTCACCAAGTTTATCTGACAACGCAACACTAAGGCAACACTAAGAGACTGGCCTGAATGGCACAGAGCCCTTCTCCACCAGAAGAAGCATACTCTCCTGAAGGGAGACAATATTCAAAGCCTAGGACTTTCAGTCCTAGGTCACCTCCAACACAAAATCACTGTGCTGAAGGCACAGCACCAAGATCATCACTGCCATCAGCGACTCAGAGGGACAGGTCTTGGTGATTTAATAATGTTTGATAACACCTTCTGGAACGATTGATGGCAAATTTTTAGGAGAACGTATAAGAACAGAAGCTTTCTGCCCTGACAAGGGCTCTACTAGCAGGATAATTTTACCCAACTATAAAACTTCATCGAAGCTAAAAATCACGAGGGGTTGAAAATTATCTGCTTCGCCTAGTTCTGTAGGCTTAACTTCGTGCCATTCATCTCTGACATATTTTCATTAAATTAAAACCAGCTATTCATTTTCATCCAGCTCATATGGCCAGAACTATGAGGATTAAACCCTTTCACCAAGGAGAGACTCCAACTGAACTTCAGCCATAAAATCTAGTTTTAGTCTATCTAATATTGCCCGATTTTGCCTTACGCTTGCGTCGAGCAAGGAGAGAAAGACCACCAAGCGCACTGAGCACCATCGACGACGGTTCAGGGACTGGGGCCGCTGCATAAGTTTGCATACGAATCTGGCCTGTTTCCCCTGCAACATTTGTGTTGTTAAACGTTATAGATTCATTCGCCGTAAAGCCGTTATCAACGAGTGACCCAGCCAAAACTACAGCACCATCCCCACGGGATGAGAAACCTCCATAACCGCCAGCTGCATTAAGGTAAAACATACCATCATTAGAACCTAAAACCGTCGATATAAAATCGCCTGATGGATCAGTCCAGCCACCAGTCACATCAAGAACCCCAAGTATATCATATAACCGAAGAGGGCCATGACCGCCCGCACCCGACCTCAAGAAAATGTCACCATCGTTGGCGACAGCTGTGTCACTCGAAAAACTAATATTCGGACCTTCACCATCACTAGTGAGGCTAAAAAGGTAAAGGAGAGACGAATCATCAAAAGAACCAGACCACGCGATAGTCGTATCCGTCCCGTCATCAGTGACAGTGATTAACGCTGCATCAGCACTTTGAGCAACGGATAGAGTGACAGATGCCATGACTGCAATAAGACCTTTGTTGCCTCGGAGTCCTAAAGGTGTTGATAGTATTTTCATAAAATGTGTTTATTCACCTAACTCATTTAATGAAATTACATTTGAAGTTGAGTGCATCTATTTAGATAAATAATATTGTCATGTCCAACTTAATCTCACGAGGTTAGCTCAACACGCAAGGCTATTGGCAGAACGCCGTTGCAGATCCTATAAAACCCTCAAAAAGTCGTTTTCCATGGATCTAAGTCACTTCTCATGTGCATATAAGCTATGAATACACCATCCTCGATGGTGAGATTTAG
>CAKZNV010000060.1 GCA_937132085.1 uncultured Rubritalea sp. | reverse complement strand
TAGCACACGATAATTGCAGATGAGGGTAGCTAACTGACATCATTTTTCCTCCTCTATCAATGAAGCTCAACATTTTAAGGTGCTTACTATGATCTGCAATTTCATAGCTTGCGGTCTTGCCTACTTTCACTCTACCCATTAGTATATCTTCTCTCTTCATTCCCTCTCCTGTATATTCTATTTATCCTAAGCTCAGAGCATCAAGCCCGTAGTCTTCAGTAACTATATTTTCTTCTTCAGCCCTGTAACGCTCTAGATCCATCGCTAGTATTCTTTCAGAAGAATCACTCACTGCATCTAATAGCCCAGCCCTCGAATCCGTCATAATAACCACCGAATCTCTACCTCTCGAAACACTAACATAGAATTGAGATAAACTAGATGCATCAAAGCTAAGTCCACTTTGGCTCACGATTACCTTGTCCGCAGTCTTGCCCTGGCTCGCATATGAGGTAGAAACTATTCCGTAATCAAGTAAACCTGATTCAATTGGGATCTCATATTTTCCATCTAACATTATTTTGCCGTCTCGGTTCAAATCTGTTACTTTATGAAGATTCCCGTTATAAATTCTCTTTCCGTTAGAGGAAACGGTATTCCTAGTAATTCTAACTTTATCTCCTACAGAAATCGAGATTTGACTCTCATTTAAAACATCAAAATGCCGAGAAGAATCTGGATGGATAAATAGCTCTTCTGTCTCACCAAATTTCTGAACAAACACTCCAAGCTCATTCTTTCTAACAACCCTAACAAGATCAGACTTAGAGAAACTACCCTTAGCATTTTGGTGAAACCTAATCGTATCGCCAACTTCATAGTAGATCGCCAATTGTCGTTGAGCATCAGTCAGATTCTTACTTCGATATACAGGAACATCAACCTCTTGCTCTCCTAGCATACCCTTTTCTCTCATTAGTTCTCTCACTGCGCCTGTTACTAGTCTCCCTTCTGCATGAGTAGGTGATACGACAAGCACAGAGTTATAAGCAGACAAACTCTCTACATATTCCTTCGCCACAGCTTCTAAACGCTCATCAAAGTTCTCAATCTCTCTGATTGCTCCGAGACCATCTAGAATTTCAAAAGCTTCATGTGAATCACCTATACTTAAAGCAGTTACAGCCTTCTTGTAGACTTCACTCCTTTGACGATAAACTGACCTAGTTTCCTGCACCATCACCAGCCCACTGTCACAACAAAGCTTGAACGCTGAGCCCCTCCCCACACTCTTGTGCTGTCTGCTATCGCCAGAAAAGACCAGCCGACAATTTTGCTCTTCTGCAATTATCATGAGTTGGCTCATTTCCTTCGTTGATAATAATCCAGCTTCGTCTATCCACAGAATCTTTCCATCCATCTGTTCCTGAAGCTTAGGATTAACCAATAACTGCTGGACTGTCTCACTATCTTCAAAACCTTCATTCTTCAATACTTGATGAGCTGCTTGCGATGACGGAGCGAATACAAACACGCGTTGTCCAGCATCCTCCATTTTTTTAACAGAAGTGGACATCATTGTAGTTTTACCAGAACCTGCACGACCTTGAATGCAAATGACCCTGTCACGACTAGTCATAATCGCCTTAATCGCATCACACTGATCTGCATCTAATCCCTCTGGCTTCTCTCTATACCATCCTAATACGGGAAAACTGCTAGATTTTGTTTCCTTGAGGAAATTCAAAATGTATTTTTCTTCAGCTAAGACCGTTTTTGTCGTGGCATAGGCTACTCCCTCAATATTGCTAACAATCAGTTCACCATTCCTTCGAATCTCAGCTACGATTTCTTCAAAGCTGCAATCACCTAGTGAGTTCTGCAAAGCATCGCCAACTATGCGTCTAAGTGGTGCCACACTGTTTCTCTCAAGCAGGTTCTTGATAGCCAAAGAAACCGCTTCTTGTGCTTCTATTACTGGCTGAGTTCCCTCGGTTTGTTCAAGATCAACTTCATCCCAATCAAATTTACTGCGCCATTCAGCCAGTTTATTCACCTTTTGATTTTCAGCTTTCTTACTCTTACGCGAAATTGCCCCAAGCTTTGACATAGCCTTTGCATTACCACTAATACCCAGCTTTTTAGCAAGAGCCTCAATCTCCTTTGTTCGGCTAGAAAACCGCTTTATATTCCCTTCTCCGATACCTACTATATCAAAGCTAAACGGCTTATTTTCTATCTGATATCCAAGCTCTTTCAGCCCTTGAGCTAAACGGCTATGGAAAATCCCTTCAAAGTATTTTGCGTCTCTAACAATGGGATAGAAATCACCAGCTTTAAATTTAGACTCTACAGAATCGAAACTCGTGTTCTGTGTGTATGCATGAATATGGAGTGAAGGCTCAGTCAAGCTGTCCTCATTTGGTCTCGTTTCGTAATGAACAAATTCAGACCATAGCATGTTCCCCGTCTTCCTAACATCCACTGTACCAGCCTTCCGAACACGAACATGAACATCACGTTCAACATACCCCATCGTTTCTCTAACTGATTCTCGAAACACCTCTAAAATCCTAGCGTCTTGCAAGATACTGAATGCTAAACTTACCCCCTTCGGAGCGCTGTAAGTCAAGTCATAGCCTACCTTTCTCTTCTCCTTATCTCTAGGATTCAGCTTCCCAAGAGTATCTGGACGACGATTCTTACATAGCAAGTGAAAGTCCTCTCTTTTCACCTCCCCCTCAAGCCCTAGCATCTTAGCCGCCTTCCCAAACCACAATCCAGCCTCTTTCCCCTCATCATAATATCTTCCACGAGACAGCTCCGCACAGAAATAACTCTGCGCTGCCTTAACGGAACTTGACTGGTGAATTCGCAACATAGCACGAAAATCCACCTCTCCTAAAACATAGGGAAGTCACTAAATTAGCCTTTACGAACATTTCTTCCAGTGACTAAGCTACCGCACTTAAAACAGCACTACTGCTCAAAAATCAAATTATACATTCAGACATCTCCCCTAGCAGAGCTAAATATACTTCAACCATGCTTCAAGATTTATTCACGCACCCTTCGCCTCCTTCCCGTAGAGCTCCTATAAGAGCAGACCTTGATAGTCTGCTAGGTATTACAACTAAAGATCCTTACCGATTTTACGATTACTATAACAACGCAATCAACGACTTTACTGAAATGGCAATGTTCATGATTTGTAGAAAGAAAAACTCTGATGGAATAAGTTTTAACTTGAATAGTAACCTTAAATTTAAGGCTTTCATCACTCACTCAGAGAAAAAATCCACTATTAATTTGTCGATTGGGCTATTTTTCGGTCTAGAAGATCTTTACTGTAGTACAAATGCCAACGAAAAAATATTTCACAACATACGCACAGACACCATTTTACAACCGACTGAGGAAAATATGCATTTTTTACCTGTGAGAGGCATTAGTACACAGCAACCAAGTCGTAGGTTTGTCGATTACCATCCAGAACCGAACGGCAATTATCAACTAGAGCGTCCATCTTGGTTTGGAATATATTACGAGAATTTCCCTCTAACAGTATACTCTCAAAAAAGTTCTTCGCTTATGTTACATATAGGCTTAGAGTGGATAATCGGTCATGAATTGAGCCACTATAACAGAATAGACTGTAAGAAAAAAAACTATTCTCCTTGTGGCAATTCATCATATTTGAATGGAACAAATAACGAAAATTCATCCCGATTAGTTACTCTAGGACAAAAAAGTGAAGAATTCATTGCCGACAAAGAGGCTACTAATTCTTTACTCGACAACTCATTTATGTGTTATCTTCTCTATGCTTTGGAGAGTCCTTCCATATTTGAAAAACTAGCCAATATAAAAACTTCGGAACTTCTTTTTAGAAAGTTCGTTCTAAGCGTTACGGCTATATTACTTACTTTCGAAAGAAAATTGTGGAAAAATCCAGCCCTTTCTAAAATCAAAACAGAAACAGACGAGAATCATCCTTTACCCACTTCTAGAATTCTTTGTGTTATTGTGACTAGCTTAAATTGGGTTTTTAAAAATAGAGGTGAGCTAGAAGAATCCCATTTTAGTATTGCAGACATTAGAGACATACTCATATCCACACTTGAAGACATCAATCATTTATCTAACTATTTACTAAGCAGAAGAGATTATGAAACACTTGATGAAACATATAGTTCGACAGCTCTTTATTATGAATTTTTCATATCAGATAAGAGGCACATTTTCTCTGACATCACAGAAATAAATTATATGGCTGATAGAATTTTAGACTTTTCATTATTCGAATCCCCTAATTCAAGGAAGCTAGTTTTAAATAAAATAATCGAACGCAAATGGTTTGAGGAATATCAGAAGATTATTAATGTTAAAACTTAATTTTATTTGCTATCAGAAAAAATCACAAAGTTAGTAATTACTTAACGATTAAGTAGTAAATTATACTCTTAGAGGTATGATTTATGAAACTAAAACAAGAACACATTAAATTTTTAAAGCAACTAATACCTGACGATGGTTCTATAGGATCAATAAGCTACATATGTCCGGCTAAAAGAAGCGGAGCATGCCCTTCAACTCACACACTGTTAGCCAGTATCGAAGACAACAATGAGATTTTGCTGTCTTTTTTTCAATTAAGTGGAAGAACTATAAAGCGGCAAGAGGTTACCTTAGAAAAAAGCTCACAATTCACGACTTGCAAGCTAGTAGAGTTTGCAGGTTATGATGAAAAAAGAATTGATAAGAATCAATACCAGACCCAAGGCTACATCCAATGGAGCACAGAAAAAAGTCAATTGAACCCTAAACTTTCATTATTGTCAGAGGAGAATGCCCTAGCAGCAGTTGAACTCGAATTGGATTATGCAATAAAACAGTTCCAAAAAGATCAACAACTACCAGGACGAGTATGAGATAACTGTAAAAATTGCACACTTTTAGCAAACCCACTCATCTGTTCTACGATATCTGAACGCCATTCATTAGCTTTTGGAGTTCCTTCCAAATCCATTTGAGTTTTAAACTCTCTTCTTATATTTGGAGTTTCACCCAAATACATCTCGCAAAAATCATATTGGTTACTCGATATACAATACCTATTATCTTGTAATAGAGTGCGAATTCTCAACTTCATTTCCCTGATATCATCACGACTGAATTTTTCGGACTTTGTAAAAACTAAACAATTCTCGACCCCTATTTTAGTGTCTATCGTCAAACTATCCTTATAGGGAAAGCATGCCCATGTTTTCCCTGTGTTAGCATTATATTCATAACCTGGTTCATAACCTTCACCCAGAATTTTACTATACTCGGGAAACAATTCAAAAACACCTCCCATCGCATCTATCCAGACTATAAGAATAGATGTTTTATAGTTAGTTTTAACTTCAACATAAAACACATCATTTTTTCTTATATAGCCATCAAAGGCTTCTTCACTCTTATTAGAAAACACACCCGTTCTCCCATTTGTCCTTGTAATATGAATTCTTACAGTAACATCAAAAAATGAACTTTCTCTATCTGGAATGTTACCTAGCAAACTTTTGCAGTATAATTCTAAATCGTCTAGGGAAACCTCTTCACCGCTACGATGGGGACAGATTTTCAACAAAACACTATTATCTCTACCCCATTTTTCTGAAAAACCGACTCTCCCTGACTTAGTATACACATATTTATTCTTGGGGCTTTCTCCAAAAATTTTCTCATACCAATTTAATTTCTCCTCTCCTTTTTCTCCATCAAACTTAGGACCTTTCTTAGCTACTTCAAACAGTTTTTTTTCTAATTCCTTTGCACGCTTGGTGTCTTTTAGTTTATTCGCAGCGAGAGGTTTTTTATGGGAAAGAATCTCACTAGCCACCATGAAATAGAACCCCCACTCAGCTTCTCCTAAGTTATTAGAGAAGTCCTTCTCAGGTTGAGTATCCGCAATCAATGTATCGCCGTTTTTAAATTCAGTAAATCCGACTTGTTTTGGAAACCAACCGAGGGGATCTTTCTCTTTTAAGGTCAAAACTAATTCCTTCATAGTAAATAAAAATTAAACAAGTTGACTTGATCTGTCGATCTTGATTTTGGGGAAACAAATAGGGAGGCATGGTGGAAACCGTCAGGGAGGGTTTTATGACAGCTAGAGAAATCTGACAACAATGGGCAACTGTAATGAATAATTCATACAGTTACCGAGGGCTTAACCAGCCCCACCCACAATCCAAGCTCACCAGCGGAGAAGCTAGCTGGCTTAATCTAGTACGTCCTATTGGCATTAGATACATCATGTCATTAAACAGCAATATTAAACCTGAAGATACTGAAGAAATTTTCACACGAGAGATCGAAGTATTAAGCAAACGAGGCATGAAAGATATGTTCAGTGCAGAGAAGCTTAATGAATTCAGTGAGAAAATAGAGAAAAAGCAATATTTGGCTGTTCACAGAGAAGCTCTAAGAATGCTATGTAACCCACATCTCAAAAGACGGATGATCGATCATTTTAAGTCAGTTCGTAGAGTTGGTTATGATGAGAGGTTAAACTCTGAGCTCACCATAACTGAGATGACTCGACCAGGAGGAGACTCGCGCTACAATATCTCCACCTTAAAGAGCATCGACGAGCTTCGAGTTCTTATTCGCTTCATCCAAGAGTCACCTAAATTTGATTCTCGTGACCTCGCTATAATCAGGAATGCTACCAAGGTAGGATCACTTCAAGCTAAGCTTCTCTATGATGCCATGTCTAGTTATGAGAGGAATTTGTTTCTACCAAAAGATGGAAGAGACCTAGCAGATCCTAAAGAGTTCATCATAACAGCTATTAGAAAGCGCACATATGTCATGCTAGCTAGTATTCGTAAATTTTTCGATAGAGGATATTCCATATAAGTAATTAGCGACGCATTTACCTGTAAGCCCCTGTTACCAGTCCGGTGACAGGGGCTTTTTTCAACTTAACAACAAATAGAAAATATACATGAAAAATACATCATCACTACTGGCATTCCTCCACGGAAAAATTATCGCTCAAGCCCCCATTAAAGACATGGTGGATGAAGGTATCGACACCATTCTTATGATCGGCTTATTAGTCTGTGTAGGAGGTATTGTTTTGGCTGCTTTTCAGCTTTTCAAAGGGCAGATTGAGCACGCTCTTTACATAGTGCTAGCCAGCATCCTTATGGGCGGCGGAGGTCTTATCGCTCGCTCAATCTTCGAAACGTTCAAGTAAACTACTCTACACAATGAACGATATCGAACGCCGCTGGCACAAAACCTACACATCAGATAAAGAGGCTAAACCTATGCTAGGTGCGTTCTCAGGAGGATCGATTGCGGTTCTCCTGGGTTCTATCATTTTAGCTATGATCACCTTCTTTATCCTCACAGCTCACTTTGATTTGTGGCTGTCTTTGGCTGTAGCAGCAGCCATACCTATGACCACTTCACATCTACTCAAGCGCTATGTGGTTGGTAAGCACAAGAAATACTTACCTCACCTACTTCAATACAAATACCTCAAGCACAAACAACTACCACTACTAACAGAAATCAATACTCATGAAAAATAAGAACATTCTAGAAGACCTCTACATCTCAAATAACATGATCATCCAAGATGATCCAATGCACAAAGGAAAACTTACCTGTGGAATAAGCATCATTGGAATCCAGATGGAAAACTCAAGCAACCTATTCTTTGCTGCTCTCGAAGAGTCACTACGAAGCTTACTACAAAGCCTTCCTTCTGAGTATGGTAATATCCAAGTCTGTTTTACGAATAATGCAGAAGACTTCGACTCACTCAATAACTACTACACCACTACCGAGTCGAAAGCTAATGCCTGGAGTCGCTCCCAACGTAACTTCACTTACTGCAATATTAACGATCAAGTGCAAGAAGGGCTCATCACTAGAAAGGAAGTTTATCTCTATATTTCACGCATTATTGACCAGAAAAAAGATCGGGTAGAGGTAAAGGATTTAGATACACTCCTGCAAGCTGAGTCATCCGCATTCAATGGGATTGTTGATCAAATTAAACACAATCTACAGTTAGTCAATGGTCAGGTCGAACGCCTTACCAATAAGCAACTCTTTCATGAACTGGACAAAACACTTAACCCCTCAATCAGCCCATATGATCCGACAGATGCTCTACCTCGATTTTCACCAGAAAGATCAATCTCAGAGTGTTGTCTTCATTCTGAAATGACAGCTATAGAAGACTCAGAATGTGGCTTCTACCTAGATGGGCATCATCATGCTGTGCTAGCAATGAAATCACTACCTAGCATAACTTCATGTGGTCAAATCACCCAGCTTTCTAGTCTCCCTATAAAAGATTTTAGCATCACATTACTTACCAGTAGGTTAGATCTCGAACAGGAACTGACTCAAGAAGAAGATCGACACTCTGCGCTCAGTCTTGCATTGCAGTCGAGTAACAAAATGAGACTCAGAATGTCATTGCAGCAGTCACAAGATAGGATAGATCGATTGTCCTCTGGAGATGTCTCCCCATGGAAAGTTCAAGTGATCATCCATTGCTGGGACAAGGACTTAAATACTCTCAAAAACCAAAAAGTGAACGTCCTTAAATCTGCAATACTCAGATATCAACAAGCCCAGCCCTTCTCAATTAACAATCCAGTTTCTGCTAGAAATTTCTTCTTGAGCTCTCTTCCTAGCTCACCTCACTCAGAAGACGACTTCTTTCATGATACGGAGGACGCTACGGTAGCTAGCCTTCTTCCTTTATCTAGTAATAATGGGCGCTCTCTAGATCATGCAGAAGCCCTCTTCCATACAGCAAGTAACGGAGTATTACCCCTATCACTATTTAGTAATGATAATGGAGACTCCTACACTAATCACCTGCTCTGCTGTGGCACTACTGGCTTCGGAAAAAGTGCCGCTGCTCTATCTTTGATCACTCAAGTCCAGCCACATACTGAACACATATTCGTCATTGAAGATGGGAACTCATATGGAGGATTTGCCATGGCAAATGGAGAAAGTGCCAGCTCCTTCATTCTCTCGTCTAATGGAAATGACACCTTCAATTACTTAGACACTAATAAGCTGCCGCTAACAGCTCAACACTGCTCAGATGTTACCGCCATTTTAAAGCTCATGATTGATGACGAAGATAGGCACAAGGTCAGCTCGGCAAAAATTAGCGATCTTATCTATCGTTTCTATCGCCACCATTATGAGAAGTGGATGTCAGGTGATTCGACTCTGATTGAAGAAGTCAGGCTAGAGTTTCTAGCCGCAAAGAAATACTTTTCTAACCTTCCAAAGACAAAGCAGCCAAGCATGATCTCAAACGCTTACTCCGATTTCCTTGAATGGAAAAACAAGTATTCTGATGAATACAGCACGATCAAACAAAGTCTAACAAGTAACCGCTCAGAAACCACGGAGGATTCATTTCGTTTTACCTATGCCCTCATGGACAAGAATGATATGCCAACTCATTCCGCATTCTACAAATGGGTTTGCACCGAGAGCCTAGAATCCAAGGATGATAGAGAAATCGAGATTTTGCGGTCTAATCTTAGACTGTGGTGTGTAGATCAAGGAACTGCTGGATGCTTATTTGATGGCATTTCAAATGTCAATTTCACTAAGCCCATCGTTCATATAGAGCTCGGTAAAATTGGCGAAAGTAATGAGAACCTCAAGAGTATTGCTGGCTTCATTATCTCTAATTACATCAAAAACATCATATCCTCCCTTCCCCGTTCTCATCGAAAAATTGTGATCTTTGAAGAACTAAGTAGCTTTCTTAATTTTGAACATGCTGAAGGCATAGTCGCTGATTATTTCGCTAGAGGGCGTAAGTATAACGTGGTTGTTATGGCTATCACCCAGCAAATCACAGATATTCCTGAAGCTCTCAGAAACTGCATTCTAAATAACACTTCTATAGGTTTATTCTTCAGACAGAAAAATACAGGAGATGTTGAGGTTTTACAGAAAGCTTTCAATCTGCCTGATTCAACGACTCAGTCACTTCAAACCCTGCCAAGCCCTACTAAAGAAACTGGAAGCTCATTTCTTTGTTGGCAATCTGGTGATCAAGCCTCCTCTATTCACTCCGCTAGAAACATAGTAAGTCGTGAAATGCTTTACGTTGCTGGAAGCTCAGGCGAGCAATATGAAGCACGACAAAGCAATCTGGCAAAATATGATGATGTGCTGGAAGGAATTAGTATCGAGTCTCGATCTGTATAATCAGTATCCTCCACAGTTCATGCCTAGTAGATGAAGATTCTTCTTCTGAATCTGCTAGGCATTCTTCTGTGCCCCCTATGGCTATAAAAATACCACACCACACATGGGGTTGCCACCCCAAACCCGTCTAAGCTAAGTTAGCTTAACCCCATTCATCCCCCCTAAATCCCCAATGGGACTTCGCCCCTTCCGTCCCCCCAGGAAGACGGGGGATGCAACCAAGAAGCAAATTAGCATGAAACATTTCTCACAAGGCTTTTAAAACAAACTAAGAAATAATCATTTTCTGGAGAACTTTCTCATATTTTTAGCGCATTAGATTTCAAGGAGAACAACTCCAATTTAAAATACTATGAAATCTACCATACTTATCACCACCACTGGGCTAGGAGCATTACTCTCTAGCTGTGCACCACTCGGCATTTATTCTGGAAACTATGTTTACCAACAAAACCAAAAAGCCAGAGAGCTAGGAATACAAGAAGGCAAAGCCATAGCAACTCGTGCTGCTCACATGCAAGCACAGGCTAAATTAGAGAAACCTCAGCCTCAATTCAAATACTACAGCATTCCTGTTGAAGGGCACACCGATGCCTCTGGAATCAAATTTGAAGCCCATACAAAAACCGTTGAAATCGTAACTCAGTAATCATTATGAAACATATACTTACAAACATTATCGCCCTACTCTTCTGCATTTTCCTAACTACGAAGCTAGATGCAGCCTTGCCAGTAGTTGATGGAACATCCATTGCCGTTAATCTCACTAATGCAAAAAAAGACCTCCTAGAGCAAATCCTGCAAGAAGGGAACCAACGTGTCCAAATAGAAAAAATGATCAGCCAAATTCAAAAGGCTGATCAACTGCTCAATGAACTAGGAAAACTCAAAGATGTAAAAGACCTGCCAGGCTTTGCGAAAGAGGCTGAGGCATTCCTTCGCGAGGTAGAAATTAACCTCCCCTCCTTCAAGATTATCAAAGATATTAAAGGCGAAGAACTATTTAAAGAGGAAAGGAACTCTCCCTACAAAAAGATCAACAAAAACATTCTCATAGATGGCAAAAAAGTTGCCACTATCAATACGCAGTCAGTTACTCCTGAATTAGCTTCGAGAAGAACAGTCGCTCACTATCATCATGTGAAAACTAAAGTCTTAACTAAGCGTGCTCTTCTCAAAGGCGAACTGGAAACTGCTATGCTTCAGCTAAAGAAAGCCACGACCACAGCTCAGGTGCAAAAGCTTACTGCAGTGATCAATGCCCTCAATGTTCAAGTGGCTGCTACAGACGCAGACTTAAGCTTTGCGCATCAAGAAGTCGTTACTAGATATTATCAAAATAAAATTGAGGAATCTATTCAGAAGAAGGTGCAAGTCCAGAAGGAGCGCGCATCATTGAAAGAAGGCATGAAAAAGCATTTCGAATTCTTCCAGCTACCTAATCAACCAACTCTCTTCAAATCTAACAGATAATCAAACCCATGAGTAACATTCATATTGTCGATACCTTCCCTGATCTATTTGAACAAGTGGTTCAATTTCATGAAAGCATTGTGCCAATAGTCATTATGCTAATCACTATTGGAATCATCATTCATGGTTACAAAGGTCTACAAGGAGATATTCAAGGCATGTGGGGTGGAGTCACCAAAGCGATTATCATCGCTATACTCGTCCCCACCCTACCAGATATTGTTAACAATATTCAGCTCATCGCACATTCATTGGTCGAAGACACCGATGCCAATCCATCAGAGGCTAGTCAAACATTTGCTAACCTCATTGTTGGTGGATCATCTGAAGAGACAGACAAAGGATTCATGGACATACTCTTTGATTCCAATGGTGGAGTTGGAAAAGCTCTCTTATACGTAGCCCTGATGATAGCCTCTCTACTAGCCCTTGTCATCCAGTATATATATTACATTGTTCAAGGTTTTCTCACTATTACAGGCATTGCTTTATCACCCATATTTTTAAGCTTTTTCTTAATCAGTTCACTCAGAGCTACAGCGGTTAAGTATTTCACAAACTTAGTAACAGTCCTAACTTGGCCTATCATGTGGAGTATTGCGGCACTCGTTACCAATGCACTGCTCAAACGTGCAGCTCTAGCTGGAATCTATGAAACTGGTGCTACAGGAGTTATCTCTACTTCATCTCAAAGCTTCTTCTTCGCCGTAACTATCGCAATCTGGCTCATCCTCTCAACTATTGCAGCTCCTCTAGTTATGAGCCGAGTGATAGCAGAAGGAGCAAATGCAGGAGGAGCTATAGCGAAACGTGTCGGATCAGCTATCGGCCTTGGAGCTAGCTACGGTCTCATCGGTGGGGGAACAGCTCAGCTTTCAGGAGGTTCAGCTACCAGAGTCATTACAAGTTCGGCAGCCGCAGCTGCTGGAGGAGCTGTCTCTGGAGCTACTGGCTCTTCAGGAGTGTTGCTCCCTACAGTGATTGGAATAACAGCAGCTCGGGGCAACAAGAAACAAAATGAATCTCAGGAGTCTACAGACTACAACAGCAAAGCCGCAAACATCGCCAACCAAAAATAATGATGAACTCAGCGATCCAATCAATCACAACAAAACGCAAAGATGCCCGTTTCTGGCAATATGCATTTATCCTACAAATGCTTATATTTACCGCCACAATCATTTACATCAAAGCCTTTCCTGAACCGCTACCCAATATTTTAGTCGTTCACGAAAATGGCTATGTCATCGGAAAGCTAGAAGATTTCTCAGGTGCAAACCAATTACATGAGGATCAGGCTGAAATAGCAACTCTTTGTCTCTTCCAGCGTTCTCCCGATAGGAGAGACTACCATGAAAGACTCGGCAAGCTATTTGGTCCGATAGCCTATGACAAAGCATCTGAAATGTTCAACTCAACAAGACAGGAATTCCAGTTGAAATCACTGCACCAGAAAGTGGAAATCGACGAAATTACAATCTTACAAGTAAAGGGAAACTCAGTTCTAACAAAGATTACAGGGCAACTCATCCGCACTGGTAATTTTGAGGAAAAACCATTCATTGAGGTCCTCAAGCTAGACCTAGAAATGGCATTCATACGTAACCCTGACATCACAGCAAATGGTTTTTACCCCTCCATTGTCCAAGACTTCAAAGCGACAACAATACCCATCACCACTAGATAAATGAAAACACTACTGCTCTACATACTGTTAGCTGGATACACGCTAGCTAAGCCTTTACCTCCTTACACAAGCACTCTCAATAAAACAGAAATACAATCCATTCCTATTCATACAGAAATAGATACACTCCTTGTTTTCCCAGAGCCTATTACAACCATTCTAGGTAAGGGTTTAACTACAGCCGTATCCCCTCACGGCTCTGTTCTATATCAGCAAGGTTCAGAAAACCCTAAAACCCTTATCTTACGGCATGTCGATGCAAAATCTAAAGTCCTAATGACTGTTATGTCAGGAGACAATGCTTATGTTTTCCGTCTAGAACCAAGTATCAATCCAGCTAGCGTGATTTACTTCGTGAAAGGTAATCTTGCACAACCAGCAAAAGAAATCACCAAGCAAGAAGTCCTTCTACAGCAACGTCCCCTCTCTGATCAGCGAGTGGATGAACTCTTCCGATTATCTCATCAAGCTCATTCCTTGAGATCAAAGATACCTCAAGAGTATGTAGGCTACAGCGATAAGCATGTTCACTTCCAACATACTCACGGATCAATCAAAACCACAATTCACCACGTTAGTAAATTTACTAAAGACAAGGCTCTAATTTTCTCAGGTATCATTCACAATACAGGATCTAAACCTCTCTATATTCAACAATATCTAGGTAAACTAAGGGTTGGTAAAAAACGCTTTTATGACCCCTCTTCCCTAAGATCTAACAAACAAGCAATAGCTCCGAATAGTATAGCTAGATTCCAAGGCATACTACTAGGTGGCTCGCACATACAAGCCCTTAGCCTAGACAATACATTCACTCTTCACCTCACAAAATAACATGAAAGCATTCTATCGAATAAAAGACTTCTTCTCCAGTCATAACGGAAAAATCCTACTCTACTGTCTAGCTCTAATAATAGCAGTCATTATTGTTTCCTACGCAAGAAAGGAAACTAAGAGTCCATCACAAACTACATTACAACCTAAACCCAGCGTTTGGGATGATGACAGCCAGACCAGTCCAAAAACGCTGCATACTGTCAGCAAAAATCCCTCATTCAAAGAATTTACCCCAACAACATTAAAAGAAGATAAGCCAACAACAGAGAGCCTTCTCTTAAAAGAAGAACCTCTCATTATCCCTCAACCACAGACTCTCTCCCAAACTCTTGAACCTCTTATAAAAGAACAAAGACCCCTTGCTAGTAAGCCTCAGGAGAAGCCGACAGCCAAACAGCTTCCAACCTTAGAAGAAGGAGCTATCATCCACTGTAAACTCGTTACTCCTGCCTCTACAGATTCTCCAAATGCTCAAGTATCAGCTATTGTCACTAGATCAGTAATTCGAAATGGAATCACTTTAATCCCCAAAGGAAGACTTCTCCATGGCCAAATTCAAAATTCTCAGAACAATCGTATTTTCTTTTCACCCAGCTGGACAACCATGAGCATAACGAACTCCCCTCTCCCTCTAACTGGCTACGTGCAACAAAAGAGTCACACATCATCAGATGGACGATTAGGATTAGCTGGAACGATCATAGCCCCCCCACAGAAGAAGACAGATTTCCTAAAGAATCTGACTAAAGGCATTGCCCAATTAGGAAAAGAAACCGTCAAAAACCGTGTTGAAGATTACATCCCAGCCACAGGAAAAAACATAGCCATCGAAGCAAGCTCACAGGCCATCGATCACCTTCTAACCCACCCCAATCAAGAGACAATAAAAAAATCTCCATACATCCTAATCCAAGCTGGTAGAGAGTTCTACCTAACTATCTCTAATACTCGTCACAACTCTACTAATCATTCTAACAAATCTTCCTTAGACAAACTACTAGAAGAGGCTGCTAGAAAAAGGCTGGGGAACTAACTCCTAACTCCTAACTCCTAACTCTAGATAACTCGATAATGCGTTGCACGCCCTTCCCCTTGCCTAACGATCTTATTCATTAAAATCAGCTTCTTAATGGCTTTTTCTGCTGTTGAAGGAGCAAGACCAAGATTCTCAATAACGTCTTTACGAGAAAAACGCGTCTCTGACTGGCTCAACGCCCAGTTTAAAATGGCTTCCTGATTTTCTGAAAGTAAGTCGCTTTCTTCTTCTTCAGTTATTAGTTTGAATGCTTTGTCAGCCTGCGTCGCTAAAGTTTTAAGAAAGAACAATAGCCAATCACTAACATTTTCCTCATCAGTTTTCCAGCTTCGTTGACTCTTATTCAGAGCAAGATAATAATCTGCCTTATTCGCCTCTACAAGTTGTTCATGAGATACAGTCTGCACAAAGTCGTAGCCTTCTTGTAAAAGAAGCATATTAGTTAGTAAACGACTTGTTCTACCATTCCCGTCCTGAAACGGATGAATTGCCAAATATTCAAATAGAAAATTCCCTAACAGTATCAATGGATGTCGATACTGTTCCTCTCCAGCCCATTGATACCAACCAAGAAGCTCTTGCATCTCTTTCTCTAATAAATGCGGTGGAGTTGGATCAAAAATCACACCAACAATGTTACCACTCGTATCCTTAGCTTCAACCCGGTTGGAACCAAATTTATAACCACCTCTATGCCTGTCATCTTTTTCACTGTGCCGTAGCATTTTACCATGGATATCTAAAATCAAAGATTCACTAAGTGGCATCACATCATGATTCTCGAAAATCAATTCAAGTAATTCAAGATAACCAGCTACTTCCTGCTCATCTCTTGTTTTAAACTTCTGGATACGCAAATTACGATAAAGCTTCTCAACTTCCTCATCACTCAACCGATTTCCTTCAATACGGTTAGAAGCACCTGTCGAGGTCACAATCACGCTATGCGTTAACCGAGTAAGTGTGGCAGGCTGAAACTTCTGCACAACACTCCAACTCTTTTTCACACTATCTATCTGAGCTAACAAGCCATACACTGTTTCTGTCACCTCAGCAGTAAAGCTAAGCCTCTTACTCAATTTAAATTCATCCCAATTCATAATCTCACCTTCCACCCTGAAGAGATTAGATGAGTTTAGAAGAGATTTCAAGTATTTCTTTATTTCATAATACTTTAAAACTCTTTCATCATTACAAAAGAGATTAGAAGAGTTTAGGGTAGATTCAATTAACGTGTGCCAAAAGCAGCCTAAATTAGCTAAATAACCCTTCTCAGAAATGATTTTGCGGTGATTAGGAGCTATATTCGCACAGTGAGCGGTGAATAACACAAACAGTAATGTATTAATGAACGATAAAACACCTCTTTATCACTCAGAATTAGGTTTATCTTGAGCGATAGAACTTCTGAACCAATAATTGCAGATACCCTTCTTAGAAAAATAATAGGTTAAATTAAATACCAATCACGCATTTATTCATAGAACAACACTATAACTATGAACCAATTAGAAATACCAAAGAAAAGAATCAACCTCATCACCAAACAAATGGCCGCTCAAAGGCTATCAATCTCCATCAGAACTCTAGACAGAATGGTTTCAAAAGGAGTCATCGAAAAAGTATTTCTTGGAACCTCTGTCAGATTTCGTGATACTGATATTCAAAACATCATTGAGAATGGCTACTAAACTACCTACATGCTTTATACATTTTTTTTCAAGCCCTTAAAATCTCCCCATGTGGACTTGTAAATTCTTCTTGTTTTAATCACTATTGTAAAAAATAAAATTGACTATAGAGAAATATATGGCATCAATAATTTAGCGATATATGAATATCTTCCGCCAAATTTTAGCATTCTTAGCAGCATTAGCCATAGCTAATCCTCTCTGCTGTTGCTTTGGTATGGAATGTAGCTCAGATGGCGAACCTAAAAGCAGACACTGTTGTAGTTCACAACCATCTGACACATCTAACAAAGAAGGCTCCGATTCACCAGATCCAGTCAAACCCTGCCCCTGCAAGAATCACATAAAAACGGTTGAGCTAGAACTTACCCAGCCACTTACTTTAGACTCTTACCTCACTGGTATTCTTCCCATCGATATTAACGAATGGAATCCGACATGGCCTAAATCTACACAACTTGTCCACAATATCCCTCTGGGCATTCCTCCGCCACCACAAGACCTTAACATCTTGTTTTCTGTGTTTACTATATAATACCTTGTTTCTAGGAAGCCACTTGCGGACTTCCATATCGATCGTGCCTACTTACATGCACGACACATTCAGACTGACCAATAGGCTCTTTTAGCCAATCTGCACCAGTTTCTGAACTTATCTAAATTCCTACACGTCTAGCGACAGCTGTCATTTCGCAGTAGTATCGAGTCTTAGATTTCAATCTAACAAATAATTATAAACACAACATAATAGAAAACAAGAACCATGAAATTCATCAAAATCACAACAATCACATTTGCAGCAGCTACATCATTACTCCTCATCTCATGTGGAGAGAAAAAAGCTCCTGTAGATAGTGCAAACACTGAGCAAGCAGACGTCACACCATACCCACTAGATATCTGTGTCGTCTCTGGAGAAAAACTCGGTTCTATGGGTGAGCCTCACGTCTTTGTCCACAATGGTCAACAGATCAAACAATGCTGCGACAGCTGTGAACCGAAGTTCAAAAAAAATCCTGAGAAATATCTCAAGATGATTAAAGAAGGAAAAACAGGGGCGAACAAGCACATGCACAAGCATTAAGCTGTTCTCTAGAAAAGCTACTCCGCTTAGTCCCCTCCCCTAGGCGGAATATTTCTCCCTCCAGATAACCTTAACTTTACTCATCATTATGCGCCAGAATACTATTCAACGCAGTAGCATTGCCACCCTATTTTTAGGAACAATCTTAGCTACTACATCCTGTCAGAATCAAACTAATACCAAGTCTGCTACTATTGATATTAACAGCAGAGCACTACGCTCGCAGACTAAGCCACAATACTACGCAATTTCATCCAGCGCAACGCTAGTGACACTTGTAAGACATGCTGAACAGCACCACCCAGCGACCCTAGCTGCTCAGGCTAAAATCCAACGACTTCTAGCTAAAGTTCCACAAGTTAAAGCTCTGCCAGACCCTAAAGCTCGCATCGCCGCTGGAAGCCTTGCTGAAACCGCCGCTGGCCGCACTTCCACCATCATAGGAATAGAGCAGAGTATTCCCTATCCGGGTAAGCGCAGTGCTCGTGCCGCAGCTGCCCAAAAAGAAGCCCAAGCTGCCAGCGCTGAACTCGATAACATCCGCCTCCGAATTGCCGAACAAGTCCGCTTTGCATACTGGGATTACTACTACGCATCACAGTCCATAACCATCCAGCGTAGTAACAAACAAATCCTCAAAAACATTCAAGACGTCATCCAGACCAAAGTCGAAGCCAACCAAGCAAACCAGTCTGACATTCTCCGTATCAGCACCCAAATAGCTCAAACGGACAAGCAAATTATCATAGCTAAACAGAAAGTAGTGGAAGCTAAATCTAAGCTCAACTCCTTACTCAATCGTCCCGTAGGGTCCTCACTACCAGCCCCTCACAGAGGAAATATAGCTTCAAATAAATCACTTTCTAGACTCCTCACCAGAGCAGAAAATATTCATCCGTCTATCAGAGCAAACCAATCTAAAGTGGCAGCATTTCAGCAACGGCTAAAACTGGCTCATCTAAACAAACTGCCTGACTTCACTATTGGAGCTCAATACGCTCCCGTTTCCTCCTCTGGTTTATCTCCCGTAGCCAATGGCAGAGACCAAGCCATGCTCACTCTAGGATTCACAATTCCGCTCTGGCAAGAGCCACGAAAAGCAAAAATCCGCGAAGCAAATGCAGGAATCGCGCAGATGAATGCCCAGCTCAACCTTTCCAGAACAGAGCTTCAACAGCGTATCAAGGATGCACACTTCCAGATCAAATCCACTCAATCCATCATTCAACTTTATCAGCAACGGCTCATCCCAGATGCTAAACATGCGCTAGAGCTTGATCTCGACTCCTATGCAGCTGGAAAGATCTCCTACGTTTCCTTATTAGATACTTGGCGCACACTTCTTACTCTTCAACTGCAACAACAGGCCAATTACGCTCAACTAGGTAAAGCCAGCGCATCACTCAAATCCTCTGCAAACTTAAACTAAACTAACACGCCATCATGAAAAAATTTCTAGCACTACTCAAGCCTCTCAAGCTTCTCAAGTTCCTCAAGATACTCAAACCTCTTGTTCAGAAGCCTCTTACCCTCGTTCTACCATTAGCCCTCTTCTTTCTTGGATGGTGGTTTGCACTTCCTCCAACAGAAAAATCAAACAGCTCAACTACTACAGAGTCCTCTCAAGAATGGACCTGCTCCATGCACCCACAGATCCGTCAACCAAACTTCGGACTCTGCCCTATCTGCAACATGGATCTCATTCCTCTTGAAGCAGGAAATGAAGACGGTGGACTCCGTGAAATAACCATTAGTCCAGAAGCAGCGGCACTTATCGATCTCCGCGTTAGCCCCGTTACCCGAGAGACTGCCAAAATGAATATAAAACTCTTCGGCAAGATAGACTACGACGAACGAAAAACCGTCACCACTACCGCTCGTATTAGCGGTAGGCTAGATCGACTCTACGCAGATTTCACAGGCACCACCGTCAGCAAAGGAGATGCCATCGCCCAGAT
>CAKZNV010000059.1 GCA_937132085.1 uncultured Rubritalea sp. | reverse complement strand
GACGACTCCTTATAAAATCATGCACTCATTGTAATAGCGACAGCATATAGAAAACTCTAAAGTTTAACCATGAGCGCATTTGATTTCTTTTTCCCAGAACAAGCACAGGCATCCCACCTAAGGAGCCTAGTGAGACAAAAACAGTTTGAGTATTCTAACGACCAACGTGAGAATAAAGACTTACGTGAGGAGTTAAAATACTCAGCCAAGGTCATTCAGAAAATCAGCAAGGAACTAGCCGAGACTCAGCTAATCGTGAAGTCCATGATGGAACTTATCGAGGAAGCTGGTGTCTGTAGTTCTGAGCAGATCTGGGATAAAATGCGTGAAGTCGACCTACGTGACGGAGTAGAAGATGGTCAAATCACCCCAGCCTCGCAACGCCCAAAACCAAAGTTCGAAGCCAAAAGAAGCTGGAAAGACTAGTAAGAATTTTAATACCATATTCCCTACTTCTTCTTATTATTCCTGAAGAACAATAGTTCATCATCATTCTGCCCAATGATGAGATCGTCTAATTTGTCTCCATCAATATCGATAAGCTGAATGGATCGTGTGTCACTAGGTAAAACGATTCCGCTATCCTTAGGATCGACTACTTGGAACTCTCCATCTTTCCATTCTAAATAACAGCCAACATTGCCCGACCAAAGACCAGTTTCTACCTGATTACTGTGTTGGTTTTGGGCTAGGATGAATTCTAGAACTCCGTCTCCATTGAAGTCACCTGAAGCAATCGCATTAGTCGGTGAGAGCTGTGCATCCCAAGGCATTGGCTTCCAGCTGAACTCAATCACTCCTTTCTTAGATTCATTGATCCAGACTCCGCTTTCTAGGGTGTTGGCAGTCACTTTATAGGCTGCACTTAGTTTATCTCCATAGATTTCAGCTAAGCTCGCAGAGGCAAAATCACGATAGCTTTTAAATTGCTCACTCACGGTGGGCATCGCTAGGCAAGTTCAGCTTCTGCCCCTTACTGGCAAAGGCCTGTCTTTATATTTAAGTTTGGCTTCTACGATCCGTTTGTTGCCAGAACCGTCCATATCACCATAGTAGATAGCAACTTGTTTCTTAGCTGATAACGCTCCATACTTCGTGTTGAGACCAGCGTTTCCTACAACGAAATCTAGATCCCCGTCGCCATCAATATCAACGGAATGCAGAGCCTTCCACCAACCTTTTCTATCTGAAGTATTCGCCGATTTAGAAACATCTTTGAGCGTTCCATTTTCATTTTTAAAGATTCTCGTAATTCCCCAGTCTTCTGTAACCACTAGATCTGTAAAGCCATCTTGATCCACATCTTGCCACTCTGCATCCGTCACCATTCCGCAGGTCTTGAGAGCCTCTTGCTGGACTTCTGTAAACTTTATAACACCCGCCTTTGAATCGTTTCTTAACAGCCTACTAGTCGGTGCAGCTGGATACTCGCCGGGTATAGATCTAGCTCCGATAAATACATCTAAATCACCGTCATTATCATAATCCGCAACAGCCGCACAACTACCGCTATCTGCAAACTCAGGGAAAGCATCAGCCTTGGTCAGCTTGATTTCATCTTTGGTAGACTCATTCAGATACAGATGATCAAAGTAAAGTAGATCGGTCTTCTCATACTCATTACTCCCAGTCACCACCAACAAATCTAAATCCTTATCACCATCCACATCAAACCACAGAGCCGCACTATCTTCGGCATAGATCTCTAGATTCCCAAAAAACTCGTGCTTCAGGCGCTCTAGTTTTCCGTTGTTATTGATTAAGATTCTCCCAGGTTCACCCACTGATCCACCAATGAAAACATCCATATCACCATCAGAATCAATATCAGCAGTCGCTATACAAGGACCTTCTTGACTGAGCTTAGCTGGCAATAACGGTTGGACTTTAAAATCATCATACTTCACTTCCTTAGTAGAGACGGTAGCTTGCTCCATTTTGATAAATCTTGAAGCTCTCACCTTCTTCTCTTGGGGCATTACCTTGCCCTTCTCTTCCACGCTAAGATAAGTATCAGTCGCCTTCACCGTCACAGTCTGTTGAATGCCTGAAGGCCACTCTATGAGCAAGCTGACTGGATTTGCTTTGCCTAGTCCGAAATGCAAGGTCATGTCATTCTGCCCTTGGAATCCTGTCCAAGGATTCTGCCATCTAGTATGTTTCACGCCCTCACTATCGGTCAGCGTCACCTTAGCTCCGATCCCCTGTGAATTACTTATTATTCCTTTCAGTGACACCCTAACAGCACCATGATCATTCCCCTTATTCTCAAATATTTTAACCATCTTACCTAAATCAGAAACGATGATATCCAAGTCTCCATCATTGTCTAAATCTGCCATAGCAGAAGAGTAGCTCATCCCCAGTAATCCCAAGCCCCAGTCATCACGCTTTTCAAACTTCCTTCCATCCACACTCTGAAACACCACATTTTCCTCCAGCATAGGAGGCTGATTCTTAAATAACTCCCAAGTTGTCTTGCCGATAAGAGCCTTCGTTTTAGGCCCAATTTCTTCATTCCTGTCTGCATCAGTAAAGTTTCTAGCCATCCCATTGGTGATAAATACATCCTCAAAACCATCGTTATCTAAGTCTCCAAATTTCACCGACCAACTCCAATCACTTCTAGCCAATCCAGAAGCGTAGGCCGTTTCTTTAAATGGCCCAACTCCGCTATTAATGAGTAAATGATTTCTCATCGCTTGCCTTGGATTCCCTTCTTCTAACAGCTTCCTATGTTCGTCAGATAAGGCTCCCATGTTAGTCTTGGCCTTCAAATGAGTAGTCGCCGACATGTCGACAGTCATTATATCCGGGAGCCCATCTCTATTAATATCACCGACATCACTCCCCATAGTCGACCATGTCGTAGAACGTAGCATTTGAGCTGCTACATCAGTAAATTTAGGAATACCGTCTTTACCGATACCATCATTTCTCATGAGCCTATCTGGATCTTCGAAATCATTTGCCACATAGAGATCTTGATCACCATCTCCATCAAAATCAATCCACACAGAAGAGAGTCCATAGCCAGTGATAGACATTCCTGACTCTTTACTCACATCTTTGAACTTAGGTTTTCCCTTCTCACCAACATTAATGAATAAGTAATCAGCTCGACCATAAGACGATATAGAATATCCACCCTCTAGTTTTCGAGAAATTGAATAATACTTATCAAATTCTTCAGTAAGTTCAGGGACTCCATACTTCATCACAAATGGAGGATTTGTTGGCCTACCACCTGGTCGATAACATCTGTTACAAATAAGATACATATCGAGATCTCCGTCATTATCTACGTCCGCGAAATTTGCCATCATAGAGGCATCTCTCACAGCCAGACCAGCAGCTCCTTCTAGCCTGGTGAAATTCCCGCTACCATCATTGAGATACAGCTCATTTGCCGCTTCATAATTACATTGATAGAGGTCTAGGTCGCCATCATTGTCGATATCCACTAAATTGGCTCCTGTGCCCCAATGCTCGCCATCTTGCGTAGGTAGTTTAGCTTCTTTATAAGACAAATCTCCCCCACCGAGATACAACCTATTTTCACCAGGTCCACTCACCAGATAGAGATCCAGCACTTGATCTCCATTCACATCACCTACTGCAACTCCACCTACAGCAAAACCAGAGTGGTAAAGGTAGTTTTTTTCATGTGTAGAATCGAATTCATGAGTAAACACCACCTTGCTCTTATCGGTTTCAACCTCTTGAAACAAAGAGTCAGATAGACTCCACTGAGCTGTGAGTATTAGACTCAGTAATGCAAAGCACGGAAAGAAAGAGTAGCGGATCATTGCTGTGATAATAACCAAACAAAAAAACTGCGTCAACTCGTAGCCGACGCAGTTTATAAAATAGTTTAAGTAATAAAGATTACTTACGGCGTCTGAGAATCAGAGCCAATCCACCAAGGCCGAGAAGGGCTGTTGATGATGGTTCTGGAACAGGAACAAAGTCGACAACTTCAATACCTGCAAACGGACTACGAACCGTTCCAGTTCCTGCAGAGTGATCCGAGAGTGTATGAGTCGTGGCTGTTGCTACAAAAGTATACTCATCAGCACTTCCAGTTCCGAAGCCATCAAAGTAATCTCCATTGCCGTTCAATGTTGGGCCGAATGTGCCAGTAGCGAGAACATCAGAGCCATCAAGAGACCAACCCATAGATCTGCCAGCATTACCATTATCTGAAGTTCCGTAAACGGTGATTGTATCACCAATGGTAAGCCCAGTGAGTGTGACCGAAGCCCCTCCATCAAGCCAAGTATTCATCAACGCATCGTCACCACTCAAAGTGCCTCCAGCAGCAGAGCCGCCCCAAGTCCCAGTTGACGCCCAAGTCACTGTGCGAGATCCGTCAGTGACTCCAGTAGCATTAGTTCCAAGTGTTGAGTCGATCCAGCTAGTAGAAGCATTGATACCAGCGGCATTGCCTGCACCTACTGCCTGATTGTTTCCATTACCTGCGCCAAAGTTGACGAAAAGGGCTGCGTTAGCACTACCTATTAGCATTGGTGCTAATAGAGCGAAGAATGTGTATTTTGATTTCATATAGTTAGTTTTGTGTGTGTGTTTTATTTATATGTCAAATAGTTGTATGACAATAAACCCTCTGAAAGATTCTCAAAATGAACAAGTTAAAATCGGAAAAAGTAAAGCTAGACGTGTCCTAAACAGTAGGACACACTAGTGAACCACTATGAAAAAACCTCTTCGCGAATCATTAGCTCAATCAGTATGCAATCAACTGATTAAAGCCATCAAAGAGAATATATGGAAGAACACACTGCCAGGAATCAGAGCCCTATCTGACAAGATGCAAGTCTCTAAACAAACCATGATGACAGCATTACAATTGCTAGAGAAAGCTGGCTATGTGGATCAGCCATCTCCTGGAAAACCTCGTAAAATCAATGATCGTCTCTCTGATGTTGTATCTAGCGAGCATGCCCCTTCTATCATTGGGTTCATCACTTATGTAGCCTCAGACAAATTAAGTTCATTCGACAACGACGTATATCTACACATCAATAGCCGCCTGAAACGCCAAGGCCTGAAACTTAAAGAAATTGTCTGTAAGGATCTTTGGGTAAATGCTGGAGCCGAAAATATAAAATCTGTTATTAATCAATACCCTGCAGATGTCTATATCGCAGTCGGAGCCAGCCCAGATTGTAAAAGAGAGCTAAGGTCTCTTGAGTTGCCTATTATTTATCTTGGGGGTGATGCTATACATGGCTGCTATCCTAGAGTTGGCATTTCTGTAGAAGAGCTCTGCACCAGAGCGATTAGTCACTTAATTTCTCTAGGCCACCGAAAGATATCTGTGATGCTCCCTGAACATCTGAACAGAAAAAATAGAACAGCAACTAAGGCTGAGAATGTAATAAAAAACATATTCGACTCAAAGCATCTACCATTTTCTACTTATAATTGCCCTCGATGGGGGAAAACTAAGGCAAATTTTCTCGAATCTTTAGAAAAGCTATTTGGTCTGACTCCTCCCACAGCTATCATTCTTAGTGATGACACACATGTCCCTAGGCTAGTATCCTTCTTGCTAAGCCGTGGATTACGTTATCCAGATGACATCTCCATTGTTGTATTAGAAGGCTCGCCTTTAGTTGATGAGTTTCATCCATCAATTACCTATATTGAAAAACCTACGGCAGCTCTGGCCAAAATTGTAGTAAGCGAAGTAAAAGAATTACTACTTAGCCCCAATGGGGTGAGACAAGACTTCATTGTCGTCAAGTCTAAGCTGATCATCAATGACAGTGTCAAAGACATTAATTAACAAGGCCAGACACAGCTGAGAAACTAGTGAGTCGTGTCCCCCATCTCCACTCTGAAATTTTTGTTTACCTAGCTCACTCCACACGCTTTGATAGCTGTTATATTTATGACAGAAAACAACAGCGCATTTCAACCGACTAAATGGACACTCGTCCAGCAAGTCAAAGGACACACGACTGAAGCGGTAGATGCTCTCAATGAATTGTGCACTATGTATTGGCGACCGCTCTATGTCTTCGCTCGTAGTTTCGGAAGAACGATGGAAGACTCTGAAGATGTGGTGCAAGGATTTATGGCAAAGGGAATAGAGAAGGCTCTGTTCTCCGCTGCTGATAAAAACAAAGGCAAAATGCGCACCTTTCTGCTCACAGCATTCAAGCGCTATCTTCGTGACGAACATGCCAAATCCGTCGCTATCAAACGAGGCGAAGGCAAGGTCGACACTACTGACATCGCAGCCGAAGAGGAACGCTGGGGCGACTCCAAAGCCATCGATCCCACCACATCATTCGATAAACGCTGGGCACTCATCGTGGTAGAAGCTGCTGAACTCCAACTGCGTAAAAAATACCAAGAAGAAGGCAAACTAGACCTCTACGATGCTCTCTCTCCGAGCCTCACTGGCGACCTAGATTCTGGCTATCAGGAAATAGCGGACAAACTAGAAATCTCACTCTCATCGGTAAAAGTAGGTGTCCACCGCATGCGCAAGCGTTACGGCGAAATGCTCCGTGCTGAAATAGCCGAGACCATCACACCCGATGAAGACCCTGACGACGAGTTACGCTACCTGATCAATACCCTCGCTAGCTAACCTGCTAAAATCAAGCATGCCAAAAACCACTCAGATTCAAGAAACGAGCAAAGCCCAGAAAATGCTATCTTGGGCTCTAACAGAACGTCTTGAAACGCCGACTTCTGACGGCACTGTAGAGCTACCAGGCTACACCATCCGTGAGACTCTGGGCAGAGGCGGCATGGGTGTCGTTTACAGAGCTACTCATGAGAAACTGGGACGAAGCGTGGCGATCAAAATTTTCACCCCACAAGCAAAAGATCACGACCTCTTCGTAGAGCGCCTCAAGCGTGAAGGTAAGCTCATGGCTGAGATGGAGCACCCGAATGTTCTGAGCATTTACGATGCTGCCATCATGGAAGATGGCAGCCCCTATCTCGTGCTCGAATACATCAAAGGCGAGGACCTACAAAAAAGACTCAAGCGTGAGATCAAACTAAGCCAGCGCACCGCCGTCCGCATCGCCATCAAGGTCTGTGATGCCCTCTCTGCGGTGCATAAACTAGGTATCATTCACCGTGATATTAAACCTGCAAACGTCCTGTTAGGCGAAGATGGTTCGGTGAAAGTAACCGACTTCGGCATCTCAAAAGACACCAGAACAGAAGAGCAAAACACCTCACTCACCATGACGGGAACAACCGTCGGAACTGCTGACTACATGTCGCCAGAGCAGACCCGCAATGAAGAACTCACCCCTCGATCTGACCTCTACAGCGTAGGTGTTCTCCTCTATGAAATGCTCATGGGAGTGACTCCACGAGGCAACTTCGAGTCCCTAGGTAAGAGCGGTGTTCCTAAGAGACTAGAACTAATCATCATGCGCTGCTTACAGAGAAATCGTCAGCGCCGACCAGCCACTGCCGCTACTCTGGCTCATGCATTGAGGAAAATGTATGTGCAACTCAACACACGAAAACATCGCAATTACAAACCATTCATTCTCTGTGCTGTAGCGGCTCTCTCGGCGATCGTTCTAGTAGTCACAGTTTCTATCCGTAAAACTAAAACCCCAGCCACTCTTCCTCACTCCATAGAGGACTCTAGGCTAGTAGGTAAATGGGTCTCAGCACGTAGTAACATAGAATTTACTGCCACAGGAAATTTCACCTTCACCTCTAGACTAGAAGAATACCAGTCCCGGGGAAATGGAGTCTGGGAGCCTTCTAGTGACGGAGGATTCTACCTACGATACAGCGCCGACAGCCCAGTAGAATACAGATCTTCCGCCGCCGACTACATCCGCATAGAGGATGATAAAATCGTGTTTCAACACTTTGACTCAGAAGAAAGATTTCAAAAACATGACGAATAATGTAACCTACGTATCTTAAACTGCGTATCAATACATAATGCGAAAACTCCATCTCCATTTTCTAGCCTTCTTTTCTCTGATTCTGATCTCATCAGCTCAGACTGCTGATCCCTTCTTGAAGGCTAAGCCTGTGCTAGAGCAAAACTGCATTCAGTGTCATGGTGAAGAGAAATCAAAAGGCGACCTCCGCCTAGACTCTCGTATAGGATTACTCGCTGGTGGAGAAAATGAAGCGGCGATCGACTTCGATAAACTTGAGAATAGCCACCTACTCAAACTCATCCACCTAGATGCTGCGCACGACGACGTCATGCCGCCTAAGAAGCATAGTAATCCACTCAACCCAGCAGAAAAGCTCGCTCTAAAAAACTGGATTCTAGCCAAAGCACCCTACCCACGAGGCGTCACACTCATTCCTAAGAAGAAGATGCCTCCATTGGCTGAGCTGGTTAAGGATCTAACTAAGATCGATGCTTACCCAAGCCAAATCCTGCTGGATTCACAAGACGACAGCCACTCTATCCTCACCTATGGAACCTATGCTAATGCGACCACAAGAGACCTCACACCAGCAGCTAAGCTAACTCTAACAGATCCATCGATTGGCAAACTCAACGGCAACACATTAACACCTCTAAAAGATGGCACCACCACTCTAACAATTAGTCTAGGTGACAAATCAACCAGCGTCCAAATCACCGTCAAAAACTCTACTAAAGCACAGCCAATAACATTCCGCCAACATGTCATGCCTACGCTGACGGCCATGAACTGCAACACTGGCTCATGTCACGGATCTGCTCGCGGCCAAGATGGTTTCAGACTCTCACTGTATGGATTCGACCCCAAGGGCGACCACTTCAGACTCACCAAAGAACTGATCGGACGCCGTATCAACCTCGCTAATCCAGAGAACTCACTTCTTCTAACCAAAGCGGCTGGGCTAGTCCCACACACTGGAGGTAAACTGACCAAAGTCGGCTCAGAAAACTACCAAACACTGCTAAAATGGATCCAGAACGGAGCCAGCTACGAAAAGGATGAAAACACCAAGCTCCCGATCAGTATAGAGGTTTATCCAAAACAGCTGGTGCTCACCGATGGAGGTCAAACATCTCAGCTCACCGTCCGAGCCGTTTATGCGGATGGATCAGACCGTGATGTCACCCACCTTTCTAGCTTCTCTAGCAGTAATGATTCCAGTGTTTTAGTGGATTATAAAACGGGGCTCATGACGACTAAGTCTCGTGGCGAAGCCTTCATCATGGCTAGATTCCACACCTTCACGGAAGGCATGCAGACCATCGTTATTCCTGAGAAACTGAAATACACTAAACCAGTAGTCATCGCTAATAACTACATCGACAATCACGTCTACAACAAGCTCCATAAGCTACGCATCATCCCTTCTGAACTCTGCACTGATCAAGTATTCATACGCAGAGTTTACCTAGATCTCATCGGCTCACTACCTACCGTGGACGAGTTAAACGCATTCCTAGCTGACCAATCCCCCGATAAAAGAAGCAAACTCATCAATCAGCTGTTAGAGCGCCCAGAGTTCACTGATCTATGGGTCATGAAGTGGTCAGAGCTACTACAGATCCGCACCTTTCAAAACCAAGTTTCTTACAAAGCCGCACTCCTATACAACAACTGGCTGAAGCAGCAATTCCACGCTAACCGACCGTTCAACCACATCGTCAATGACCTGCTAACAGCCAAGGGAGGAAACTTCAAAGAGCCTGCATCTAACTTCTATCAAGTCGAGTTAGACACTAAAAAGCTCACTGAGAACATCGCACAAGTCTTTATGGGAACAAGGATTCAATGCGCACAGTGTCACAATCACCCCTTCGACCGCTGGACTATGGATGACTACTACAGCTTCGCCTCATTCTTCACTCAGGTGAAACGCAAAGTAGGATCAGATCCGAGAGAGTTCATTATCTTCGACGGCGGAGGAGAGATCCAACACCCAGTCACGAAACAGAATGCTAAGCCTAAATTCCTCGGTGGTGAAATGCCTGAAACCAAGGGCAAGAACCGCCGTGAATTAATCGCAGGATGGCTTACTACACCTGAGAACCCTTGGTTCGCTAGAAACGTCTCAAACATCGTCTGGGATCACTTTTATGGAAAAGGAATCATCCATCCTGTCGATGACGTCCGCATCTCAAATCCACCTAGTAATCCAGAATTGTTAGACGCCCTCGCTCTAAAGTTTAAAGAAAAGAACTTCTCCATCAAAGAGCTAGCGAGAGACATCTGTAATTCCAGAACCTACCAGCTAGCCTCCAAAACCAACGAGACGAACAAGACCGATAGCAGAAATTTCTCTCACTCATCGATCCGCCGCATCCGAGCTGAAGTCCTACTCGACAGCATCGCACAAGTCACCCAGACACCAAACAAGTTCAAAGGACTCCCACTAGGAGCAAAAGCCACACAAATCGCAGATGGCAACACATCAACCTACTTCCTAAGCACCTTTGGTAGAGCCACTAGACAATCTGTTTGTTCTTGTGAAGTTGTCCTAGAGCCCAACCTCTCACAAGCTCTCCACCTCATCAATGGCGACTCAGTCCACAAACGAATCCAGCAAGGAAAGCTCATCAATACACTGATCGCCGCTAAGAAAAACAACATCGAAATCATCAACACCATTTACCTCTCTGCTCTATCACGCAAGGCGACACTAGTAGAACAGAACAAACTGTTAGATCACTTTACCAAGATAGATAACAACGACCTAAAGCAGCGCACCGCCCTCCTAGAAGACATCTTCTGGGCAGTGCTAAACTCTAAGGAATATATATTCAATCACTAGGAGGAATAGAGCTACACACTGGGAGCAAGGTGTCAAACCTCGCAACACGGAACATCGCTTGCGGCTCCCTGCTTCCCGCTTCCCAGGGCTTCAGCCCCGCTCCCAGAGCGAAGCTCCCCCTTAGTTCTAAAACTCTACTTCTGCTCCCAGCACACCAACGCTTACGTCGCCAGCACCGTGCTCGGCCTTCAACGCTTCACAGAATGCATCGCTTCGGCTCTGTGCACCATGCACTAGCCAGACCTTTTCTTTCTTCCCTGTCATTGCATGGAAGTAGTCTAACAACTCCGAGTGATCCGCATGTCCTGAGAAGGAATCCATGATCTCTACATGTGCTCTGAGTGGGTAAGCTTGTCCAAAAATCTTCACCTCATCCCAGCCTTCACGGATCTTCCAGCCGAGAGTATTCTCAGCACAATATCCTACGAACAAGATGGTATTCTTAGGGTCATCGATTCCATTTTTCAGGTGGTGCAGGATTCTACCAGCCTCACACATCCCTGATGCAGTAATGATAATCGCTTGCCTATCGTCTCTATTGAGCTCTTTCGATCCCGTCACGCTTCTAACTAGAGTCAGTCCTTCAAAACCAAACGGATCAGCTTTCTCAAACAAGAAGTTATAGATTTCATTGTTAAAACATTCTGGGTGCAGTCGGAAAATCTCCGTAGCATTCACCGCCAGTGGGCTGTCCACATAGACTGGAATCTCTGGGATTGCTTTTTCTACAAATAATTGGTGAAGAACATAAAGAAGTTGTTGAGTTCTTTCCACAGCGAAGGCAGGGATAATGATCTTACCTCCACGCTCAATCGCTTTATTTAGAATAGCAGCAATCTTCTCATCCGCCTGAGTTCCTAGCTCATGCTCACGTCCACCATAGGTGCTTTCCATCAGCACAAAATCCACATCCTTCACAGCTTGGGGATCTCTTAAAATATCATTATTGCCACGTCCTACATCGCCAGAGAAAAGGAATCGTTTCTTCTTACCATCTGACTCATCGACAACATCGAGCACCACCTGAGCACTGCCCAAGATGTGACCAGCATCGATAAATCTGAGCGTCACTCCATTGGCTATCAGAATTGGTCTATCATAACCCACGTTGACAAATTGTCTCAAACATAGCTCAGCATCGATTTCTTCATAGAGTGGTTGCACTGGAGGTAAATCCTTCTTCTTACGCTTCTTATTCAGCCACTCCACATCCTTGGTTTGAATACGAGCACTGTCCGCAAGCATGATCTGACAGAGGTCACGAGTCGCAAATGTTGCATAAATATTCCCTTTGAATCCACTTTTTGAGAGATTCGGTAAATTACCACTATGGTCGATATGTGCATGACTCAGCACTACGCTATCTATCTCACTAGGGTCAAAGTGAGGAAAGTTACAGTTGATCTCATAGGCATCATGTCTGCGCCCCTGATACAGACCACAATCTAATAATATTTTCTGACCATTCACCTCTAACAGATGCTGGGATCCAGTCGTCGTTCCTGCCGCTCCACAAAATTTTAATTTCATAATAGGCTAGCCTAAACCACATCTCTAACATGACCAGTGAAAAACCTTATTTCACTAGTATTTCTCTTTGTTAACTAACGCAATAGCGCTTTAAGATCAAAGTCTTTCATTAGCTTTTCAGAATCATCTGTGTTAATGACTGATAGCACGCGAGCGTAGTCATGCCAGACAGCTGTAGCGACTTGATTCTTAATCAACCCCATTACATGATCAATTCTTTCTCTCACTTCAGGGTCTGTGGTATTTGCTCTTAATTTTCTAAGTTGCCCCACTTGTTTATTATGGATTTGAGTGAGCTTTTTAGTCGCTGCTTCTCTTTCTTTAAAACTCTCCGAACCTAGTTTTTTCACCAGATCATTGAGTTCAGCATTATCTTGCTCTACTATTCTAGATCTAATT
>CAKZNV010000058.1 GCA_937132085.1 uncultured Rubritalea sp. | reverse complement strand
CTCCAGCTACCTTCAGGTTGTGGATCTTGCTCCGCTGGTGGTAGTGGTGGTAGTCTTTTTGCGAGTCTTCCTTCATTGAATTTCCAACGCATTCACCGCGCTCGTTTCCCTCGTATAACGAGTGGTTCTACTGGTTGGCACAACTATTATAAGGACTATGATAACTCACTTTTCCTGCATAAAAATACTCTGTCTGTTCAATATGTAGCAACAGATAATGGTGATCACAGCATCGTGACTGGATTTGATTCCGCTCGTGGAGGCTGGGCTGATTCTGACAATGAAAACGTTCATGGTGTCTTCCTCTATGATGCTACTGGTGCTCTGATCAATGCCGCTGCAGATCGTAATCTAGCTAAGTCAGCAGTGGTTCTCAAACACGACGGCACCTCTGAGCACTACGACATCTTTTTCTCCCAAAGCTCAGGCACAGGTAACGCTCGTCTTACTTCCCTAACAGATCGTAATAGCAACTCCATCGAGTTTGAATACATTGACGCACTCCCTACTGACCACATCATCCCGAGTGGCGTAGAAATGTCAAAATTCCACCGCCGCACACTCATCCGTGATGCCTATGGTAAGGAAACTACCTTCACATGGGATCGCTGGTCAGGTCTTTACATCATCATGAGTGCTACTCACCCTAATGGGCAGACTAGCACCTACGGATACGCTAACCAAGGAACCTACAACTCAAAGGCACTACGTCGCATCGACCACCCAGACGGCACAGAAACTACTTTCAGTGTTACCGAAGACGCCACTACAGGACTCTCTACGCTTCACGTCTTTGATGGAGCTGGAAAAGGCACTGGACGTAAACGTAAAACACACCAATCACTGCGCTACGTCATTCAGCCAGATGGCACTAGCGTCTCACAGTCTATTAACATGCTTCGCCAGATCGATAACGGCCGTGGCGAGGCTACCTATGCACTTCAGTTTGACGGCTCTAGCCGCTATGTGTTCAAGGGTGGCAATAAAGTAGACCGCCGACTCTATTCTACCTCAGGTGGAGCTAAGGAAATCCAACGTGTGACTGATAATTCATGGCATGCAGGCTTCCACACAGTCAAAGGTAATACTTGGCCAGTGATTAAGCATAAAGACCGTGTCTTTGATGATCGCCCTCGTATGGTTAATACTAAAAGCCCACGTGGACCTCAGAGAGATTTTGTTCGTGACCCTCTTACTAATGAAGTGCTCTCTACCAGTCATGAAGACGGCTCTACTTCTAGTGTTGTTAGAAACCAATTCCAACAGCCAGTTTCAGGTCTAGATCGTCTAGGCCGTGCATTCCTCAATACCTACAGCCCAACAGGAAACCTCCTCACAAGCACAAGAGCAGTGGGAACAGCAGATGAGACTACTACCACTTATCTCTATAACTTCCGTGGCCAGCTTACAGAGTCACGTGATGCGCTCTACGATGTGAACTTCCCAGAACTTCATAACACACAATACGAATACAACCCTGCTGGCTACCTTATCAAGAAAATCGAATCAGCAGACGCAGCAGGAGGCACAAGACCAGAAAGCACCTACGCTTATGATAGCTTCGGCCGTATCGCATCTACCACAGATCCACTCGGCAGAACAGTGAGCTTCACTTACGATGCACGTAACAGAGTTATCAAAAACACCTACAGCGACACCTCTACAGAGCTCACCGAATACGGCACTGGAGATCTAGCTAACCTCGTAGTCAAGACCACAGACCGTAACGGCATCGACACCGAATACAGCTACGATGAAGCTGGACGCCTCTACGAAACAAAGACCGCAGCGGGACTCCCTGAGCAATCCATCACTCAGCAAATCTACCTCTACGGAACAAACAAAGTAGAAAAGCGTCTC
>CAKZNV010000057.1 GCA_937132085.1 uncultured Rubritalea sp. | reverse complement strand
GAGCGTGGAATCACGATTCAGTCTGCTGCTACTTCATGTTTCTGGGACGGTCACCGTTTCAACATCATTGATACTCCTGGACACGTTGACTTCACTGTTGAAGTTTACCGTTCACTTAAAGTTCTCGATGGTGGTGTAGGTGTATTCTGTGCTTCTGGTGGTGTTGAGCCTCAGTCAGAGACTAACTGGCGTTATGCTAACGAATCTGCAGTTGCTCGTGTTATCTTCATTAACAAGATGGACCGTGTTGGAGCTAGCTTCCTCGGAGTCGTCGACCAAATCAAAACTATCCTCGCAGCTAAGCCACTCATCATGGTTCTTCCTATCGGAGCTGAGAACGACCTCAAAGGTGTCGTTGATCTCCTCACTATGAAGGCATGGGTATGGGACGATTCAGGTCTTCCTGAGAATTACGAGATTCAAGACATCCCAGCTGACATGGCTGACCAATGTGCTGAATACCGTGCAGAAATGATCGAGACTGCTGTTGAGCAAGACGACGACCTCATGGAAGCTTACCTCGAAGGAGAAGAGCCATCTATCGACGATCTTAAGAGATGTATCCGTAAAGGAACTATCGCTCTTGACTTCTTCCCTACATACTGCGGTTCAGCATTCAAGAACAAAGGTATCCAGAACGTGCTTAACGCTGTTGTTGAGTTCCTACCATCACCTACTGAAGTTCCAGCTCAGCCAGAAGTTGACGCAGAAGGTAACGAAACTGGCGAGCTAGCTATCGTTGATACAAGCAAGCCACTCCGTGCACTTGCATTCAAAATCATGGATGACAAATACGGAGCTCTTACATTCACACGTATCTATTCTGGAACACTCAAAAAAGGCGACACGATCCTCAACACATTCACAGGTAAAACTGAGCGTGTTGGCCGTCTCGTAGAGATGCACGCTGATGACCGTATCGAGCTCGATGTGGCACAAGCAGGTGACATCATCGCTCTTGTAGGTCTTAAGAACACACAGACTGGTCACACACTCTGTGATCCTAAGTTCCCTGCTACTCTTGAGCCTATGGTATTCCCTGAGCCAGTGATCTCCATCGCTGTTGCTCCTATCGACAAAGCTAACGCAGAGAAACTCGGCACAGCTATCGGTAAAATGGTGAAAGAAGATCCTACATTCGTTGTAGAAACTGACGAAGACTCAGGCGAAACTATCCTTAAAGGAATGGGTGAACTTCACCTCGACATTAAGGTAGATATCCTTAAGAGAACACACGGTGTAGAAGTAACTGTAGGTGCACCACAGGTGGCATACAGAGAGACTATCACTAAGACAGTCGAAGACAGCTACACTCACAAGAAGCAGTCAGGTGGTTCTGGTCAGTATGGTAAGATCGATTACACAATCGAGCCAGGCGAGCCAAACTCAGGCTTTGAATTCGAATCAACTGTTGTTGGTGGAAGTGTTCCTAAGGAATTCTGGCCAGCAATTAAGAAAGGTTTCGAAAACTCAATGGTTCAAGGTGTTCTCGCTGGATACCCACTACTTGACGTTAAGGTAACACTTACAGACGGTGGACAGCACGCTGTTGACTCATCTGCTGTTGCATTCGAGATCGCTGCTAAAGGTGGATATCGTCAGACTATCCCTAAAGCTGGACCACAGATTCTTGAGCCTATCATGAAGCT
>CAKZNV010000056.1 GCA_937132085.1 uncultured Rubritalea sp. | reverse complement strand
AGCCATTTGCCTTCTTCGATAGCTCTGAGCAGCATGGCTTGTTCATCGGAACCGAGTTCGCCTATTTCATCTAGGAAGAGGATGCCACCATTCGCTTCTCGGAGTAGTCCGGGGCGATCTGATGCGGCTCCTGTGAAGGAGCCTTTTTTGTGACCGAAGAGGGTGCTCATCGCCATGTCTCCACGGAGGGTGGCGCAGTTGATTTCTACGAAGTTGCCTTCAGTTCCGCAGCGAGATTGTCGGAGTTGGTAGATTTTCTCTGCCAGTTGGCTTTTACCTGCTCCAGTAGGGCCAGTGATGAGGATGGGGGCAGTGGAGCGGATCGCTACTGTCTCGATTTGTTCGATCAGGGCGTTGAATGCTTTGTTTTTGGTGGAGATGCCTGATTTGAGAATGTCCTGAGCTTCAGCTTTTTCTTCGTGGAAGCGTGTTGCGAGTTGGTCGTATTTAGAGAGATCCAGATCGATGATATTAAAGCTGCCTGGCTTCACTCCGACACTGCGTCCTCTCGGTGGACCAGTTTGGATTAGTTTCCCTGGGAGGTGTTGAGATTCAGTTAGTAGGAAGAGGCAGATTTGTGCTACGTGGGTTCCTGTGGTGATGTGGGAGTAATAGTTGGTCTTTGAGGGGTTAGTGTCGAGCGATTTGAAGTAGTCGTAGAGGTGGCTGAATACATCCTCGAAGTCCCAAGGTTTGGTGATGCCTAGGACTCGGCCTACGACTGTCGTTTCTGGTGAAACTTGGCGCATGTCTGCCATGACTCTCTCGGCTAGATCTGAGAAGCTATCTTCATAGAGTAGTTCGTAGTGATCGATTACGAAATCTTCTCTAGTGCACAGGCTGATAGTTGGGCGCCACTTGCTCCAGCGATTTCTTTTTACTGCGTCTAGTTTTGTTCCTAGAAATCCGATCACTGTGTTTTTTTTCTCCATGAGGTGTGTATTAGGTGATAATAATTAATACATGTCGATATAATATTATCGTTATATTTGTTTGTGTCTAGGGTGTTTGAAATGATGTTTATTTTTTAATGTGTTATTTATTAGTGAGTTAGTTCTTTTGTTCGTGTGTTTCTAGATAGTTGGCACGGTGGGTGCAAATAGAGATGCCAGAAACAATAACAAACCAAGATTATGGCAAATACATCAATATTTAATTCAATACGAAAGACCTTGTTGCCTAAAGCGGATACACACAACGCTGCGGGAGGCTTAGCTTATCAATTAGATGATAAAGAGGCGCTGGCTCAGTATGTAGTGACAGGATGCTTCAATGGAACCTTCTATCACTCTGCTGAAGGTCAGCTCAAGAAAGTGATCAAACTCGCTGCAAAGGTGGATGATAAGTTCTTAGCTCAGACAGCTGTTTATAGTAGAAATCGTGCTTACATGAAGGATGCTCCAGCATTACTCTGTGCGATCTTAGCTGGTAGAAATACAGAACTCTTTAAAGAGGTATTCTCTGAAGTGATCGACAATGGTAAGATGCTCAGAAACTTCGTGCAGATCATGCGTTCTGGTGTGACTGGCAGAAATTCTCTAGGCTCAGCTTCTAAAAAGCAGGTGCAAGCTTGGTTGAATAGGGTTCATGATGATGCGCTACTCTATGCGTCTGTCGGGAACTCACCTTCACTTGCTGATGTGATCAAGATGGTTCACCCTCGTGCTAAAAGTGCTGAGAGGAACGCTTATTACGGTTACCTGATCGGGAGAAAGGTTGAGCAATCATTGCTTCCTGAGAAGGTGCAGGCTTTTGAGGCGTGGAAAAAGGATAAGTCTAAGACTGTAGTATTACCTAATGTGCCTTTCCAGCTTCTAACCGCTCAGCAGTTAACTAAAGCAGACTGGATGAAGATAGCTCAGAACGCTCCATGGCAGATGACTCGCATGAATCTCAACACCTTTGCGAGACAAGGTGTGTTAGAGAAGCAGGGTATGGTGCAGATGATTGCTGGAAAGTTATCTAACAGAAATCTGGTCGAACGCTCTAGAGTATTCCCATATCAGCTACTGGCTGCGTATAAGAATGCTAGTGATGAAGTTCCAGTAGAGATAAGAAATGCTCTACAGGAAGCGATGGAGATCTCTCTAGAAAATGTTCCAGAGATAGTGGGGAAGGTAGCAGTCTGTGTAGATGTATCAGGCTCTATGCACTCACCAGCGACTGGATACAGAAAGGGGGCATCTTCAGCTGTTAGATGTATCGATGTGGCTGCTCTGGTAGGTGCTGCGATACTGAGAAAGAACCCAGACGCGATCATTCTGCCGTTCGAAAATGATGTAGTTAAGGTGGGACTAAACCCATACGACTCTGTCATGACGAATGCTAAGATACTGTCCACCTTACCATTTGGAGGAACTAACTGTAGTGCTCCACTCAGATGGCTGAACAGAAATAAGCAGGATGTGGATATGGTGATCTATGTATCTGACAACGAGTCATGGCTAGATTCACCACACTACGGAAACTTTAGTAATGGTAACGCAACAACAACGATCAAGGAATGGGCTACTCTGAAGAAGAGATGTAGAAAGGCGAAAATGGCCTGCATCGACATCACTCCTCACGATACTCAGCAGGCGAAAAGCCGAGAAGATATTCTCAATATAGGCGGGTTTTCTGATCAGGTATTTAAGCTGCTAGCTCAGTATGCAAATGGCGATTTAACTGATGGTCACTGCGTTTCTGAGATTAAGAAAGAAGAAATTAAAACTGAAATATAACAACAAAAAGAAAGCTTATTAAGAAATAGAAAAATTTGGTTAGAGCGTGTTTGCTAGGGAAGTTTGGCGAATGCTCAGTAGGACTACATTTAGGATGCATAGGTCGGCGGTTCGACTCCGTCCCTCAGCCATGAGGTAGCTCAGTCAGGTAGAGCGGTGAAATGTCTTACAACAAAATTGTCGCTAAGTCACCATAGTGAAATGCGCTCTAACCATCCAAATCCTTGGTGAATGCCTGAGGGATTACATTTATTAAACAGAAGATGCAGGTTCGATTCCTGCCAGCTCAATAGGCTGTGGAGTGAGGTCACTCGTCTGTAATGAGAAGTCTCTCAACATCATTGTCACCAACTAATAAATTTTTTCCAGTCTAAGAATGCTGGTAGGGACTACATCTAAACCAACAGAATAAAGGGTCTCACCGATTTTGTCTTAGGCTGGAATTATTTAGCTTTAAGCTTCAATACTAACAAATTTAAAGCGATGATAGAAAACATAGAAAGAAGAAATAATATGATACAAAAAACAGGAGATGCGACTGGGTTTATCCCGGCGCCGGGGAATAAGGGGAAGCCTATTACTGTGATCGGGACAGATGCGATCATGGAAGGATTTGATGAAATGTGCCTACAGCAGGCGCTGAACTCTAGAGGGGCTCCAGGTGTGAGCAATGTGGTTTTAAACCCAGATGCGCATGCTGGATTTGGTGCCCCGATCGGGTGTGTGATGACTTCACCTACGCATATTTATCCAGGCCCAGTCGGGGTGGATATCAAGTGCTCAATGAGCTTGATCCAGTTGGATTTGTTAGACGAAGCGATCGATGATAAGTCGACTCGTAGAGCGCTGATAGAAGCGATCTGTAAAAGAACTCCTACTGGTGCAGGAAAAGGGATGAGACATTCTCAACATGGTCGTAAGATAGACCAAGAGCTCGGTTACCGTATGGCGACTGAGGGTGCTAGCGAATGGGTTTGTGATCAGCTAGGGGTTCCCTATAAATGGGCGGCTAGATGTGAGGATGCTTATCACGTAGGGCATGATGGATCTACTGGTGCACTCCAACAGCGTTTGAATAAAATGCTAGATGGTGGATACAGAGATCGTTTCTTAGGGAAGATGCAACAGGTCGGAACCTATGGTGGTGGAAACCACTTTGGTGAGGCTGAACG
>CAKZNV010000055.1 GCA_937132085.1 uncultured Rubritalea sp. | reverse complement strand
GAACTGGCAAAGAACCTGAAATGGGGAAACCTAGAGAGGCTGGCTGTAGACGGAATTTATAGCATAATCTCAGGTAGTTGATCTGTGTTGGATCAGCAGAGTGAAGCAAAGTTGCAACGATTCACCATCGTTGAAAAGATAGTTGTTCTCAGAACCGCCTTGCTACGGAACCGTATGGCAGGTGGTGTGAGAGGGAGTGGGGGTGACCCCATTCCCTACTCGATGCTGCGGTTTTACTCGCTGCTTTTTTAGACAGGATTAACAGAATGCTACAGAATTTTGGTGGACTATGAAGCTTTTACCACGAATCTGCACTAATTTTCACGAATGGTGGATGAGATGGTGCAGGATGGGTTTGGTTGTTGCTGTTAGATACTGGCGAAATAGCGTTTCAGGTTTGCTGAGGACTTCTGTAGTAACAATACTTCTGGTGAGTCTGGACTCTTAGCTGCTAGATTCGAGCTAGCGACTTCTAGATCAAAAAGTGTTCTTCGGATGAGAGGATCTTGGATGACGCTCTGTGCCCAGAAGACTGAGACTAGTCGTGTTCCTGAGGTGATCTCACAAACTTCGTGCAATGCTTGTGTAGGGTAAACGACAAGGCTGCCTGCTGCTGGCTTAAACTTATGCATCTCAGTGTCTCCTTGAATAGAGAGCTCTCCACCTTCATAGGTATCAGGATCACTTAAAAACAAGGTGGCTGAAATATCTCTCCTCATTGGCTGATCAGAGATGACGTATGATGAGTCCACATGGCAGCCATATTTCATTCCCTCTGTGTATCGAGCAAAAATAAAGTCGGAGTATCGCAGTGGCATCACCCAGCTTTGAAATAGAATATTTTTCTTCAGAGCTTCTAGCATCAATTGGCTGAGGAAATTGATGCCTTCGGAGTCTTGGTGTAGTTGCAAGTTATGCTTGCGATGACGAATGAGCTCACCGGCTGTTAGTTTGCCATCTATGAACTTAGCTCCTTCTAGAAACTCAGTCACCCCAAGGATTTCTTCCTCGTTTAGAATGTTTGGAATAACAAGCATGGCTACTTACTTACGTCTTCTACGCGTGAGAGCGGCGAGTCCTGCTAGAGCGCCGAGGGCTGTAGTGCTTGGCTCTGGGACAGCAATGGAACTAGATGAAATAGTGTAGTTAGTAGTGGATGTAGGGTTAAAATTGCCATGTCTAATCTGGGCAATCACGTTACCACTAGTGGGGACTGTAAACGAGAGGTCAGATCCAGTCAATCCGAAGCCTGTGCTAGTGAGGATCCCTCCTTCTGCTCCGCCATCTGGGTCATACAAAGTCAGAGACCCTGATGGGAAGATACCACCGGTGACGGTAGCGTTTATCGATGCAGTGCTACCAGCAGTGAAGCCCATTAAGAGAACAAAATCATCGGAGTCACTTCCGTTAGCCAAGGTTCCTAGCACTTCATTGACAAATGTGATAGAGGCTGTAGCAGCATTGACGTCAAACGGAGAGGAGACACTATTGCTGAAATCTGTAGCTTCAACAAAGGTTATGGCTGCGTGACTATTCAGAGATAATCCTGACAGCGCTGTGACTAATAATAAGTTTTTTTTAGTGTTCATATCTAAGATTCTGTTGTGACGTTGTAAGTTAATATGACTGTATTGTTAAATAACATCAATAGAATTCTTATGGAGCTCCATTTCAAAGAGGCTCTAGATTTTGTTTTCTATGAGCTCTAGGAAGGACTCAAGGTCTTCATCTAGAGCTGGTTTTGGGATGATAGAAAAGGTGTTTTGAGAAATGTAGAGAAGGATAAAGTTCTGTGTTATTAGGTGTTTCTGGAAGAGTGACCAGTTGAGTTTTGACTCTCCTTCTGTGGATTTTACTTCGATGTGTTCTTCTGTGAAGATGACTTCAATTTCTCCCTTATACTTTGTGTTATCTCGGTATGCTCGTCGGTGTAGGAAAAGCCTGAGCACCACCATGAGGATGAGGATCGTTCCAATCGTGGCTAGTAAGATGCCTCCAAAGTTGGTGAGAAAGTATAGGACGGCTCCTAAGCTAATCGCTCCCACTCCTAGTATTAGATTAGATTTGCTGGATAAGTTCTTACTTTTCCAATGAGCCTCAAATGCCTCTATGAATTGAGCTTCTGAGATGGAGTATTTTAGCTGGTAGAGGGGCATTGTTTTAGTGCATATCGAACTTGTTGGCTATCCAGATGATGACAGCTAGAAGTGCTAAGATGGCGGTTGTTATGTGGCCCAAACCCATTGTGTAGTGAATGTATAAGACGACTGAGCCAATAGACAGAATGGTTAAGGGGAGCTTGCGATTGTAGTTGATGAGGCTAACAACGACTCCGACGAGCCATGCTCCCATTGCGAAGAAAAACATAAACATATTTATAGAGTGGGGTTAAATTTGTGAGTGATGAGGTTTGATAGCATGTAACAAGGTTCACGATATCTACTAGTTTATACAGCATAAAGTTCACTTTCAGCGAACGCTGGGGTTGGGGGAGGGTGATAGGGATGCGTCACGATGTTCCTTTCCCTATCCTGATATAAATTTCTCCTTCAGAGAAAAGGGGAGGCATTTAGGATTTATCATTTAGCATGTAATCATTTGGCCGTTGGAAATGCTCCGCTAGTTAAGAATTGGGTTAATGACGAGTCAAAAACTCAACTAATGAGGTCGCTTTAGTTAGGCCAATGGTCGTCTTTACTATACAGTAATGCACTGGCTCACTGACCTTTGACAGGTCGAACGACAACCGGATTGACAGCAGCTTCGCTGCTAAAACTTGCTGAGGAAGCGGGTGTCGTTTTCGATGAGTGCTCGGATGTCCTTGATGCCCCATTGGATCATGGCTAGACGTTCGAGGCCCATGCCGAAGGCGTAGCCAGTGACTTTTTCTGGGTCGAAGATGTCGTCTTTTCTCTCTCCTGAGATATTAGAGAAGACGGCAGGATCTACCATTCCACAGCCTGCGACTTCGATCCATTTAGGAGCTTGTCCTTTAGCGTGGAGCTTGACGTCGATCTCGAATGATGGCTCGGTGAATGGGAAGAAGTGTGGGCGGAAACGGACTTCGGTGTCGTCGCCGAACATGGCTTGGAGGAAGTATTCTAGAGTTCCTTTGAGGTCGCCTAGTTTTACGTCTTTATCTACGTAGAGTCCTTCTAGCTGGTTGAAAACTGGTAGGTGTGTGGCGTCTACGTCATCACGGCGGTAGGCTGAGCCTGGTGCGATGATGCGGACTGGTGGAGTGGAGTTCTCCATGGTGCGGATCTGCACTGATGAGGTCTGAGTGCGGAGGAGCTTACCACTGTCGAAGTAGAAGGTGTCTTTTTCGTTTCTCGCAGGGTGATCTTTCGGTGTGTTCAGTGCGTCGAAGCAATGATACTCGGTCTCGATCTCTGGTCCATCAGCGAGGGCGAAGCCCATGCGGCGAAGGATCTGGATAGCTCTGTCCTGAATGATCGTGATCGGGTGGAGTCCACCTGTTGGGAGTGAGCGACCAGGTAGTGTGAGGTCGATACCTGCTACGGATGCTTTGTCAGCAAGCTCTTGCAGGTGCTTGGTCTTTTCGTCTAGCGCAGTGGTGATGGCTTGGCGTGCTTTATTAAGCGCTGCACCAAAGGCTGGCTTTTCCTCGTTCGGGATGTTTCTCATGCCAGCAGATGCGCCAGCGAGTGTGCCTTTTTTGCCGAGGTAGGCGATGCGTGCGTCTTCGAGGCTACGTTCGTCTGCTGCGGCTAGGATACCAGCGACGGCTTCGTCTTGGATCTTCTGAATGTCGGACATTTCTTTTAAGGTGAAAGGGAAAAGGTGAAAGGGTAAAGCTTACTTTTTGTAGACGTCTTCTGGGTTGAAGGTGAGGTCTTCAGTGAATCTGAGTGCTGTAGGGGAGTCGTCGCTGTCTAGGGCGATTTCTCTGTAGAAACAGGAATTTCTGCCTGTGTGGCAGGCGCCTGATCCGTGCTGATCTACGTAGACGATGATGGCGTCTTGGTCGCAGTCAGTCTTGATGGATTTGACCTTCTGGGTGTGACCAGAGGTAGCGCCTTTGTGCCAGATTTCTTGGCGTGAGCGTGAGTAGTAAACTGCTTCACCTAGCTTGAGAGTCATTTTGAGTGACTCTTCATTCATGTAAGCGAGCATGAGCGGCTCATGGGTCTCTGAATCCATAGCGAGTGCTGGGATTAGTCCGTTTTCGTCGAATTTAGGGGCGAAGACTGGTAGTTCTTCTACGTCTTTTTTTGAGTCGCGGTTGCCGAATGTAGTGCTCATGCTGATTATTAGGTGAAGTGGTTAAATGAATTAAGCGAGTTTGAGACGATCGTCTGACTCTAGTGCTGATGTGATGCAGTCCCATCCGCCGTCTTTCTGTAGATTGAAAACGTGGAGGTAAGCAGTGACGAGCTTAGCGTCGAACTTAGCGAGGAGTGCGTCGATCGCTTCTTTAGATTTGTCGCCGTCGAGTTCTTCAGGGAGCTCAGCTTCTACAGATCCTTTGCCATCGTGCTCGATGCCCATAGCGTCGCAGAATGTGACGAGGATTTCTTCTTGGCCTTTCATGAACCAGAGTTGAAGGAGGTGCTCGCCCATCATGTCTGTTGACTTGAGCTTGAGTGTCTTGTGGATCCATGTGAATTGGTCAGGAAGTGACTTTTTCTGGACGAATACTGGACGGAGTTTACGATCTTGAGCGAGTGAGCCTACTGTGTTCTTGTAGAGGTCTCTCTCTTCAGCTCTGAGCCATGTGAGTAGGTCTGAGATGAGGGCTGGATCGGCGGATTGGTAGATTTGATATGCGTTCACTTGTTTGGAAATGGTTAATTTGCAGGGAGTGAAGCAAGTGGGGTGCGATAGTCAAGGTCGGAGTGTGGGTGAGGAGGATAATTTCTTGCTTGGAGCCTAATAATGGGGATAGTTGATGCGTAATGGAGAGTATGATGATGAGAATCTATAGTTTGCTGCTGATCTGCGGACTGAGTGTGATGCCAGTGGCGGCTCAGGGTGCGGCGGATATCGTGGCGGCTGATAAGAAGATGGTGAGAGCTGTGGCATTGATGCAGAAGGGTGATTGGGAGAAGGCTCATAAGGTTTTGGCTAATGTGGAGGCTCAATATGAATCTGTAGAAAAGGGAGTGAAGGTTTTTGGCGTTAGATTTGGTTCTTTGTATTATAATAAAGGTCTATGTGAGCTGAAGATGGCGCAAGATCTGAGGAAACAAGGAGCGATGGATGATCCGGCTAAGGTTCTGTTCAATGGTGCTATTACATCATTGCAGAAGTGCTATTCGATTAAAAATACAGATAAGGATTCTGGGAATATTTATCGAGTGAAGTCGTTACTGCTAATCGGAAATGCACAGCAGGGTTTAGGGCAGTTCAAGGAGGCTATTTTGACTTACGAGAAGTTCTTGTTTGAGAAGGATGATATTTGGGATCGATTTAACCTAGGTGACTTGTCGACTAATTTAGCGATTTGCTATTGGTCGAAAGAGGAGCCGGATTTCGAGAAGGCGGAGGCTGTTTTCTTGAGAGGTCTGAAGCTTCGGAGGTCTAAGGCTCCATCTACGTTTTCTATGATCACTGGGATGCGTGCGATGTTGACTGCTGCGGAGAAGGCTGGGCAGGGAGTTAGAGTTGAGAATTTCATTCAAGAGCACCATGAGCTGATTAAGGTGAAGCTTGTTGATGCAGTGGAGTATCTGCCGAGGTTTTCTCAGTTGATTATTAAATCTGCCAATATGGGCTGGGTGGAAGCATCGAATGTGCTAGCGAGTAAGATTCCAGATTCAGAATCTCTATTATATCTAGAAAAAAATCTACCAATAGCTAAGAAGTTTCCTGATGAGCCTATAGAAGTAGCTGGAGAAAATATTTCATTGGCTGAAGCTACCGCCATTGTTGAGCAGAAAGAAGCAATAGGGAAGGCTATCGTAGAGGCTGAGGAATTTGCTTTGGCTGCACAAGCGGTGGGTAATGAGCGCATGGGGAAGTATCGTCAAACAGCAGTTGTTTATGAGTTGTTATTACTGACTTATCCGGAAACTAAACATAAGGCGGATTATCTGTATAATTTAAGCCGAGTATTGTTGCTGTCTGACGATGTTGATCGAGCTTATGAATTCGGTAGTAAGTATCTAACAGATTATCCAGATCATCAATTTTCTTTGGAGCTTAAGAGGTCGTTATTACTGTCTCTTTATGCTAAGCAACGTTACGGATTATGTATTAAGCTGAATGAAGAAGGGTTACTGAATATGGATCAGCTAAAGGGAGATGCAAAGCTAGTAGGGGATTGTGTGTTTGCTCTAGGAGCAGCGTATTTTTATGAGGGTAAGTTTGAAAGTGCGTTGCCGTTGATAGAGCGTCAATTTGTAAACTACCCAGAGAGTGAGTTTAGAAATGAAGTGTGCTACCTACATGCTTCTGTCTATGGGCATGTGCTTCAATGGGAGGAGGGGCTGAAGTTGTTAGATGAGTATATAGCGAGTGTGGATGATGAGAATGTTTACAAACCCCATGCTCTCTATGATAAGGCATTCGTGCTGTATTCTATGGGGAGATATGATGAGGCAATTGTTTTGCTGAAGACCTTCATTGGGAAGTATAACAAGAGTCTAACAAAAGCGCCTGCGCATATTTTATCAGGCAATATATATCTGCTTAAAAAACTAAGAGACGATGCCGAGACAGAGTATCAACGTGCAATTACCTCAGCCAAATACACGAATAATAAACATGCTGAAGATGAAGCGTATTACCTAATGATCACGATGCTAGGGCAGAAGCTCTGGGAAGGTAGATTAAATGAGAAGACCTTGGATTCTGTGAAATATTTTGATGCTTATATGGCTGGGGAGCCAATGAAGGATAGAGTGTCACCATTTTACACACAGATCGTGGCGAATGCTATGTATGCCTTGACTCAGTCGGGTAGAAAAGACGAGGCATTTAAGCTGATGCAGAAGGCGTTATTTGAGTATAACACAGAGCCAAACACAGCAGGAACGGAAGGAGCGATGCAGGGTTATGTGATCACACTACGAAACGCGAATGTGAAAGACGATGAAGTGATCGATGGGCTTAAAACGAGTCCATTTGTGACTGATTCAAGCTACCATCAGGCGTTATTAGTCGTTTCTGAATTGGATGTGTTAGAGAGAAGCCAGAGGATGGCACCTAGTGAGGAACGTGGTAAGCGGATTAAAGCGCTTTATGCAGATCTGCATTTTAATTATAAGATTGAGGATCTGGATAACTTTGTGCTGATCAAGGTGGCGAAGCATCTGGAAAAAAATAATGGATTTTCTGATAAAGCAAAGTCTTACTACGAGGGCGTGATCGCAAGTGGGAGCAAGATCAAGCTACCAGAAGCGCAGGTGGGCTTATTGACTTTACTAGCAAAATCCGATGATCCTGCTGAGGTGAAACTGGCGGAAGATAGTATCAACGGGATTTTAGCAAATCCATTCACGGCTGTGAATGCTAAGGCGGCAGCTCATTACCAACTTCTAGAGTTGCTCTATGCTCAGGAAAATTGGGAAGATTTAACAAAGAATGCTATTACGTATCTAAAGTATCCTACGTCTGCAAAGAAGAAGGTGAGGCGTGCTGAAATGTTGTTAGCGATGTCGTATGATAAGCGTGAAATGACGGAGCGTGCGATAGGTTCCTACACGGCGGTTTGGGTGAATAGTATGTTTGTTCTGGATCAGTCAGCACCAGCGATGCATCGAGTCATTACACTACTCTGGGAGCGTAATAACCCAGCTAAGCCAGGTGTGCAGGATGGGAAGTCAGATCGACAGATCGCCTATGAATCAGCATTCAAGTATGTCAGTAGAACGAAGAAGATTTTCAACGAAAAGGGGCAGACTCTGAACGCTGAAGCTGAGCAGGACTGGCGCAGTATCCGTGAAAAAGTGGACAAATATGGCGCTGAACCTGGAGTCAAAAAATTCCACAGGAATCCCTAAGCATTTAGCATTTGATGATTTAGCATGTAGTCATTTGGCAATGCTACTTGGCGCTCTGCTTTAGAGTTTCTCGGAAGTAGTTATCTAGTGGGAGCCATGGGGTGGTGATCTCAGTGTTCTTTTTTACGCCTTTGAAACATTCCATCTTTTCTAGGATGAATGCGGAGAGTTCTGGGATGACAGGCGCTTCACCTAATTCTACTCCTGATCGTTTTCTCTCGATGAGATCATTGATGAGCTTTTTGATTTTGCCGTCAGGGACTAGTTCGTTGACGAGAGTCTCAAATTGCATAGGTGCAATTTCGCCACGCTCTCTGAGCCATTGAGTGGAGAGAATCGGACGAAGCATGTAGAAGTATCGTTTGAGGCGGATTGTATCTGCTTCTAGGTAAGATCTGCAATTTCGTTTTGCCATGCTAGAGTAATGATAGGTGCAGGATATTTGGCAGAAATACTCTTGGCAGAGCGTCCAAAAACTGTCTCGGAAACCAGCTTGTTCTTGGTAGACAATGGGGGATTGCAGCCATTCCAATAAGGCTGGGTTTGATTTACGAAGGAGGCCGAGTGCTTTTGTTAGATCCCAACCCGAGATATCAAGTTCTTCTGAGATTGGTAGTTCGATGACATCACGTGTGGGTGAGACTTTGAGGTAATCATCAGAGCTACGTAGGTAAATGAAGCGAACATCGTAGTCGCTGTCAGTGGACTCAAATCCCCACGCTCTACTGCCAGACTCAGAAGCCCAGAGGATGGTGATGTTTTCACGAACTTCGAGTGATTTGAGTTCCTCTTGAATAAGTTTAAATTGAGCTTCTGATACCGACATAGTGAGAGAGTGGTGATTGTCTTAGCTCGTGTCAAGAGGGAGGCTCTGTAACATTAAGCATGTGGTCATTTGCCATTGCATTTAATACTGCCTTTCATAGTGTTGACCACATGAAAATATTTACTATCGTCTCGATCTCTCTGCTGCCTTTTTGCTCCCTTAGAGCTGCACCTGAAAAGGAAATAGAAAATAAAGCTGAAGAGAAGGTGAAAACTTACCAGTCTCTAAGCGAGGAGTTCTACGTCTGCGTAACTTTACCTGGTCACATGGTGTTGACGATTAAAGACGAGGAAACTTTGGCGAAAGGGCTGCTCAAAATTAAAGAGAGTCAGAAAAGAATTACTGAAATAGCGGCTGAATTAGAAAAGATGCCGCTCCCCACTGAAGCTGAAAAGAAGGTTGTGAGCGATCAAATGAATGAAAAAGAAGAGCGATTAGAGGTCGAATACAAAGATAAATTCATTCAGCATTTAAAAGAGATGCCAGCTCCACTAATGGATAAGCTGGCACCAGTAATGAACGAGTTTTACGAAAGTTTAGATGCACATAGCGACGTCTTTGATAGGTATTTTAAAACTAAAGAAGAACTAGAGGAGGACGCGGCTAGAAAGGCTAAAAAGTAGTTAGTCTGTTGTTGTTTGAGTAGCGATGCAGGGATTGACTGCTTGTTTATATTTGGGCGCAAATAGAGTGGGGTTGGCTGTGATAAGTAACTTGATGTCGCAGTCTTTGTCTGAGGAGGTGATAATTTAATTACTTTAAATAGACGAATAGTTAAGCGCACTACGCTTCATTCTCATGTATACCCGCCTTGATCGAATCGAATTTAAATTTATCATCCCTCTAGAAAAAAGAGATCTGATCGTTTCCGAAGTTGAGAAGTATACTTCCTATGATGAAGGAGCAGGAGGAAGCTCTCAGTATCCTATTATTAGCCAGTATTATGATAATATCAGCAGGGATAGTTATTGGGAAAAAATGCGAGGTCAGAAAAGTAGGCGAAAACTGCGCATTCGAGTCTATGGATCTGACAATGGCAGCATTCCCCCTACGACTTTTATAGAGGTGAAACACAAGCATTATGGTAGGGGTGTGAAAAGGCGTCTGATGTTGCCTATGGAAGATGCTGTGAATCTAGTGGAGAAAGGTGGAGCGCATTCTATAGATGTGAGTGGGTTTTCGCGTAGTGACAGGATGGTAGCTAATGAGATTATCCAGTTGGTAGACGAACGATCCTTTAAGTTTTTAAATACCATGCGCTATGATCGGCAGGCATTTGTGGGAGGCGAAGATGCTCCAGATCTCAGGATCACCTTTGATACAGGAATAGCATGTCGGTTTGAAAAACATGAGCTTAAGGCTGATGACAAATGTTTCGAGCATTACCTTCTCCCATCTGATCAGTGCGTGATGGAAGTCAAAACTAATACGGTGATCCCTTTTTGGTTACGTGAACTAATAGGTTCTCAATCTCTTGTTAAACGTAGTTTTAGTAAGTTTTGCACAGCGCTAGAAACGCATGATCCAGTAGTTCGCGAAACTATTAATGCAATGTAAACACTTGAGATATATTAAATGAGCTTGATGCTTGACGCAGTTAAACCAGTTCGATAGTTATGATCGAATATTCACATACAGATGTGATGCAGATTTACTTTTATACAAATAATGCCTGATTTTATAGATAACCTATCCTCGAGTGTATCCTCTTCACCGAGCGCCCTTGAAATAATAATCGCTGTTTTCGTCAGCTTGATTTTAAATCTACTAGTAGCGGCGCTCTATAAAGCGACCTATCGAGGTAAGAATTTCTCGCAAGACTATGTTCACACACTGGTCATTATTGGAACAGTAGTGACGATTATTATTCTGATTGTCCGAGGAGAGGGAGGCGGACAAATTGCTTTTGGAATGTTCGCAGCATTCTCCATCATTCGTTTCCGTAGGAATCTTACGCAAGCTCGTGATTTGGCATTTATCTTCGTGTCCATGGCTGTGGGTCTGTCAGTAGGTGCTCTGCCATTAGATAAGCTGTGGCTTGCGGTGGCAGTGTTGGCGATTGTTGCTGTAGCAGTTTACATCATGTCTAAGGCGGATATGTATGCGCCTAAGCGTGTTAGCCATAACCTTAGAGTGAGGGTGACTAACGATATTAACTATGATGAGAGTTTCGCATCTATCTTCGCTACCTATGCGGATGAAGTGGATTTCCGCAGTGTGGAGTCAGCGCAGGCAGGCATGATGACTGAGCTTCGCTATGATATCACACTTAAAGACCACTCAAAGGTGGCTGATTTCATGGAGCAGATGCAAGTCGCTTGTGGTAATAATCACGTGATTTTAACTAAGATGAGAGGCAATAGCCTAGGAGCTTAAAAAGTATTAAAAGTAACCAATAAAAATTATGAGAAACCATACTATCAAAACAATGTTCACTGCTGTCGCTCTAACAAGCACAGTGAGCGCAGGATCTCTAGATGGGCCTAAGCTAGAAACAACTGCTACCTCTGGAGACTTCTGTCGAAGAATTGAAGATCTGGGTGTTCTCTACAAAAATAAGGAGAATCGTTATATCCAAAAAGTGGCTATCACTGGTCGGTTCCATGCTCAGTATGCCTATATAGATGGGACTGATGCAAATGGTGACGATTTCAATCAAGACTTTGAAGAAATTCGTAGACTCCGTGCAGGTATAGAGATCAGGGCGTTTCATAACTTTGAGCTATCGGCAAATGCGAATTTCGAAGATGATAGGAATCGCGAAGGTTTGCCACGTGTCCTTGGATACGAGGATTTTGATAAAGTGAAGCTGTCTTATAGGATGGAAAATGTGTTGGGTCTTGATTCACTAAAATTCACCTATGGACGTCTAAAAGTAAATGTAGGTCAAGAGGCTCACACTTCATCTAAGAGGATCAAGACAGTCGAACGTTCGGCGTTGTCTAATAAGATATCTATGAACCGTTATACGGGCTTCATGGTTTCTGGAAAAAAGAATGCAGTCAAAGGAACTGTTGGAGTATTAAGCCTGGATGCTAGTGACTTTATTGGCAATTGGGCCGCAGGTAAGGCTCTCTATGGTAGTGCTGAATTTGATGCGATGGGAGGCGATCTTACGCTCGATTTCTTTTACAATCTCGATCAAGGCACGACTAAAGATCAAGTGGGAGTAGACTACGAATGGGTGTCATCCGCTTCTTGGCAAGGTCAAGTCGGAGGCTGGGATCTGGCTGTGAATGCAGTCGTTGGTGACAATGGCAGTGATCCTAAAGCGACACGTGAAGGTGTGTTTTATGGACTAGTCGTGATGCCATCTAAATACATCATCGAAGATAAGCTTGAGTTTGTGACTCGTTATCAATTTCAAGAATCAGATGAGAGCGAAGGTGTCCGTCTGAATTCTCGTTATCTACGCAACGCAGATATCAAAGCGAATGGCCGTGGTAAATCACATCACAGTATCTATGCTGGATTGAATTACTTCCTATGCGGAGATAACGCTAAGGTCATGGCTGGTGTGGAATACGAAACACTGGATGATGTGAAGGGTGATATAGATGCTACTACGTTCTGGGCGGCATACAGAATGCACTTTTAGGATCGTCTGATTCAACAAGGTTTCTAACTCTTCTCAGGTGGAGTTCTGTGGTCGCCGAAGTATTTTTCGCTGCGGTAGCGGAGCCAAACTCTGAGGGATTGAGGGACCTTGTCTTTCTGCTCAGGGGTGAGGGTTTCATAGAGTTCTAGTGCTCTGGTTCGCTCACGTCGGCAGGCTTTGTTGTTGTGCGCATCCCATTGAGTGCGAGCGAGTCTGATGCGTCGATTGACTTCCTTTACTAGTGCGTTTCCTACCAGTGGATGGAGAGATTTTTTCTTCTTAGCAGGCATGTGGTTGAAATTAAATCAGTTGAGTTTTGAACGTATGTTAGTTATCTTTGTCTGATAGTTAAAGAAACAAAATGGCTAGTATCTCGATAAGCGCTCAAGGCTCCGAGTTTGCACCTAAAGATTCAGGAACAACAATGGACGAGAGCGCAAAACCCCAAGCAAAGTCACACCCACAGCGTAAAGTGGATGAGGACTTGCCGCTTGTGCATAAAGCGCAGGCTGGGGATACTGCTGCCTTCGATGAACTAGTGATGAAGTATAGCCAGCGACTCTACGGTCTGGTGTATCACATGACTTCTAACAAGGATGATACGCATGACCTTTTACAGGATGTGTTCGCTAAGGCGTATCGCTCAGTGAGTAAGTTCCGTGGGAATTCTACTTTTTACACGTGGATTTATTCGATCGCGGTGAACATGACGCTGAATTTTCTCAAGAAGAGAAAACGTAAGGCGGCTAGCAGCTTCGATGATGTCGATACCGGTATTCAGAACGATCCTGCATTTGTCGATGTTAGCCATCGGTCTAACCCACGTAGGCAGATAAATATCCACGAACTTCAAAAAAAATTGAACGATGCGATGATGACGTTGTCAGAAGACCATAGAGCAGTGGTAACGATGTTCGATATTCAGGGACTAGCGCATGCTGAAATAGGCAAGGTGTTAGGAGTATCAGTCGGGACTGTGCGCTCACGGTTATTTTACGCTCATCAACAGCTAAGAGGCCATTTATCAGAATTTCAAGGCAGTGAGAGAGATAGCTAAGCAGCTGTCAAAGCCACTGAATCAATAGAAAAACAAGAATTATGACAGACCAAGAACTACAAGATTTGATCCGACTCAAGCGCTTTGAACAGCCAGAGGAAGGGTATTTTGAAGATTTTCTTCAGGAGTTTCAGCAGCGTCAACGCTCTGAGATGCTGAATACGTCTGCACGTGGCTTGTTTGTAGAGCGTGTGAAAGTTAGGTTTGCTGAGTTCGGTGCTATGCGCTGGGCGGTGGGTGCAGGAGTTGCGTATGCGGCTGTTGCTCTTGTTTTCAAGGCGATTCCTGATCAGAACACTAGCGCTACTCCTAGTGGAGTTGTCGCTTCTACTGAAGTGGCTCCATTTGATTCAGAGCTTGGTGGTTTAGATCTCAGTGCAGAGGCGATTCTAAGTAATGATTTTACTGTGCCGAGTTATGAAGATTCTGACTTAGTAGGTCTGGCTGTGATGCGTCCTGTGGATTTCACAGATGATGGCCCAGCTTACCTTGAAGAAACTCGTTTGTTTTAATAAGGGCTATAGTTTTCACTACAGTTCGTTGCTATATTCTTTCTGTAACATCACTCTATTTAATCTTGATGTGAGTGCAGATTAGTTTACCTATTTATATATGATCAAAACTTGGATATCAGTATTAGGCATGAGTCTGCTAGGCAGCCTTATTTCACTCGCTCAGACTAAGGTGGTAGAATTTGCTTCGTTGGACGAAAAGAAAGTAGGAGCTCCTCAGCAGTCAGCTGGTGTTCTGGTCGCTGATGATGGAATTATCGCCGCGGTAGCTCTCAAGGGATTTAATCCAGCATCTGCAAGTGTGAAAAATGCAGCAGGTGAAGTAGTGAAGGTTAAACTTGTTAGCCACGATCCAGTGAGCCGTCTAACACTTCTCCAGCTTCCTGAGGGAGAGCGTGAGGGAATGACTAAATTTACTAAATACGCAGACACAGAAACTCTAGAGCCTGGTGCTAAGCTAGAGTCAAATGGTGAGCTATGCCGCCTAGTGAGCTTTGTTCGTAGACACAATGGCCGCGTGCTTCCACTTACCTTTATGCGAGTGAATCACGCAGGAAAAGCTATCCTTCCAGGAAGCCCGGTTCTCAATGCCAAGAAGGAACTTGCAGGCTTGATCTTCCAATCAAGTGGTGATGGTTCAAGCTACTACACGCTTCCAGTAGACGTGCTAAAGCACCTTCAATCATTGAAAGCAACTGGTGGGATGTTTAAGCCATGTTGGATCGGTGTGAGTATGGATCATCTTAGTGATGCTCCCGTAGTGATCGGCGTTCGTCCTTCCGCTCCTGCTCGTGTGGCGGGGATGATGAAGGGTGATGTTATTTTGAGTATTGGTGGTAAAGCTGTAGGTAGCTACCCAGAAGTAGTGAATGCATTTTACTATCTTCAAGCTGCTAAGCCGACTGATTTCAAGGTCATTCGTGGCACCGAGGTGAAGACGTTCTCTGTTACACCAGAGGTGAATCCACTTTACAAGTAAGGACTATTAACGATTGGAGTTAGCTGGATTTAAGCTATGCTCTCACATATTATGAAGGTCGGAATCATTGCTAACCCATCCAAGGATGGAGTGACTGTCGCTGTTATTGAACTGATGGAGCTTCTAACAGGAAGTGAAATCTCTGCTGTAGTCGAGGATGATACAGCTAGTGATCTTAGTCTGAAGTTAAATAGCGACCAAATAGCGACCGCACCTGAAATGGCAAAAATTTGCGATGTGGTTATGGTGTTAGGCGGTGATGGCACAATGCTTGATGCTGCTCACCGACTTGGGCCTACTGATGTCGCTGTGGCTGGTATTAACCTTGGTCATCTAGGCTTTCTAACAAGTTGTAAAGATAATGAGATGGAGCTGCTTGTTACGGCACTCAAAGAGAAAACATTTCACACTGTTCAGAGGATTCTTCTTAAAGCGACTGTCTGTCTGTTAGATGGATCTGAGCAATCTTACTTTGCGGTGAATGATATCACATTAACTCGTGGTCAGACTGGTAGAATTGTCGCTCTTGATGCTTATATCGATGGTGACTTACTAAACCATTACCGAGCTGATGGACTTATCGTTGCTACGCCTACTGGCTCTACTGCGTATTCGCTAGCTGCTGGGGGGCCTTTGATCTCTCCTATCGCTAAGAACTTCGTTGTCACACCAATCTGTCCACATAGTCTGAGTAATCGATCCTTAGTTCTCTCAGATGACTCTGTGGTGGAGCTAATCTCTGTAGATGATTCAGAAGATTCAACCTTATTTACAGTAGATGGACAATGTGTAGTAGAGGTCGAACATGGTGGCCGAGTGCGAGTCGAAAAAGCCGATCACATTCTCAATATCATTAGGCTAGAAGGTAGATCCTTCTTCTCCACACTACGTCAGAAGCTCCATTGGGGAGAGTAAACAGTAGTTAGTAGAGAGTAGCTAGTAGTTAGGGCTCTGTGCTTTTCACTCCGTGCTTCATGCTTCCTGCTCTGGCTTGAATGCTGAGAGGAATAGCAGTGTCGCAGCGATGCAAATGCATGAGTCTGCTACGTTGAATGATGGCCAATGGTAGCCATTGGTGAAAGGCACGGTGATGTCGATGAAGTCGACTACGTAACCTTCGCTCAGGCGCTTCCAGAATGAGGCGTCAGCTAGACCTGGGAACCAAAAACCTTGGAAGAGACGGTCGATGAGGTTGCCAATCACTCCTGCTACTAACAGAGGTGCTGAAAGTCTAGAGATGCCTGTGAAGATCTGCTTTTTCCATAATACGCTGACTAAGATCAGAGCGAGAAATGGAACGATCATGAAGACGATCGGTGCCCAAGCGGAGCCATTTCCTAGGCCGAATGCCACACCTTGATTATGCACTCTGGATATATTTAATAAACCATCAATCGCTACAATCTGGTCTGATCCGTCAGCTAGTCTATTGCCCTCCTTTATGCCGTCAACGAAGACGTATGGCTGTCTCATGTTGAGCACTACCCACCATTTTGTGATCTGATCGAGAACGATAAGAGGGAGAGATATTTTAAGAAGTAGTGGTAAAAGTTTGGGCATGATAGATGGCTGGGAGAGAGGATTAGTTAGCTTGTTCGGACTGGGTGGCTTCTAGTTTGAAGAAGACTTCTTGGCATTCAGTAGAGCAACAGTTGCTGAACTTTTCTGCACATGGTTCACAGCTGAAGTGCTGGGCGTTGCATTCGTGTTTGCTCTTGCAGTTGATGTAGCGCTCGCATGGCTCATTGCAGTGGATGCAATGAGCGATGATTGATGGATTCACTGAGTTTACTGGAACAGCGATGCGTTCGTCGAACACATAGCACTGACCTTCGTAGTCTTCACCTTTAACTTCAGGGTCTTTACCGTAGGTGACGATGCCACCGTGTAACTGGCTCACATCATCGAACCCTTCACGCACGAGGTGACCGCTGAATTTCTCACAGCGAATGCCGCCAGTGCAGTAAGTGAGGATGCGTTTGCCTTCAAATTTTTCGCGGTTGTCTCTGATCCACTGAGGTAGATCACGGAAGCTATCTACGGGTGGTAGGATAGCATCTTTAAATTTTCCGAGTTCCCATTCGTAGTCATTTCTGGCATCGATGATGACTGAATTTGGGTCCTGCATGGCATCGAGCCATTCTTTAGGGCTGAGATATTTGCCTGTTGTCTCTGTTGGTGAGAAATCATCTTCACCGAGTCCGAGTGTGACGATTTCTTCACGAGCTTTAACGGATAGTTTAGGGAAAACGTGGCCTTGTTCAGGATCTATCTTGAATTCGACTTCAGCAGTGAGCGGGTCGTTACGAAGTGCGTCCATGTATTTGGCGCAGTTTTCCTTGGTGCCAGAGACGGTGCCATTGATACCTTCTTTTCCAACGATGATTCTACCGAGGAGTTCGAGAGATTCACAGAGTGCACGATGCTCGTCACGATAGTGTTCCGGATCTTGGATATCGCAGTAAAAGTAGTAAAGTAAGACTTGGTATGGTGCGTCAGTCATGTCCACTGCGTAGCCCAAGAATAGCTCAGGAGCAAATCATTTTTGCTTACTCTAGCCAGCCTATCAGACTAGCGGTTTTTTTTGTTGAGATCAAATGTCACTCCACAGTGCATGCAGCGGATACACATCGAGAGAGTCGCAGTAAAGATGGCAGTAGTAGCATAGCTAAATGGGAAGATCTTGTAAGCCTTCTTGTGTTTGTGCGACTTGCCATTGACTAGGTGAGGTGCTCGGCAGAGTGGGCAAGTAGTCGCCTTACACGCTAGTAGGTAAACAACCCTCATGAAGATCCATAATCCGACTAGTGTGATGCCCATATACACAAACTTCATGTTCTTCTGATTAATACCAAATGCGAGTGTCGCTATAGCTAAAAAGATGATTAATGTGCAGCAGAGCCAGATAAACATAGCTCTGAAATAAGGCCACTTGCGATTTACTTTGTGGGCGTTGCGCTCTCGGTGTGGCTTGCTGCCTTGAATCAGACCTCCTCTGCGTTCGGTCGAGTTCGCTTTGTGTCTGATTCTGTGTTTTACAGGCATATTATTGAGATGTCGGATGGTGTTGTCGCTTTTCGATCAAGGCTTTGTATTCACCAAGCAAGTAAAGTGATCCTGTAATAAGTATAGGACGATTTAATGATTTGGAAAAGGTTAAAGATTCCGTAATATCTACTTTATTGAATAAATTGATCTTTTCTAGGCACTGAATGCCATCTAGGTCTGAAAATTGGATAGTCTGTGGGGAGTCGATCGCGGTGAAAATGATCGTATCGGAGATTTCGACTAAGTGGTCGAGCACGCCTGATAAGTCTTTAGTGTCTATGGCTCCGAAGATGATGACAGGTTCCTGCTCTGGGTAAACTTCTGCCCAGGTCTCAGCGAGCATTTTAGCTGCATGTGGATTATGCGCACCATCTATGATGGTTAGAGGATCAGTAGAGGTAGTTTCAAAACGAGCAGGCCAGATGATGTTAGCGAGGCCGTCTTTGACATTATCATAGCGCAGCGACATGCCGAGTGAATGGGCTATTTCAAGTGCTAATGCTGCGTTCTCTCGTTGATATCGGCCACGGAGAGATATGTGGTAGGCTTCTAGTGGTTGGTCGACTACGGTGAGCTTTGAGCGATGGCGATTGGCTTCTCTAGCGATTACCATGGCAGCTTCTGGCTGCTGTGCTGAGCTAAATGTCGGTGCCGAGCTGAGAATGATACCGGCTTTTTCCCCAGCTATTTCTTCGATGGTTTCACCTAGGTATTGTGAGTGATCTTTAGCGATAGGAGTGATGCCGTAAACATTGGCCGGCACTGCGGTGGTGGCGTCCAGTGTGCCGCCCATGCCTGTTTCTAAGATGATCAGATCACATTCTTTCTCACGGAAATACTTCATCGCCAATACTAGCACGAGCTCGAAAAAGGTAGGGTGATACTCCCAGCTGCTGACGAGGTTTCTAAGTGCTGTTAGATGTCTAGCTGTGTCTGTTTTGGAGATCATTTCTCCACTGACCCTGACTCGTTCACGGAAGTCCACGAGGTGCGGAGAGGTGAATAGCCCTGTGCGCTCACCGGAGCTGCGAGCGAGCGAATCAAGGATGGCACAGGTAGATCCCTTGCCATTCGTTCCCGCAATATGAGCTACTTTAGTTTCCGAGGTAGGGTAAGCTAGATAATGGGCTAGAAGCTTTTTAGGAGCATCAAGGCCTAGCTTGATGCCAAAGTTCTGAGTAGTGTAAATCCACTCTATCGCTTCATCGTAGTCCATTCTGAAGTGGAAATAAGCTAGCTGAAAATTACAGCATGTAGTCTAACAGACGGCCTAGTCTGTCACGTAGAGCTCTGCGTTCTACGATGGCATCTACAAGTCCGTGCTTGAGCATGAATTCTGCAGTTTGGAATCCAGGTGGTAGATCTTGGTGGGTCGTTTCTTTCACCACACGAGGACCAGCAAAGCCGATCATGCACTTAGGTTCTGCGAGGTTGATGTCGCCAATAGTAGCGAATGAAGCGGTCACTCCGCCAGTAGTAGGGTGAGTGAGGACTGAAATGTATGGTAGTCCTGCTTCTGAAAGTTTAGCTAATGCACCGCAAGTTTTTGCCATCTGCATGAGCGAGAGCATGCCTTCTTGCATACGAGCACCAGAGGATGCTGAGATGATCACCATGCCGATTCTGTCAGCAATAGCCGCTTCGATCGCACGGGTGATTTTCTCACCTACGACTGATCCCATAGATCCTGCGAAGAATTTGAAGTCCATCACAGCCATCATAGTAGGCTTACCTTGGATCGTCATTTTGCCAGTGACTACTGCGTCGTTAAGATTTGTCTTCTGACGTAGCATGTCGATCTTGGCTTCATACTTATCAAATCCCAGAGGGTTTTTTGAGTAGAGGCTAGCATCGTATTCGATGAAACTATTTTCATCAGCGAGCATGGCTATTCTTTCACGAGATCCGAGTAGGAAATGGTGGCCACAGTGATGACAAACTTGGTCATTCTGCTTGAGGTCTAAAGTGTGGAGCATGTTCTGACATCCTGGACATTGAGTCCATAGATCGTTTGGCATGTCCTTTTTCTTATTCTGGCGTAGTCGTGGCTTATCGAAGATTCCCATAGCTGTGTCTTGCTTGTAATTTGATTAGCGATATCCTAGCCACGTAATGCCGTTACTACAACTATGTTTTCAAGTTTTGCGCATTCTTTCTTAAGGGTGGATGCGCATGCCTCTGATGTAGAACCAGTAGTGAAAACATCATCGATAAGAATGGCTGTGCGGATTGGTCTTGAGTTGGGTTTTATTGTGAAAGCGTCTTTAAGATTCTGCATTCGTTGCTTTCTGCTGAGTCTCGTCTGAGTTGTTGTGTAGCGTGTGCGCTGGATCATTGGGCTACTTGGTATGCCAGTTAGCTTGGAAATTTCGTTGGTGAGTAACTCCGCCTGATTGAAGCCTCGCATGAGCTTACGACGCCAGTGAAGGGGCACTGGGATAAGAATAGGATCGGGTAGAGAATTGAATCTACTGTCGTTCATGATCACCTCTGCACAGCAGGTCGCTAAGACTTTGGCTAGATGTCGTTGCTTGCCGTATTTGTAATCGATAATCAGCTTTCGTGTTAGCTCACTATTTTTGAGAGCAGCTTTTGCATAGAGAAATGTAAAGGTGAGCTTGTGGCAATTTGGGCAGATAGGGTTCTCTGAGAACTCACCTTCGAATGGCTCACTGCATCGCATGCAATAGCTTTCATCTATTCTTGGAAGATCTGTTAGGCAGGTGTCGCAAATTGCTTTTCCATGGCTAAGCGAAACTTTACACAGGTGACACTGTGGTGGGAAAACCAGATCTAACAGAGATGCGGCAAGTCGCCTCATTTTTCTTTACTGAAGCTAATTGGCGACTGTTTAGGTCTCGTGTAAAAGTAAATGGCGACGCCTGTTAGGGTGACAAATATCATTGGTAGTAGACCTTGGCGAATATCGTCTCCATAGATCCATGCACTAGTGTCTGGATTTCTAATAGTGTAAGATCCCATCATTTTCATGCAAAATACCCAGCCTGTATGGAGTCCGATAGGTAGCCAGAGATAGCCCGTCTTATGACGAGCATAGGCTAGAATAACACCTACTAAAAACAAGGTGAGAAAGACTCCTATGAAAAATTGTGGATTAAGAAACTGGATACCGATTTGACCTAGTAGCTCGAAGCCCGCGTTCGATGAAGTAGGGTCTGAGATAGGTGAATATGGCTTAAGGAAGTGGACAGCAGCAAAGAATATAGAGAGACCGATAATAGCATTTTTAGGTCTGAGGCTGCGTAGGAGTAGGGCGAATAATACGCCTCGGAAAACCCATTCCTCAATGATAGATATGGTAAACGCCGTGGTTAGCGATGATGATAGGGCGGAGGACAGCGGCTTAGCGTCTAGCTGGAGAGTAACGTATTCCATCTTAGTGAGAAGCATGAGCATGATACCTATGTAACCAGTGGCATAGATGAATCCTACGAAAAGATCCTTCCATCCTTGGAAGCCTGGATCTAGTCTCGTTCTAAGCGGGGCCTTTACTTCCACGCGATCTTTGTTCTTGAGACTGCGGATAAATGGATAGAGCAGGATGATAGCAGTCGCCATCATTACACGGCTAAAGTAGCGGGCTAAGTCTGCTCTTCCCATGCTGCGAACTAGTGATTCATGCCAGCCTGCTAGGTCTTTTCCTGCATTCTCAGCTGCGTAGTTTTTTCCCCATACATAGAGATGTGGGCTGACGATGGCGGCTACGACTAGACATAGCGCTACAAATAAAAATAACCGGGTTAATTCGTTTCTAAAAAAATCTTTCACTAAAAAAAAGCTATCACGCACGTCTCATCTGTCGAGATTTATGCCTGATAGCTATTATTAAAATGGTTGGCTACTTTTTTCTGCGTAATGTGAAGGCGAAGAAGCTAAGTGCCGCGAGTGCAGCAGTATTTGGTTCTGGCACCACTGTTGTGGTAGTCAAGCTGTCATAAGTGGTTCCTGAGATACTTACGTTAGCGGAGTCTTGCACACGGATTCCAAGTGCTGGTGACAGGTTGGTTAAGTCATTAAGGCCATGTGTGAAGTTATTGACTGAGTAGTTGGCAAAGTTTGGGTCAACAGAGACAAAATAATCTGAGTTGCCTTCGTGCTCCCATAGGTCGATATCGAGACTTAAATCCATCAAGCCAGATCCCTTATTAGTGAAAGTCATCTGGTAATGATACGCTGCGGTAATCGCGTTGACTGGTGTAAAATGGTATGTTTGCTTGTTTGATTCTAGAGTGCTCACAATTCCAGCATTATCATTTTTTAGTAAGTAGTCAGTTTGTGATGACCCAAGCGCTGTTTCGGAAGATAGTTCTAGAACTGCTACGTAGAGTGAGTCTACAGCTCCGAGTATTCCGCTGCTAGCAGAAGTGATACCTATTTGAGCGATTTCATTCACAGCTGTTGCTGGATTGACTGCATCAGAAATTTCTGACGCTACCCACCAGATGTCTAAAGTGAGACTATCTCCAGTAGTGTTAATATTATAACTGCTAGAGTTTACACCAGTGAAGGCGTAATCATGTCCAGCTGAGCTAGCGACTGCAGCTCCTATTGTTTCATCGCCGATGCCTGGAGTAAAGACTCCGTGGTCTACGACTCTCTTTTCAGTAGTCGTTCCAGTGGTCCCATTGAGATTCTGGAATGTATTGTTGAATGCACTACCCCAACTGCTTGCGTCAGTGGTCTCGAAATCATGTGACCAGACATGTGCTGTTTGTGCATTTGCTGCACAGGAGAGTAAGCCAGTTGTTATAGTTAGTAGTAATTTGTTCATTATAATAGGGGGATGATAACTTAATGTGTTTGTATGATTAACTTTTATTGATCATTGGGTCAATGATAATATTTAGAGCCTAAGGCTCTGAGCGGGAAGGATCAGCAATCAGGGCACAATTGTGCAATGGAGAAACAACGGTTTCTAAAACCTAATGGGGTAGTTCTGACGCTACTTCTTAGAGCGGTTTCTTGATCGGACAGAGAAGACGATCGGGATACCAGGTGCGTAGTATTTCTCTCTGATTCTGTTAGAGAGATACTGTTCGTAGTTTTCCTGCATCAGGCGCTTGTCATTGACGAAGAGAATGTAGCTTGGCACTGGGATCGCTGTGTAGCGGTCGTTCACTACGGCTGTTGCGTAGAGGAGCTTCACACGCTTCTTGAACTTCTTGTGCTGTGATGGAGGCTTGATGAGGAATGCGTCTTGTAGAAGGCGGTTTAGAGCACCTGTAGTGATGACGTCCTGTGCAACAGCACGGATCTTAGAGAGCTGGCTGAATACCTGACTGATGTGCTGACCTTCTTTTGCTGAAACAGCTGCGAATGGAGCATAAGAGAGGAAGAAAAGTTCTGTGCGGATTTCCTGCTCAGCTTTTTCTAGTCGCTCTGCACGATTCATCTCAGGGTGGAACAGGTCATACTTATTCAGAATGATGAGGCATGGCTTGTGCTCCTTCTGGATCGTCTGAGCGATCTTTCGGTCCATGGCTGAAATGCCAGCTTCGAGGTCGATCACTAGTAAACAGATGTCAGAACGACGAATGGATTTCTCAGATCTCATTGCTGAGAAAACTTCCACAGAGGTATCCATTTTAGAACGCTGGCGAAGACCTGCTGTATCGATGAGAGTGTGGAGTTCGTTTGCGTATTCGTAAGGAACATCTACTGCGTCACGGGTGGTTCCAGCTATCTCGGAAACGATGGTTCTTTCGTCCTTGAGGATCGCGTTGATGAGTGATGATTTACCTGCATTTGGCTTACCTACGATGGCGATTTTGAGACCATCTTTAGCTACCTGCTCATCTGCCTCAGCACGTTGCTCATGGCGTTTTTCGGAAATTGGTGCGATGATTTCATCGATCTTAGCAGTAAGCTCGGTAAATCCACGGCCGTGTGCTGCAGAAACTGGGATTCCGTTACCGAATCCTAGTTTTGTGAATTCACCAGTAGGAATCTCTAGCGCCGAGGTGTCAGCTTTGTTGAGAAGTAGAAGAATCGGGTGGTTCGCCTTGCGGAGTTTCTGGGCGAGATTGTGCTCGATGTTAGTGAGGCCTTCACGAGAATCCACTACGAACAAAATGAGGTCAGCTGTCTGTGCCGCAATGTCAGCTTCGATCGTTACCTGGTCTAGGAATCCATCATCTAGTTCAGCTCCAATACCGCCAGTATCAATGATGGTGCAGGCTGTATGAGTCATCTCACAAGGAGCCGCAATACGGTCACGAGTCACACCTGGTTGGTCGTGAACGATGGCGATCATGCGGTTAGCGAGTCGGTTGAAAATGGCGGACTTGCCCACATTTGGGCGTCCTACTATGGCTACGGAAATCATATTGATATGGATTGAAATTTTTGTGGCAAATTTGCCTTTAGCTACCTGCTGGATAATGCTCTCAGCAAGGTAATTGTATGTCTGAGTGGGGGATAACTGGTTCATCCATACCAGCTATCGGACAATCTACAAGTTTAGTATTAGCCTAAAATCAGCTGGTGCTGATTTTAGG
>CAKZNV010000054.1 GCA_937132085.1 uncultured Rubritalea sp. | reverse complement strand
TTTTACCGTGACAGATTAAGACACCATCTTTGACACTCCAGGTTTCAGGAGTTGTATTCACATCAATCCAGCCAGTGAGATCTTTACCGTTGAAAAGCGATTCCCATTTCGGGAGTGCTTGCTGAGCTGATGCCACAGCAGAGAAGAGGAGAAAACAGGTTAGAGTTAGATTCTTGATCATTCTAAATATACGACTTGAATAAGCTTTTCTGTCAATCGATAAAAAACTGAACAAAAATGACTCTCACTTTCTATTCAGGCTCGCTGTTCTGCTGTCTCGCAATATCGTTTAGAGTGATAATCCCGATCAGGCGCTGGCTATTAGCATTCGACACTACTGGTAGCTGCTGAATATCTTTAGCAATCATGAGATTCGCCGCGTCTCGAATCGATGTATCTGGCGTCACCGTGATCGTCTTTTGCTCCGCAACTAGCTCTCGGATCTGAATATCTGGATCTGCGTCTTCGATCTCGTGATGTGTCACAAGACCTAGCAAAAGGTCGTCTTCATTTAGCACCGGGAAGCCGTGAAAATGATAAGCAACTTCATCCATCTTAGCTAGATAGCATGACACCATGTCATCACCCTTAAGATTGATCGTCTCGTAGGTCATGATGCTCGAAATCGGCAAACTTCGGTAATCTTTCGCTCCTTTATAAGCACTAAACTTTCTCAAGCTGATCTCGTCTTGAATGAGGAGAGCGTCGTAAAGAGGAGTAGGACTCCAGCGTTTAGAGAGTGACCACGCTAGCATATTTCCAGCCATCAGCGGAAGGATGAGCGAGTAATTCCCCGTAATCTCGAAGATGATGATCAGCGAGGTGAATGGACAGCGAATGACTGAGGAAAACATAGCTCCCATACCTAAAAGCGTGCAGCCACCGATAACCTTAGCGTCTGATGGGAAGCCGTGAATAGAGATGAGGTGATGATGAATGAGGCTGAGCAATATCCCTAACAGCGCACCAAGTAATGCACCGAGAAATAGAGTAGGTGAAAAGAGACCACCACTTCCGCCAGTAGCGTAGTTCAGCACCACTGCGATGAATTTAAACACTAGCAGAATACCGATAACTTCAATCGCTAGCTGCGCTTCGAAGGCAAGCTCTAGACTCTCGTAACCAATACTGAAGATCGATTTCTGGGGATCGCCGAACATCTCGGTCAAATAAAGAGCAGAAAGGCCGAGTATTCCACAAGTGAGCCCACCGAAAGCTGGGTGCAGCCATTTAAGATATGGAATCTGATGGGTAAAAAATTCCCTACAGCGTAATACAGAAACGACAAATAGATGCCCAAGCAAACCGGCTGCTACACCGAGCGGGATCGCTACAATCATCCAGACCGAGGTGTGGAAATGTAAATCTAGTGAGGATGACAGAATAGGCGCATCGCCAAGAATACTGCGGCTCACTGCCGAGGCGATCACCACAGCAATCACAATGCCACCGAGCGCCTTCATCGAAAAGTTATCCAATAATTCTTCAAATACGAATGTAATGGCTGACAGAGGAGCGTTAAACGCAGCCGCAATACCTGCCGCCATACCGACTGGAACACTAGACTGAATACGTGACTGTGAAATGAAGATGATCCTACTAAGCTTCGATGAAATCGCTGTTGCCATGTGAATGGTAGGACCTTCACGACCCAGACTATTTCCCAGCCCGCAGTATATAGTAGTGAGTATAAATCTCCACAGCGCTGTGATGATAGGAATTTTACCAGAATGATTATAGAAGGCTACTTTAGTCTGCGGTATGCCGCTTCCTACTATTGAGGGAGCAAATGTCTGAGTGCTAATACCGATGACGAGACCCGCAAGCGTTGGTGCCGCGAGCATAATACCGATGAATTGCCATTTAGGCATTGATGATGCCCAACCCCACAGACTTTCAAAGGTATAGTGAATAGAAATGTGTAGACCCACAGCCGCTAATCCACAAAAAAGTCCGCTTAAAATACACAACAGTAGAAAGCGCTGACTATCGTCAAATCGGTTTCTTAACCATGGTCGGATGTTCAGCGGGTTTGCGGTCATGTATCGATAAAGGAGTAGCTCCTTAAAGCGGACGCCTCTCTACACGCTAATAGGTTTTATTAATAGCCTTAAATGTGATTCTTTTTAAAAGATTAATACACTGTTCTTAACTAACCCAGCTGATTCACCATCATCACAATCAATTAATTTTAAAGCGTTAGCCAGACTTTGTGAAAAATTTCACAAATTCGCTTGATCGAAGTGGCAATTCACGATATTCAGCGGCGTCTTCAAAAGACAAAGCACACAACTTTACACAGAAATGGGCAAACTTTTCACATCGATCTCACTACTCCTCGCAACATCAGGACTAGCATCAGCAGCACACCAGCTAACTCCTGAATCCAACGTTCTCGTAGGAAGCAGAGAAGGTCTCGCTATCACGAACTCCATGATCATGGTCTGGATAGCGACTATCCTCATCGTTCTTTTCTGCCAAGCAGCGACCAAGAAGATGAAAATGATCCCTGCTGGATTCCAAAACTTTGCTGAGTGGATCATCGAATCACTCTACGATTTCTTCGGTGGCATCCTCGGTGACCACCTCGTTAAGAGAACATTCTGGTTCTTCGGTGGAACTTTCCTCCTCATCCTCATTACTAACTGGCTAGGACTTGTGCCAGGTGTTGGAACTCTAGGCATCGCAGACAGCCACGGCCACGTAACATTCCTGCTTCGTGGTGGTAACGCTGACCTCAACATGACAGCGGCCATGTCCGTAATCTTCGCCATCCTTTGGTTCTACTGGGCATTCTCAGAGAACGGATCAAAAGGCTTCTTCGCTCACATCTTCGCACCTAAAGGAGACTTCTCAGGTGCAATGAGAATCGGAATGATCGGAATCTTCTTCCTAGTAGGTATCCTTGAAATCGTTTCTATCTTCATCCGCCCAGTAGCTCTTAGTTTCCGTCTCTACGGTAACGTCTTCGGTGGTGAGCAGACTCTCGAATCACTCATGGCACTCGGCGGCAAATATTTCGCCTTTGCTCCAGCGCTTCCATTCATGTTCATCGAGCTCCTCGTTGGCCTAGTGCAAGCTCTCGTATTCACTCTACTTAGTGCAGTATTCCTCAAGCTCATCTGTGATCACGGCGACCACGACGAAGAGCACTAATATCAAACTTTATACCCTTTCGGAGGTCAGACCATAGCAAAGACAGTGGGGGCAGCCGGACACAACAACAACAAACAATAACCAACTAACATTATGTTCACATCAAAAGTATTATTCGTAGCTCTTGCAGCTCTTGGCGGTGCACTCGGAATCGGATTCCTCGGCGGTAAAGCAGCAGAAGCAACTGGTCGTAACCCAGGTGCAGCAGGTCCTATCCTAACACTATCAATCATTCTTGCAGCGCTTATCGAGGGTATCTTCATCCTCTCTGCATTCGCTGTATCACTCTAATTAAATCTAAGATTTAATTATTTATTTTTGAGCGTCACTCCTCGTGAGTGGCGCTCAGTTTAAAACAAACTCGAAATCAACTCGAAACTCACAAAATAAAATGTTCACAATATTAGCAGAAGGAGCAAATCCATTTACCAAACTCTTAAATGACTTTGGTGTCACTTGGCCGCTTTTCATTGCACAGGTTATCAACTTTTTAATCGTGTTGTTCGTGTTGAAGAAATTCGCCTTTGGTCCTATTCAAGCGATGCTAGAGCAGCGCAAGAACAGAATCTCTGAAGGTGAAGAGAAGCTAAAGCGTATCGAAACTCAGCTATCTGAGTCAGAAGAGCGCACAGCAGCAGCTATCGAAGAAGCTAACAGCACAGCTCAACGCCTCATCACTGAAGCTAAAGAAAGTGCAGCGACTCTTTCAGAGCAGAAGACCCAAGAAGCAATCGCTTCTGCACAGGGGATTCTCACTAAAGCAGAGCAGGCAGCTAAAGCAGAGCGTGACCAAATGGTCGCAGAGCTTAAGCAAGACTTCGGTCGCCTCGTAGCAGCTACAACAGCAAACGTAACTGGCAAGGTTCTTAACGATGATGACAACAAGCGCATCAACGAAGAGGCTGTAGCAAGCATCGACGCTTAATTCTCAAATCATAATTTCTCAACGTCCGATCACCACACAATCACATGAAAGTAACTAAAGACGCAGCCGCAGCAGGAAGACGCCTCTTCAGACTATGCTCACCATCAGGTAAGCTAGACGAAGACAAGCTTCGCCATGTGTTCAAGGCAGTCGCAGAGCGCAAGCCTAGAAACTTCAAAGGCATCTTAGTGACACTCCAACGCCTAGTGCGCCTGGATCTAGCTCAGCGCCACGTGATAGTAGAGAGCGCTCAGCAGCTCGACGAATCTACTAGCCAGAACATCGCTAACAAGATGATCTCTGAGCACGGTGAAGGACTCACATTTGAATATAAAATTAACCCCGCCTTGTTAGGCGGAATTCGCATCCGCAAAGGTGACGATGTCTGGGATGGCTCAGTAAAAGCCCGCCTCGATAAACTCTCCAATGCATTTTAATAGCAGTAACTAATCTAACAACGAATCCGCCTTACCATCAGGAACAGGCAACTAACAATCTAACACAAACTAATATAGTCATGAGCAGCATTCTTCAGGAACTAGAACAGGAAATCGCGAACGTAACGACTTCCGTAGGTAAAACAAACGTAGGCACTATCCGTGAAATCGGTGATGGTGTCGCTAAAGTTGAAGGTCTTAGCGACTGCCAACTCAACGAGATGATCTCATTCCCTGGTGGAGTTACTGGTCTTGCGATGAACCTTGAAGAAGGTGAAGTCGGAGCTGTTCTTCTCGGTGAATATCTCCACCTCAAAGCAGGTGACGAGTGCCAGACTACTGGTAAACTCCTCTCTGTTCCTGTAGGTGAAGCTCTCCTCGGACGTGTTATCGATACTCTCGGTGCACCTATCGACGGAAAAGGTGATATCGCAGCATCAGCTAACTACCCTGTAGAGAAGCTCGCTCCTGGTATCATTAAGCGTAAATCAGTTTCTGTTCCAGTTCAGACAGGTATCATGGCTATCGATGCAATGGTTCCAATCGGCCGCGGACAACGTGAACTTATCATTGGTGACCGTGGAACTGGTAAAACTACTATCGCTATCGATACTATCATTTCACAAGCGAACCAGAACAAGGCTGCAGAAGCAGGTAAGCTCAAGAATCACGCACCACTCTACTGTATCTATGTAGCGATCGGTCAGAAAGCATCTAACGTAGCACGTATCCAAGCGACTCTCGAAGAAGCAGGCGCAATGGAATACACAACAATCGTTGCTGCTACAGCTGCTGACTCAGCAGCTAACCAGTATCTCGCACCTTACACAGGTTGTGCAGTAGCTGAATACCTAATGGACCAAGGCAAAGAGTGTCTCATCGTATTTGATGACCTTTCTAAGCACGCGGTTGCATACCGTCAGGTATCACTCATTCTTAAGCGCCCATCAGGACGTGAAGCATATCCTGGAGACGTTTTCTACCTCCACTCAAGACTTCTTGAGCGTTCAGCACGTCTCTCTGAGAATGCTGGTGGTGGATCACTTACTGCTCTTCCTATCATTGAAACACAGGCTGGTGACGTATCTGCATACATCCCAACTAACGTGATCTCAATCACAGACGGACAGATCTTCCTCGAGACAGACCTCTTCTACCAAGGTATCCGCCCAGCGATTTCAGTTGGTCTTTCAGTATCTCGTGTTGGTTCTGCTGCGCAGACTAAGGCGATCAAGAAAGTATCCGGAACTACTAAGCTAGACCTAGCTCAGTTCCGTGAACTTCAGGCATTCGCTCAGTTCGGATCAGATCTTGATGACCAGACGAAAGGCAAGATTGAAAAAGGTCTACGTATCGTGGAACTCTTCAAGCAGAACCAATACTCACCTAAGTCAATGCAGATGCAGGTAGTAGTTCTCTTCTCAATGCAGAACGGATACTTCGATGATGTATCAGTTGAGCGCATGAAAGAATGCCAGACACAGCTTGAAGAATACATGGAAACTCGCAAAGCAGACGTTCTTCAGCTCATCGCTGATGACAAGGCTCTAACTGACGGAGTAAACGAAGGACTTCACACTGCTCTTAAGGACTTCAAAGGTTCTTGGAAGTAATCAGTTTCGATAACAAGCGCTGTGAAAGCAGCGCTTCTATCCTAACTACTCTATACTAACTACTAACTACTTTTCCAAAAAGAAATGGCAAACCTGAGAGACATCCGCCGACGCATTAAGTCGGTAAAAAACACAGCACAGATCACCCGTGCGATGCAGCTTGTCGCCGCGGCCAAAATGAAAAAGGCCCAGGACCAAGCACTCGCTGGTCGTCAATACGCTGACCAACTAAACCAAGTTCTCGTTAACCTAAAGGAAAACGTAGATGAGGAATCACACCCGCTTCTAGAGCGTCGTGAAGGTGAGAAAACTCTGACACTTATCATTTCTACAGACAAAGGTCTCTGTGGTGGTCTTAACACCAACCTCCTTAAGCTCGTAAGAACTGAGGAGACTGAGGAGACGACTTACGCTACTGTAGGTAAGAAACTCCGCATCCAGATCGAGAAGACAGGCAACGAAAACATCGCTGACTTCGTGATCCAAGATCCGGTTCCTTTCTCTGAAGCTCGCCCTATCGCTAAATTCCTCACTGAGCAATTTCTCGAAGGCAACTACGATAAGATCAAAGTCTGCTTCACGAACTTCGTATCGACTCTTACCCAAGAGCCATACTGTTCACAGCTTCTTCCGATCCAGGCTGACAAGCTAGCTGAAAAGCGTGCTTACGAAGGTGTTGGAAAAGACGAAGTCAAGGACACAGACCATGCAGCTGCATTGTCTAAGGACTATGAGTTCGAGCCTAGTCCAGAAGTCGTCCTCGACACACTACTACCACAGTATCTAAACTTCCAGATCTACCAGATGATCCTCGAATCTCGAGCTTCTGAGCACTCAGCTCGTATGGTATCTATGAAGGCTGCTACTGATAATGCGAACAACATGATCGATGATCTAACACTCGATTATAACAAGCTCCGTCAGGCTGCAATCACCTCTGAGCTTCTCGAAATCACCACTGCTATGAAAGCAATGGAGTAATAAAATACCCAATCAACAAACTTTTAAACAAACTAACCAACTAAAAATATGAGTAACGTAGGAACAATCGTTCAGGTAATCGGCGCCGTTGTAGATGCTGACTTCTCTAGCGCAACACAACTTCCAGATATCTATAATGCCCTTGAAATCAACTTTGAACTCGAAGGTGTAGCAACTAAACTAGTTCTCGAAGTGCAGCAGCACCTCGGTGACGGCTGGGTTCGTGCTATTGCAATGAGTTCATCAGACGGTCTTAAGCGTGGACTAGATATCTCAGACACAGGAGCACCTATCACAGTGCCAGTAGGTGACCAGGTTCTAGGACGTATCTTCAACGTCACAGGTGACATCGTGGACGAAAACGTTCCACTTCCAGACGCATCTAAGCGTGCTTCTATTCACCGTGCAGCTCCTAAGCTCGTTGACCAAGCTTCATCTACTGAGATCCTCGAAACAGGAATCAAAGTAATCGACCTTATCTGCCCATTCCTTAAGGGTGGTAAAGTTGGTGCATTCGGTGGTGCAGGTGTTGGTAAGACAGTTGTTATCATGGAGCTCATCAACAACATTGCTCTAGGACACGGTGGTTACTCAGTATTCGCTGGTGTTGGAGAGAGAACTCGTGAAGGAAATGACCTTTACTGGGAAATGCTTGAGTCAAAGGTTATCGCTTGTGAGCGTGACGAAAACGACGATCCTAAGCGTGACGAGAATGGTAACCCAATCCTCGTTCCTGGATCTAAAGTAGCTCTCGTATACGGACAGATGAACGAGCCTCCAGGAGCACGTCTCCGTGTTGCTCTTTCAGCTCTTACTATGGCTGAGCACTTCCGTGATGAAGAAGGACAAGACGTTCTACTCTTCGTTGACAACATTTTCCGTTTCTCACAGGCTGGTTCAGAAGTATCTGCACTACTTGGAAGAACTCCATCTGCTGTTGGTTACCAGCCAACACTTGCAGAGGAAATGGCAGGACTTCAGGAGCGAATCACTTCTACTAAGAAAGGTTCTATTACTTCACTTCAGGCGGTTTACGTTCCTGCGGATGACTTGACTGACCCAGCTCCAGCTAACACATTCGCTCACCTTGATGCGACTGTTGTTCTTGAGCGTTCACTTGCTGAGCAGGGACTATTCCCAGCGGTTGATCCACTTTCATCTACATCTAAAGCACTCTCAGCTGACATCATCGGTGACGAGCACTACAGAGTAGCACGTGGAGTTCAGAACATCCTTCAGAGATACAAAGACCTTCAGGACATCATCGCGATTCTTGGAATGGACGAACTCTCAGACGAAGATAAGATGAGCGTTTACCGTGCACGTAAAATCCAGCGTTTCCTTACTCAGCCGTTCCACGTTGCTGAAGTATTCACAAACGTTCCTGGAGTTTACTCACCACTTGAAGACACTGTTAAAGGCTTCGCACAGATCCTTGCAGGTGAGTGGGACGACGTTCCAGAAGGTAACTTCTACATGAAGGCCGGCATCGACTCAGTCCCTAGAGACTAGATTTACAGGGGATGGCGCCCCCAAGGCGCCACAAATCAACCCCATTAACAATTAACGGAAACAACTAGCATGTCACTTCAACTAGAAATCGTAACTCCAGAGAAGAAGATCTTCTCAGACACAGTATCAGACGTTTACCTACCAGGTGTTGACGGTGAGATGGGTATTCTAGAGCTGCACGCAGCACTAGTCACAGCCCTCGCACCAGGTGAGCTTCGCTATCTTAAAGACGGCACAGTTCATGAGCTAGCTATCGGTTCTGGATTCGCTGAAGTCACTCAGGAAAAAGTATCTGTTCTTACAGACTCTGCTTTCGGCGATGACGACATCGATGAAGCAGCTGAAGAAAAGGCAGTAGCTCGTGCTGAGAATAAACTAGTCGAAGTCACTGGTAAGGACGCTGAAGAAGCAGCCTACCTCCAAGACGTAATCGCGACTAGCCAAGCTAGACTCCTACTCAAGCGCAAGCGTAGATAAGCCTACACTTCATAACATTTTAAAAGCCTCAATCGATTAGACCGGTTGAGGCTTTTTTGTGTCTTATACACTCATTCAACTATGGCGGATAAAACTCAATATAACCGACATGGCGGATAAACGCCATTTTATCCGCCATGACAATCTTTCACGATATTAGCGTATTATTCCGTGAATCAATAATTGAATTGAAATTAATCGTAGCGAAAACGCATACAGCAACAAGACTTCATCCGACTCAAAGTCTCACATATGAAAGAGAGCGTGGATCTACACTTCTCTCAGTTCTGCCAACCAATGTAACAATTCCTCCTATTCATACAAGGCTAGGAGACTATACACACATTAACACATGGCGGATAAAACTAAATATATCCGACATGGCGGATAAACACAATTATATCCGCCATGTTCATTTTTCACGATATTGACTACTTTAAGTAATATCTCGTCGCTTTCTTTTCGCCTACTTTGACTAATAACTTCAGCTCCACGATTCCTTCTAAGTCACGCAGAGCCGTTCGGTCACTGACTCCGGTCATCTTCTTATACTTGGAGTTCGTAAGGCCTCCTTTGAAGCCATCTTCGAGTTCGTATTTGATCAGACGATGCAGAACTTTGAGTTGTCTTGGGTTTAGCTGCTCTTCATGTTGGTAGACATTTTTGCGGAAACTCGTGATCGAGAGGATGTGCTTGGTTTCCTCAATAGCCTGCAAGAAAATCGGCTGAAGTATCTTGATCGTCTCTGTGAGATCCAAACCGCTTTGGAATAACTCATAGTAGCTCTTCAGGCTCTTATTAAAGGCTCTAGAGATAGCTATAGGTGATTTGATCTTAAAATCTCTGCACAGACTCATCAGAATAATACTACGTCCTATGCGGCCATTTCCGTCGCAGAATGGATGGAGTGTCTCAAAGTGAATGTGTCCTTGAATAGCATTGATGAGTGGCGATTTAGGTTTGCACTGATTATACCATTTCATGAACTCAGACATCTTGTCTTCCACCAGCTCTTTAGGCGCACCTTTATGAACGATCTCATAGTTATCGTAGAATTCATTGCCACTGATGATCTTCATATCGCCCACATAGTTGCCGATGGATTCTTCAGGAAATGAGGAGCCTTTAAGGATTTCCTTATGCATGGATTTGATGAGTTTGTGCGTCAGAGCACCATCACTGTGATCTAAGCTCATCTTGATAAGACTCACCGCACCCTGCTCTTTCTGCTGCGCTGGGACGATGTTGTTTACAAAGGAACTATGCACAGACTCACGATCCAGATTGATGCCTTCTATCTGTGAATTCGCTACAATTTCCTCAGTAAACAAGTCGTCAAAGTTGCGATCACGCATCGGGAATGACCGTATCAACTTCTTAAACTCAGTCACAAATTCTCTCTCCAGTGGATCTATGACCCCTGGATTATAGTAGAAGTGTGGAAAGTCGGCTTGCTGCCAAAGATAGTTTTCAGTCATGGCGGATAAATGGTCGTTTACACCTTTTGTCGGATAAACACAAATATATCCGCCATCATGAATTATGTCAAGTGTCGGATAAAACGCCAAACAACCGCCATGGCGGATAAAACACTATTTATCCGCCATCAATAAATCGCGACTAAACCAACTGCCCCATCGCTAGATTTGCCAAGCTCAGCACGAGGAAAAATCCACTCATATCAGTCACGGTCGTCAATATCGGACCCGAGGCTAGAGCGGGATCTACTTTGAATTTCTTCAGTAAAAGAGGAACTAATCCACCAATCGCTACGGACAAAATCGTATTCAGCATCAGCGCACCACCTACTACTAATCCAAGATAGATATTGTCTTTCCAGACTGCGGCTAGTGTTCCTAGGACGACACCTAGAACGATACCATTATTGAGTCCAAGCCAGATTTCTTTAAACAAGACACGGATGTAATCTCGTGGCTGAATGATACCTAGAGTCAGCTCTCGGATACTTACCGCCACCGCTTGATTACCAGAGCAACCACTCATGTCAGATACCATCGGCAAGAACACTGCTAGAGCGATCACAGCCTGTAGAGTATCTTCATAACTAGCAATAATACTAGCCGCCAAGAGGTTTAATAAAATGTTAGGCCCTAGCCAAGCAAGACGCCTAATACATCTTTCCTTAAGCGGCATACTACGTAGTTCTTCACCACCAACAATACCACTCGCCTTCAAGTAACGATCCGTCTGAGCATCAGAGAGAGCCTCCTGCATCGCATCTCTCGTCACGATACCCTTCAGCCTTCCCTCAGCATCCACCACCGGGAAAGCTAGGTATTTTTTACGCTCAAAAGCATCTTGTAATTCCTCAAGATCATCCTCCACATTCACCGTAGCTGGATCTGGGATCATGAGATCACCTATCTGTTTTGATCGCTTTCCTAAAACTAAGTTTCTCAGAGCTAATACACCTTTTAGCTTATGCTCACCGTCTACCACATAGAAATACTGCACCTCATCATCTGAATAATCTTCAGCATGATCACCTAGCTCCTTAAGCACATCCTCTACGGTTGCTATCTGTCGGAAACTAACCACATGGTCACTCATCAGACCACCTGCACTATCCCACTCATAGCTAGCTCTTTCACGCACTTCTTCACAATTCTCTGCATCATCGAATTCCGCCAAAATAGCCTCACTGCTCTCCTCATCGAGCTCACGTAGCAAATCACCACTGAGGTCAGCACCTAATTCCTCAAGAACATGTGCAGCTCTGTCAGCTGGCATATCTTCTAGCATGTCCACCGCTTGAGCCTCAGCCATATTACCGAGTAGGTGCGCAGCTTCTTCGGTAGTCAATACACTACAAAGATGATCACGTTCTTTGCCCCCGAGCATGCCTACGAATCGACGTTGATCATCAGCCTCAGCATTGGAGAGGATCTCTTTGATCACCTCTAGATCTTCGGTCTCTACAGCCTCGATAAAGCGCTTCGCCATCGCTGGAGCCAGCATATCTTCCTCGTTCACATCTTCAGTCTTCATACAAATTTAAAACTACATACATCAAAAAAACTATCAATGGTTTCCTCCTATTAATCTCGTCACATTCCAGCTCAGTCTAACAAAACCTAACGAATCTCTCTAAGCTCACTAGGACGACAACCCATCCATTTCTTAAATGTATTGGAAAACGTAAACCCACTCTCATAGCCGACCTGTTTCGCTACATAATCCACCTTATCGTTCCCACTAATAAGTATCTCGCGAGCCTTTATCATCCGTAGGTAGATTAGATGCTGCATAGGACTTCTGCCTAGATCTTTTCTGCATAGTCTGCGTAGATGCTCTTCGCTCACACACCCAATATCTGCCAATTCTCCAAGTGTCCACGGATGAGAAAGGTCAGTGCCCACATCATTCCAGATCCGCCACAGCCTTTCATCCATCCCCTTAGGTTTAGCAAATTTCAGAACGGAACGATGAATCAGTTCACTCCAAAGTATCTCTAAAGCCTTGTCTCCATTCTCGCCTTCAAGCTCATGATACAGCCCCATCACACATCGCTCTAGACTCTCAGAAGCATACTTGCCGCGGACAGGAGAACGATTATCAGCAATAGATTTCACTCCCTCTGGTTCCTCATAACGCACCCAGGCAAACTTCCATTTTTCACCTTTTATACCTCTAATAAAATTTGCTACATGTGGCGCCAGCAGACAGGCATTCCCCTTTTCGAGTATGATCCATCGACCATCTACAAGAACTTCTCCCCTACCGCTCAAGCAGGCCATCATGAACGATCCACTTTGACTCTTGCGGTTCACTTCGTAAGGATAGCTGGCAGACATCACACCTACATGGCCTATTTTATACTGATTGAGCCAGTTACACTCTCTGGCAGACTTTAGCAGTCGGCGGTCTGGACAAGCTTCGGCACTCACTGCTAGCCAATCAGTAGTATTACCATATATTTGCTTGTCCTCAATTTCCACAGTCACTAAGCTAAAGTGTAATAGATAAATAGACAACAATCTAAAAAAATATGTGTATTTTGGATAGTAGCAGGTGGATAGGTAGACCTTGCGAGCACACGTATGAAGAGTCTAAGGTTATTCTAGTAAAACCTATCCACAAACTACTTACACAGCAACATTATGAGAAACTTACCAAACACCCTCTTTATCACCGTTGCATTCTGCACCACACTGAGCGCCGAGATCACCTTCACGAAGACCCAGCTGAAGAAAGAATACATCTCTGAAGGTGCCTCGGTAGGCGATATCGACAACGATGGACACCCAGACATCATTGCTGGCCCCATCTGGTGGAAAGGCCCTGATTTTAAAACGGCTCATACATACTCTCCTCTAAAAACCTTCCCCATCACTGGTCCAGGTCTCACTGGTTATTCGAATAATTTCTTCACCTTCCCTGGAAAGATCACCAAGGATGATTGGATAGATATTCTCAAAGTAGGCGTCCCTAGTAGCCCCGCACAAGTCGCTATCAATCCTGGCGAAAAGCCTCTGGCTGCTGACAATACCACCCACGCTTGCACCCACTGCAAAGCACAAGACAACGTCTGTAACGAATCACCACAATACCTACAAATCCTCGGGAAAGACAAGCAGCTCCTAGCCTATTCTCACAAGCACATCACCATTGCCACACCATCCACAGACCCCACTCAGCCATGGACAGTTTTGAATATTTCTACTAAGGAAAATCGTTTTGCTAAATACACTCATGGCCTCGGCGCTGGAGATATCAACGGCGACAAACTACCTGACATTCTAGAGAAAGCAGGCTGGTGGGAGCAACCTAAAGACTGGGACAAAAAGACTCCATGGAAGTTTCATCCCTACCCTTTCGCTCCCAAACAAGGTGGAGCTCAGATGTTTGCCTACGATGCCGATGGTGATGGTTTAAACGATGTAGTCACCGCTCTCAATGCTCACGCATATGGTCTAGCCTGGTATCAACAAATCAAAACTCCCGAAGGTAAGATCAGCTTCAAACAGCACATCATCATGCCAGATGCCCCAGCTGATCCTAAGTCGGGAATCCTCTCATTTTCACAACCTCACGCTATGGCGATCGCAGATATCAATGGCGACGGCATCCAAGACATCATCACCGGAAAATGCTACTTCGCCCACAACGGCAGAGACCCAGGCGCCAATGATCCAGCTGTCCTCTATTGGTTCCAGACTACTCGAAATGCTGACGGCACCACCACATTCACCCCGCATCTCATCGACAGCGACTCAGGCGTAGGCCGCCAGATTTCCACTGCCGATCTCAACGGCGACGGCAAAATCGATATCGTTACTTCAAACAAAAAAGGCACCCACGCCTTCATCCAAAAATAAAAACTTCTAACCACCCAACCACCATGACTAGGCACTTCGGAGTATTCCAATTCAAACCAGAAATCACTCAAGCTCAGATCGACGAATCGTTTGCAGCACTCGTTGACCTGAAAAACAAAATCCCCGGTCTACAATCTGTAGAACATGGACCCTACAAATCTAGCGAAGGTCTAAACGACGGCTTCACTCACGGCTTCATCATGACATTCGACACTGCAGAAAACCGCGATAAATATCTCCCACACCCAGACCACCTCAAGGTAGTTGAGCTAGTCAAACCTCGCTTAGAACGACTTGTCGTATTCGATTTTGATATCACATAAAAACAAGATGAAATCGTTTATCAGAATCATTTTAAGCCTGAGTCTGGTCACTAGCTCAGCATTAGCCAAAGAATCAGTTACAGATGGAATCACACTCCCTCAACCATCAAAATGTGATGCTCACTACGCTAAACGAGTAAAACAAATAGTAGCCCATAATAAGAACACCACTACTGGCGGAAATCTCATTATTGGTGACTCTATCACAGAAAGTTTCCCTGTGAATTTAGCACCTAAAAAATGGAACCTCCTCAGCCGTGGCATTTCTGGCGACTGTGTAGGAGGCTGGAAATACCGTGGGCTTCTAGACCGTCTAGACATCTCGTGTCACCAACTTAAACCTAATAGAGTATTCATCCTCATAGGCATCAACGACACCATCAACTATTCTCAAGAATTCAAATGGGATAAACCTTACCTTAGCGCTTCTCAAGACGAGTTGTTAAAAGGTTACGCCAAGATAATCCAAGAAATACAAAGCAAAAATCCGACCACCGAAATCTACCTCTGCTCAGTTCTCCCGCTCGGCACAAACAGAGGATTAGACAAATATAACGGCACAATCGCAGCGCTCAATACTAGGGTCAAAGCACTCACTGATTCAACCAAGACAAACTACCTAGACCTATATTCTACCTTCCTAGAAAAAGGTGAAACTACCATGCAGCCAGATCTCACCACTGATGGAATCCATCTAACAAAGGCGGGTTACGAACTCTGGATATCCGAGCTCAGTAAAGTGATCGAAGCTAAATAATTAGCCGTAAATGTGCATACTCAATATGTAGCTGAGGATAAGAACACCCCTAAACTAGTGTATCATAACTATCATGAAAATTTCTACCACCATACTAGGAGCTTCCGCAGTGCTGAGTCTATCAACTCTACTTCATGCTAAGAAGACCCACTCAGGTCGCACCACTGCTAATACTCCAGAACAGCAACTCGCTGGCTTCACCGTTCCTGATGGATATGTGGTAGAATTAGTCGCCTCTGAAAAAGATGGCATCGTAAACCCTATCGACATGGCATTCGATGATGCTGGTCGACTCTGGACTCAGACAGCCAGGATGTATCCCCTCGATCCTGTTAAAAACATTCCTTGGCATGAGCTACTCCGTCTCATGGACAATCCTGCTGAGCAAGATAAGAACCCTGAGTTCAAACGCATCAAAGACCTCTACCAAGGTAAAACCAAGGGTAAAGACGATGTCCTTATTCTCTCTAATATCTACGAGAAAGGCAAACTCAAGGTCACTAAATTTGCCACTGAGCTGACTATTCCACAGTCCATTCTTCCCTATAAAAACGGAGCTTATATCATGCAAGGATCTGAGCTTTTCTATCTAGAAGACACGGATGGTGATGGCATCTCTGACAAACGCACTCCTGTCGTCACAGGTTTCGGATTCACTGACACACACACGATGGGACACTGTCTAGTGCGTGGTCCTGGTGGCTGGGTTCACTTCTCTCAAGGCGCACTCAACAAGGGAGAGATCACTGCCGTAAAATCAGGTAACTCTACCCGTATCGACTTCTCAAAGATAGCTCGTTTCTCATTAGATGGAAACGACATCCAACTCCTCAACTCGGGTCTCAACAACATCTGGGGATTCCAACTTCGTGACAATGGACAGTGGTTCATGACAGAAGCCAATGACTTGTCTTGGTCTGTAGTCCCAGCTGATCCATTCACTTCTTATAAAGGAATTGGAAATCAAAAGCTCCGTTCATACCAGCCACTATTTCCTCAACTGCACAAGTTCCGCGTAGGAGGCACTGGTATCTCAGGAATGGCATTCACAGATGATAAATCAGGCAAGTTTGTAGCCGACTTTAAAGACGTCGCCTTCCTCGCTAACCCTATCACATCGACGATCAACTCAGTCAAAATCATCCGCAATCCTGACGGCACTGTGACCGCCAAACACCTTCCAGATTTCCTCACCTCTACAGATGATTGGTTCCGTCCAGTGCATATCGATTTCGGACCTGATGGAAATCTCTACATCGCAGACTGGTATAATAAAATCGTCTCACACAACGAAGTAACCACCTCTCACCCTGACCGTGATAAATCCCACGGACGTATCTGGAGAGTCAGACCTAAAACTGCTGCTGAAAGAAAAGTCCCGAACCTCTACACCGTAGAATCAGCCAAACTAATCGACCACCTCAAGTCAGACTACGCATGGGAAAGAAAAGCCGCTTGGCAACAAATCGCTGACCGCGATGCCAAAGAATTAACGCCTGCACTCAAGCTACTAGTCCTAGATAAATCAGCCACCATCAGCACTCGTATTCACGCACTTTGGTCACTAGAGAGCCTTGGCGCTTTCGATGAAAGGCTGCTTTCAACTCTCTCTCAAGACACTGATGGAAACATCCGCAGAGAAGCGCTCCGCTCTTTCATCACCTTCAAGGTATCTCCAGAATACCTTGCTCAAATTCTCGCTAACATAGCTTCAGAGAAAAACGTCATGGTCCGTTCACAAGCGATCAGAACCATCGAGCAACTCGGTAAAACTAACCCAGCACTCATCGACATCCTCGTCAGTTTCTGTCACCCAGCAGCTAAAGGCAATGTTCTCGGTGGAAGCTACGAAACTAACTTCGAACGTTCGCTAGCTCGTCGAGCACTAGAGCAATATCCAGACGAACTAAGAAGCTACATCACCACTCCAGAAGCTAAAAAACAACCCGC
>CAKZNV010000053.1 GCA_937132085.1 uncultured Rubritalea sp. | reverse complement strand
CAACAAAATAAACACAATCACCACTGGAAGCTCAGTGATGAGTAGTCAGAAATGGGGTGAGAATAGATCACTGCCAGCAGGTTACGAACAGTCAGGTAGAGTGACGTTGGCGGCAGGGACGAAGACTATAAGTAATGATACCATTTCTTCTAGTTCTAACATATCGTTGTCAAGGCAAGGGGTAGGTGGCACGCTAGGTCAACTTTACGTAGCTAACATAGTAGACGGTACCACCTTTGATATTGTGTCATCCGACCTAGGTGATTTATCTGATGTATTCTGGAAGATAGAAAACTAAAGAAAAATAAAACATGGATAATTGGATAAAGCTAATAACAGCATTAGCTAGTTTGGCAGGATTTGGTGGAGTTGTTTTTGCTTTTCTGAAATTTTATTTACCTTGGCGAGAGTCAGTTAAATCAAAGAATAACGAAAAAAGAATAATAGCTGAAAGATTTAAAATCGCTAACATATTCAAACACCTGAGCTACATAAAAAACAATACTCCATCTGACAGGGTATGTGTATTTAAAGGTCATAATTGTGGCGGTTTTCCATCAGCAGGAAAACCATATTTCGCAACATCACTTTATTATGTTGATGATATAGGGAGTCATGTAGATTTTAAACTTTCAGATTACCAAGAAATTGAAGTCGATGAGTATTATAATCGGATGATACTAGATACCTACCAATCAGGAGACCATTCTGTAACTTATTTGGTGGATGACATGCCTAAATCGTTGCTCAGAAGCTTCTATGAAGCAGAAAAGGTGATTGAGAGTATGATTATTTATCTTGGCGTTAAAGGCAATTTGCTCTATTATATGAGCGTTGCACTACACGAAGGGAAACTTGATGAAAAAGACAAGACACTTATTAAATTGAAAGCTCAAGCAATAAGAAACAACATACTTTAGATAACATGAAATACGCTAACATTCTTCTACAGCTCCTAACTCTCACCTTGATGGTTAGTTGTGCTTCTAAACCTATTTCTTCAAGGGCTATCGAGATCGCTACTCCTGTAGAGACTGACAGACCTAGCGTAGAGAAGATAGTTAAAGTAGTGGAGGTAGTTAGCACTACAGCTACTAGAGTAGATAACTCTGTCTCTAGTGCTGAGCTTGCGAACAAAGAATCTAAGAAACAGATAGCTGACCTTGAGAGTATAAACAAGGACTTCGCTACCAAGATCGAGAGCCTGGAAGAAGAGACTAGAGTAGTCTTCGATCATCTCAAGTTACGCTACGAAGGAGTCATTATCCGTCTCAGAGAATCTAACGACAATGTCAACACAAGCCTGACCAATGCACTAGACCACATAGATGATCTCAAGGATGATTTGACGAAGCTTGAGGGGGAGGTCTCTGAGCATGACGTTACGGTTGCCAAGGCAGAGGACGAGAAGGAGAAGCTGCGTGAGCTGGTCAAGGTCATGGTGAAAGCAAAAACTTTAGACGAGACCTACAAAGAGAGAGCCGAGAGTCGTATGAAATACGTGTGGTTCTTCTGGATATTGTTGGTGGCTACAGTAGTCTACATCGTCCTCAAAATAAAGATTAGATAGATTTATGAAAACAAAAATAAAACAGTCACTCAGTGATATGCTGGTGAAACTAAAAACAGTTGGCTTGCTTCTATGGAGCAAGGGTGCGGCTATTCTAATACTAGTCCTTCTCATGGTTAAATACATGCGCATGGGTTCAGAAGATCCTAGCCCGTTCTTAGAATTATTCTATGCTGCTATTCTAATTGCGAGCATCGCAGTAGTAGCCCCTATTGTGCGTCTTGTAGTGTTTGTAGAGGCGGCTGAAATAGCTGAGTCTGGAGCAGTGAGGGATCTCATCACTGGGACTAAATTCACACCACAGCTAGTTCACTACTGGTTTGCTACACTAATCTCATGCATCATTGTGCTACTATGCGTATCTTCATTACTATCATTCTAATAGCTCTGTGCTCTCTATGTCAGGCTGACTTCTACAGGTCAGACGATTTACGAGTCCAGCGGTGGGAGAATGCTAAAGTTAGCCCTAGAAATAAAGCTAGAGTTGACCGCATTATATCTCGTATAGTTAAAAATAAAAGTAGGTATGTGAGCGTAGATAACAAATCTCAGGTTCCTTGGTATATTATAGCAGTCCTACACAACATGGAGAGTGGCGGATCTTTCAGACATCACCTGCATGAAGGTAGCCCTCTCAGTGGCAGAACACGGTGGGTTCCAAAAGGTCGTCCGAGATGGGGCAAGCCTCCGTATCGATGGGAGGATAGTGCCAAGGATGCTCTAGCTTACGATAGCATGGGAAGCGTTCGCTGGTCTTACCTCTTCGATACAGTGTGGGCTATCGAGCGATACAACGGCACAGGCTATTGGAAATATCATAGGTCCGTCCCGACACCCTACCTTTACGCAGGAACTACTATAGAGCGTAAGGGAAAATATGTGTCAGACGGAAAATGGTCTTCGACTGCAATATCTAAACAGATCGGAGCTGGTGCAATCTTGAAGAGGATGGAAGCTAAGAAAATTCTGAAGTTCTCTTTACTCAAATAAACAAAATTATAAAATATTATGGCTACTACCAACGGATGCGGGTGTGATCAAACATCCTTCACTGCAACACCACCATCTACCGAAGTCCCAGAGGCTCCGTGCGGTAGCTGTGACACCACTATCAAGAGTCAGCCTGAAGACACACCACCCGCTCCTAACTTCCCTCAGATAGGCGGGAACGGAAACTGGTTCATTGACGGACAAGACACAGGCAACCCTTCACAGGGTGCGGCTGGATCTAATGGCAGCAATGGTGTTACCCCGCATATAAGCGCATGGGGAACATGGATGTTCGGGGAGTGTGACACAGGCATCCTAGCTTGGTGTTCTTGCGCTGGACAAACAGGTGAGGGGTCTGGTGAGAAAGGTGACAAAGGAGATCCTGGGTCTGCTGGCATCACCCCGACTATTGGATTGAACGGTAACTGGCATCTAGGTAGCCTTGACACTGGTTTCCCATCGAGAGGTTTGATGGGTCATGACGGCTTTACTCCGTATATCGGTGGCAATGGAAATTGGTTTGTCAACGGACAAGACACAGGCAACCCTTCACAGGGTGCGGCTGGATCTAACGGACAGGACGGGAATGATGCTACTTTTAACCCGACCACTAAAACCATTAAGCTTTCTGTTATGGATAAGTTTAGAGGTATCATTAAAGCTGGTCAGCTTGTTAACAGCGATGAACCAGTTTCTTTAGATCTAACACAGCTGGCAGTAACTGCGGGATTAGACCATACCACGGACACAGCAATCGTCACCACTAGCGAAGACTTTGACTGCGTTACAATAAACGTAGGTTTGGTTTATGTAGGAACAGCGGCTCACGTATCTCCAACACTAAGACTTCTCAAAGGAGGAGTAGTCCTAGCTGAGTCCGCTACTGCATATCAGACGGGTGCAAACGGTCATGTGAGATCCAGCAATGCTATCAGTTTTGTGGACGTGGACGTAGCATCTGGGACTCAATATACTCTCATAGCTTTGGCTGGATCTACTGTGCTCGGTGCTGTATCTTACGAGTCCTCTAGTTGCGTCATTGTAGGGCATCGCACCGAAGATGAGGAGGTTCTAGCTGATGCCGAATAGACTGCAATATTCAGGTGAAGACGGACTTTATCACTTAGTAGATGAGAACGGTCAGCGAGTATACCCGTGTAACCATACTAGGTTTGATGAGAAGATCGTGTTTTGCGATACGCCACCCAAGCTAGCTGAGTTTGCTCCGAAGGAGCGTTGCTTCATTCCCGATTATATTCCTCCTTTGCCTGGAACAGGTCCTGGAATACCTGTGCCAACTACAGTGCCTGACCCAGACACTACGATACCTGACCCAGATCCAGAGACCTCAAGCGAGATACCTGATCCAGAGACCTCAAGCGAGATCCCAGATCCAGAGACCTCAAGCGAGATACCTGATCCAGAAACCTCAAGCGAGATACCTGATCCAGAAACCTCAAGCGAGATACCTGATCCAGAAACCTCAAGCGAGATCCCAGATCCAGATGTTCAATACAACGTCAGCATAGTTAGAGTGAAGGTTAATCCTGTTGCTATCTGTCCTGCTACTGATAGCTACAGCTACCCTGCTGTAATAACCGCACCGCCGCAAACACCACAGGAGATCGTGGATATGGTGCTAGGTGAGATAGTAGGTAACGTGTCATTCGGATCACCGTGCAACACTACGTTTGATGTATCAGGGCTATCCGCTACCGCTACGCAACAGGCTAATGGAGAAATCACAGCTACCGTAAGCATAGAGGACGGAGGAGGTTCTCCTGTAGATCATGAATTACGTATAACAATAACAACATAATATGAAACTAACTAACACTCTAGCTTGCGTTCTAGTAAGCCACGCAGACAGACTGCTTCTCAAGCCCTTCATCGAATCTTGGAACAAGCTAGACAGCGGTATGAAGCTTGTCGCGCTAGTCGATATAGACAGCGAGCCGTTCGATACTGAGGGACTTACTACCTACCCCCTCGTATGGGATAAGGATAGAGATAAGCCTCTCGCTAACGGTGTAGCTATGTCTTTACTTAACGCCGCTGAGGAGGAGAACGCAGAAGCGGTAATTAAACTAGATGTTGATTGTATCCATAATAAGATGGATTGGCTTACACCTTACGTGGATGACTATGAAGTAGTTGGATTTACGCATACACTGAACGATGCTTACTTTTTCGGTGCAGCATACTATATGACACTGAACGCTCTGACGAGAGTAACTAAGTTTCTACTTAGGCAGGATAAGTGGGATAGACCAGAAGATCTAGGAATGGCTAGGGCTGTAAAAAGACTCGGCATCCCATGCTATAGATCTAAGATGGGTAAATTGTTTTGCGGAACATCTGCTAATGTAGAGTTTGAGACCTACGCATTCCTCAACTACGGAATCAATCACGCTGGACAGTTCGGCAAGGACACGTTAGGTAGAGCACGAGTTCTGTTCCTCATGAATAGAATAAACAAGCTGAAAAGATTAAAGGAAACGGATGGCTAAAATAAATATCATAAACAGATCAGTTACGGGCGTGGATATGCAATCTAGCCCGTTCAACTTGGGCGAAGGTAAGCTAGCGTCTGCGACTAACATGACATTCTCTGAGGGTGTTGCTAGGACACGCCCTGGATTCATACATCATGACCTAAAAATAGACGGTCATATTCAGGGTGCTACTGTCTATAGCCCATCAAGAGGACTTTCGCACAAACCCTTTGCCAGTCCTTTGACTGCCTTAGTTATAGCTGCCGGCGGTGAGTTCTACTACTCTCTTGTATGTAACAGTGACTTCGGAAAAACTACAACAATAAACGGAGAGTGCCTCGACACCGATTGTCAGAGTGTCAACCTATACCAAGCTGAGAACTACTTGATAATTCAAAGTCCTCAGACACCTACCGCATGGTGGGAAGGTCACGGAGCCTATGTCTGTAGTCCTGGTCTTGGAGAGAATGGAACAATAGCTGAGCGTCTAACAGAATCTAACAGGATAACAAAAGAGCTGGTCGGTGCTCAGATGGATTGTTGTTTTCAGAGAATAGAAGTTTGTATTGAAGATCCGATAGTCAGCGAGGATGTCGATCAACACTCACACGACACCTTTGATTTTGATAATCACAAGAACTTTCTCATCAACTCTGCGTGCTTAGGAATCTACGCTCACGGAAGAATCCACCAGCAAGGACCGTATAGTATCTACGTCAGTGACATCATCCACAAAAGAGGCTCCCTGTCTACGGATGACATACTCTTAATGGAAGAGCAACAGCTTGCTTCCAGCGCACCACCACTGTCCACAAACTCAAGCCTGGGTCAGCTCAGAGCTATGGCTGTCTTGCCTATACTTAATTCTGCCAACGGGCAAGGAGAGATTATAGCTTACTACGATAGAGGAGTCGTTAGCTATAACACCGCTATCTTCGGTAGAGATACAAAGTTCTCTGGTGAGGGTAAGAAGGAGCGTGATGGCTGGGACACACAGCGTCAAGTATCACACATCCTCAATAACGTGTCAGCAGTGGGAAGAAAGGCAGTTCACGCACTGCCTCGTGATCAAGTGTTCCGATCTAAGTTCGGCATTCACTTCCTCAAGACTACTTTAGGAGAAGGAACTTTTAAGGATGAGTTTATAAATACCATAGCTCAAGACGTTCAGCCGCTGTTAGACGGAGACTCAGGTCATCTACTGTATGGCACTACAATTTCTCAGTGGAAGGATAACCATCGAATTATGTGTTCATGTGGTTTCACAGATCTCGACTATCTTTCCACTGAGCCAATCGGTAAAGGACTCGTAGTATGGGATCAAGCACTGAGATACACGGAGGATCGAACACCAATTCCTGCATGGTTAGGTTTGTGGACAGCTGATGAAACTATCGTAGGATTCGACACTCTGTTGAATATCGATGACGTTAGTTGTGCAACAATGTTTGGAGCAGTGACTTGCGACAAAGACGCTAACATATACTTCACTGAGTTCACTAAGCATAGAACTAAGGATGCTGTTAAAAGTAATCGTAACGATAAGTGCAAGACTAAACTTAAAGATATACCTATCGAGTGGGAGATAGTAACTGGAAGAAAAGATTTCGGAGACTTTGGCAGCACTAAATCTATATCAGCTGGTGTATTAGAACTCTCTCTTGACGGAGGGGCACGGGTCAAGGTGGAGGTCTTGACGGATGCCTCAGAAGGTTGGAAGGAGTGGTGCTCATCTGATAAGGTTCTGCCTGAGAAATCTTTCTGCTCACTTGATCTAGGATCGTTACCAGCTAACCTTAACGAAGCCACTTGGTTTCAGTTTAGAGTTAGCGGTATAGGTGCAGCTGAGATCATGAATTTAGATGTTGATGTTGTCCTTAATTCTGATAAGTTAAATAAAACAATCCCTTGTAGAGATGACATAGATTACCTAGATAATCCCTATAAGTTTACTCAAACACCTAGCACCGAACGATGGACCTAAATTTACAAGTCAAAAACGGATCTCACTTTGAGCATCTAACCGAGGCGCAAGTCTTAGAGATCAAAGAGAATTTTACTGCATGTATTCCTGATGGAGGACGTGTTGTAATATTTTCCGAAGATCCTCCGATGGACACATGTAGCCCTTGGCAGAAGGTCAACTGCTGCGGAGCACCCGTAGGTAAGATGAAATTCTACAGGGAGGGCGAGTGGGTATGAAAGTAACAGTCGCTCAAGCTTTAGCGTGGATGGCTCCGATACTGGGTCTCAAATACCCACAACATCGTGAAGAGATTCTCGTGAATCTGAATAGATTCAGAGCTTTTCTCTACAGCGAGTTCGATGAGTTCCGTCTGTTTGAATACCAGCAGTGCATACGTCTCGGCAAGTTCAAGATGGACTGCGGATCTGACTCGTGTAACACCTACTTTGGTTTTACACTACCGCCTGATATGTCTAGTCTCTCAGCAGTCTGGCAGCACAATGACAGTGCTATACTCAGATCACGCTGGAGGGAAGTTCACACAGGTCTTCTTATGCAGGGTGACGGAGACATGCAGACTGTTCCCATCGTTGGAGAGTTTGCCACGGAGAGAGAAGTTACTCCTGGTCGAAGCCTACAGATATACACCGACAGTATACAAGATAACGGTAAGGAAGTTTGGGTCACAGCTATCATGGCTGACGGATCTGAGAAACGACTTTGCTTTACGCTAGTGAGCGGTAAGCACGCTGTCGTAGCAGAGCCAGTTTGCAGTATCATAAGTGTGGTCACACCAGCTGACCAGTGCGGTATGCTAACTCTATCCGAGAAAGACGGGAGATGCTTGAGTATGTATGAGCCTGGTTCACAGGTTAGATCTTACTCACGCTACAAGCTGATAACTCACTGCCCGTCTAACTGTATCTTGATACGAGGCTACCGTGAATACCGACCAGTCTGTGATGACTTCGACATAGTCGAAGTAGGAGACCAGCTCGCCATAGAACACGCTGCTGGATACTTCAAATATTACAGATCCAAGAACCAAGACGAGATGGTTAAGGGTGCTAGAGATAAAGCCGAGATGATGCGTAGAGTTAAGTCTATAGTTAAGCGTCAAGAAGGACGATCACAGCAGGACGGAGCCGACATAGGCAAGAACGCACCTAGACGTAGACGTAGAGGATTACCTGGATATAAAACAACAACAACAACAACACGATGCTCAAGAAGATAACCATACACGATGTCCCGATGCTTGCTGAAATATTTCAGGAGCATATCATACGTTCTAAGGCAGACAAACGCACTGACGTTACCTACGCAAGCTCAGCTGTAGTAATCGCACTACAGGCTGGTAACGGCTGCTTATGGGTAGATGACTTAGAGAACCCTACGTGCTACATATACGGGACGGTCAACAGACGGTCTATCTTTAACGAGCTGGCTGGTCTAGTGGAAGCTATCTACATATCTGATAACTGTAAGCACAAGGTTAAGCGTATCGTTGAGATGGTCAAGGCTGCGGAGACATTCTTCAAATACCACAAGTGCACTGTGTCACACCTATCGTCATGGGTCTACGAAGGATCACCTGACGTAGTCAAGATATGGAACAGGCTTGGATATAAGACCCAAGAAATAGTAACAACTAAACACCTATAAAATTATGGCGGGAGGCGGAATAGCATCAGCAGCAATAACTAACTTAGCATTACCAGCACTACAAGCACTGGCTACAATTACGCTACTGAAATATCAGAAGAGCCAGTATGACTCACTGTCTGCGGATCGGGTAGCCATCCTTGATCGATGTGTCGCCGACTACTGTGCATCTATGGATGCTACTATAGGATCAGGTCTGTTCACTAAGGCTTATGGCTCTGTGCCTACCCCTGCTGAATACGTGTCTGTAGACGAGCTATCGGTCCAGTGCGCCACCATAAATGACAATCTTCAGAACGTCCCATCAGCTGACCGTTTGATGGCAGCTGTTAACCTACTCAACAGGAACGATGATCTAGTGCGTATGACATTCTTCTGCCCAGCATTCCTTAACAGTATGCACAAGGTAGACCGTCAGATAAAAGATCTGATAGATGGAAAGCTTCCTATAGATTCAGCCATAGATGTTCTTACAGATAGAGCAGAGCAGGACATGCTCAACGGTAGAGTAGGTAACTCGTGCCAGACATCAGCCCGTGACTTAGGTGTGGCTAGACTCTCGATGCAAGCTCGTGGGTTCTCTATGTTACAGCAGCAGGCTGGTCTAGTCCAACAGGTCAGTCCACACCAACGTAGAATGTCGATACAGGATATGATGGTTAAGCCTGAGTTTAGATTAGGCTATGCGCTCACGCAGCATCAGCTAATTCAGAATAGTTTGCAGAATAAGTTCAACTTGGAAGCGGCGGGAGATCCTACTGCCTTTGCTAAGATGCAGGCTGATTTACAAAAGATAGGAACTAAGCTACAGGTATGCACACAAAAGGCTTCACTGTTGAACGCATTTGTGCCAGACTTTGCATCACTAATCTCACCCCAGATCAAATCTATCACAGGTGCTTTGATGGGAAGCAACGTCAAGACCAGTGTAGAGGCGGGGGGAGATGCACCCGTCTACGGAAGATCTAAGGACGGAACCGCTGAGTTGGACACTAGCGGTTTCGGAAGAACAATAACAGGATACAACGGTAACACGCCAATTTACGAATAATATGCCAATTAAAGACGGAACAGTATTAACAAGAAACAACGAGCTTCTGAGTGGAATCCTCGGTAGGCAGAGCGTGTCTTTTTCTCAATCACTCAGTGCAGTTACACAGTCTAACAGAGATCAAATAAATCGACAAGCTGGGCAAGAGAGAAGTTTTCTTGGCGAGCGTAGATTCTTTACTCAGTTGCAAGAGAATCAGTTTAAAGATAGACGTAACTTTAAGGAAGCTACGTTCCAAGACAGAAGAAACTTTGGTCGCAAGGTCTTGGAATCTGACAGGGGATTCGCTGAGAATGTCAGGCAGTTTAACGTGCAAGACGCTAATGCTGACGCTAGTCGTGGACTTCAACGTGAACTTGGCTTTGCGAATCTATCACGTCAAGATAGAAGACTTGACCTAGCCGAGAAAGATTCTAACAGAAACTTTGATCTCAGATTCAACGCCGATAGCAGAGCTGGCGAAGAGAGTGTGGCTAGAATAGCTCAGATAAATTCTGGAACTGAGCTGAATAATTTTAAGATCAATGAATCATCTGACGATGCAATAACAGCAGAAATAAACGATCAGAGAGATGTTGATGATGCGTTGGAAACTATCTCAACTCCAGAAAAATTTAAAGCCTCTTTACTCTACGATCCTAATTCCAAAGATCCTGAAGCAGACAGACTCAGACTAAAACGTGCTATCGTAATTAAGTCAGACCAACTACGACAAGGTAGGGTTGATACTTCTGAAGCACGAGCTGGATTAGATGAAGCTGCTAAACTTAGAGGTCAGGGTCAGTATGAGCAAGCTGAGCAAGTAGCCTCAAGGGTTTACGCCCAAGCTAAAGCATCAGGTCAAACATCGATTGCATCAGAAGCTCTAACACTAACAACTCAGCTTAGTGATAAGAGAAAAGATATACTTAAAGATACCGACTCTGCTGATCCTAGTGGTGATCGTGCTAGATCTACTAAAGCTAACGAAAGTTTTGAATCTGCTAGAACTATTTATGAGAGAAACTTTAGTAAAGATAACAGTAAATCTTTTGGAAATTCTCTTAATGATGAGATACGGACAGCGTTATCCTCATCAAGCGAGTTAAATTATGTTAGTCAGAATAGCTCTAATCAGTCACCTGCGGATAAGCAGAATAGAAGACAGTTCTATAAACATGTCCAAGTTCTTATTGCTACAGGGCAATTAAATACTATACTCAGAAAGAACACCTCAGTAGATGACTTCATCGGTGAGGCATTAAAAGTAAAATAAATACAATGACACTATCTGAAATAACGCAATCTGAGCAGTTCACTAATCTAACTTTAGATGAGAAGAATAAGGTAGTAGATCACTACTTTAGTGTAAATCCAGACTCACCCTCTAGCGGTGTCAAACATCTGATAGGTTTAGATCACAATATAGCCAACGGTAATCGTGTGGACTCATCAGCTGCACAGCGTAGGAGAGATCTGTTTTTGAATATAACCGAGGAGTCTCGTAGTAATCCTAATGCTGACATGAGTGCCTTAGGTAAACAGTTATTAGATGGTTATGCTTCGATAGAAAAGCAAAGACTTTCATCAACATCCACACGCAGAGACAATCTGACCCTCAGCAGGGAATTGGCGCAGCTTAGGAAATCAGAGGCAGACTCCATAGAAACCAACGATAGCCTACTAAGAGACATCTCCCCATTTCATCACGCTGGGAGAGTTATTGATGGGGTGTTTGGTGGTGACTTTGCTTTAGATGCTGACACCGATAGTGATCTATCTAAGAGTAGGCGTAGTAGAATTTCAGAAATAGAGAAGGAGCTTACTGACCAGAACCTTGATGAAGATCTTTTCAATAATCTTATTAAGGATGGTGAGGATTTTTCAAAGGAAGACGAACTCAGTTTTGTGGATACTGATAGTGAAGTGCAAGTTCCAAACTTAGGTGAGTTACTACAGAATCCTGAGAACACATACAAGTCTATACGTTCTCACGACCTAAGTCCTCAAGCTAAAGCCAGAGGCTTAGCTAGAGCAGATAGTCTCAGAAAAGCTGTAATATTTAATGCCTTCTATGAAAATCTTCGTAATGAGAATGTGACTTTAGATAGCAATGGTAATCCTAAAATATCTGCTAAGTATGGGGCTACTGGTGTGCTGGCTGAAGTGTTCTCCGATGGACATAAAGAGAGAGAAGATCTGAGTGATAAGTTTTTCAGACAAGATGATCACCCAGCTAAATTAGTTCGAGAAGAGTTTACTCAAGAGCAAATGGAAAAGGCTGTGTTAGCAGAGCTTGAACAAGCTGATGGTAATGTCAACAACCTAGTGATCGGTGCAGATCAAGGATCTTTTGGCTTGATGTATGATGCCACTAACTCGGCAGGACAACTCACCGCTGGATTATTCGGAGACGATGAAGCGGTTAAGGACATAGACAAATTTCAAAAAGAAATCAACGGCAGTAGGCAAGCTCTTAACAGCCTCGCTAACATAACTCCAGAGACAGGTGGTGAGAAGATTAGTAATGTTATCGGCAGGGCTATTCCTGGTGTCATACTCACCCGTGGTGTAGGATCAACTGCACTCAAGTTCGGAGCTTCCGAGGCAGCAGCCTCTAGGTTTGCTATAGCCTTTGGTGCTTCTCAATCTGCTCAAGGTAACATACGAAGAGCGTTAGACGCTGATCCCACTAACACTGGTGGAGCTTTGTTAGAGGGCTTTAAAGGTTTTGCAACAACTTACTTAGTAAGTGCAGGAGTGGGTAAAATAGGTGACGGCAAGTTCGGCGGTGTAGAGAGTTTTAGACGCAACGCACAGGCAGGAGCAAAAGCATTCAGCGATCAGTTGAAGGCTGTCTCTGCTGCTGCCGTTGGTGAGGGTATGGAGGAGTTTATTGACGAGTTCGTGAACTCTCTTATTCAGGCAGAGTATAACGGCAAGCAGACCAGTATAGACGGTGCTATTGATCAGGCGTATTACGCTGGAATTGCTGGTCTTTTACTTGGCGGGGGAAATAAATTATCGGGAGAAGTTGCTGATGGTATATCAAATAAGTTCAACCCTGACCAAACTGCCAGATCTGATAGAGAACTTAAAGTAGAAGCTGACGCAGCTGCTGATAGTCTTAGAGGTCAGCCAGACAGCACCGACACTACTAAGATACAAGACTTAGACGTAGAGATAACTAAACTAGAAAACTTAGAGTCACTAGGAGAACAGGACGCAGAGCTGTTACAGGATCTATATGATCAGAAAGAAGCACTAGTAGAAGGGACTGCACCAGAGGCTGATCCTATCTTAGCTGAGGAGATAGACCTAGACGTAGTGTCTCCAGAAAATAGTCCAACACCAGAACCCCAGCCTACCCTATCTGAGGAAATAGATCTTGATGTAGTTTCACCTGAGGTCAAGCCCATTGAGTTAGAGCAACAGAAGAATCCACAACCTGTAGAGTCTGCTCAAGAACAAGAAGCTTCTGCTAATGTAGTGGAAAAAGATACTGAAGAATCTTCTGAAAATATTCCGACAGATACTGAGGACAAAGATCTAGTCGAAGATTTGAACACACCAGAAAGTGTTGCTGATGTGGATACAAAAAAAGATGCTTCAGGAGATCCGACCAATGAGACTTTTGATACCGTAGGAGGGGATGAGTTCTTCCACGGAAGTAGCCGCCCTATCACAAGCCTAGACGAAGGTCAATACACAACTTTAAATTACTTCGGACAAGGTTTTTACACTACCGATTCTTTCAGAGTAGCCAATGGTGGTTATACTAAGAAAGGCGGGGGGGATGATCCTCGTGTTTATAAGGCTACCTTTCCTGAAGATGCTAAATTCTATAATATTGAAGAACCAGTGTCCGATGGTATGCGTGAAGCTCTGGAGAAAGCCAGCGATGAGCTATCAGGAGATTTCAATACTGTCAGAGACTTGTATGATTCCCTGAGAGACGAACCATTCATGAGTGCTGATGAAGTCCAGGAATACTTCGGTATAATATCTGAAGTAGTAGAGCGTGAAGGTTATTCTGGCATACAGCACAAAGGAGGAGGGGTCACAGGAAAAAGACCTCACACAGTTCGTATTCAATTTGAGCCTCAAACTGTTAAGATAGATGAAACTGATGAATCTATTTTGAAATCCGAGCAGAACCTGACAGTTGCTAAAAAAGAAGTCAAGTTGGAAGAGGATACTAAACCTTCAGAGAATCTGGATCTACTGCGTGACGATACATTTGAAATGTCTGACGATATTTTCGAGTCTAGTAAGTTAGATGTATCTGTAAAAAATAGAATCACTAAAGGCATATCAGATGCTAAGACGAGTGAAGAATTGAATGCCATCCAAAAAGAGTTGGTAGATATAATGTCTCCTACATCTCGACCAGTTGAAGATAATCTAGTTGACTCTGACCCTACTCCTGTAGAACAAATCAGTGTAAAAAGGTTCAGAGAGTTCGCCAACGCTGACCAAGAATTTGAATTTTTCAATAGGGTTGCTGAAGAGGACGCAGCAACTATAGTTAGTGATATAGCTAACCGTGACGGTATAGATAACTTTAAGACTATTGATGAGTTAGTCGCTGATGTCGATAGGTCAGAGTCTGGTAAGGTTAAAAGAAATCAGGTTAAGCTTTACGGTGGTTTTGCTTTGTTCGATCCAGACTTGATAAAGGATACTGCTCACAGTGTCTATAAGATAGCTAAGGATTTTGTAGGGTTTTCAAAAAGAATGATAAATTTAGTTGGAGAGAAGATAAAACCTTTCTTGAGAAACTACTTCAATGATCTCAAGAAAAACAAAGGTGAGATTAAAGACGATAGACCATCACCAGTTATTGACGAACCTACTGTAGATACAGTTGAAGATCAAGAGCAAGCAGCATTCAACGATTCTCTTGGAAATACTGTAGTCGATACAGGAAGCATACCGATACCTAACTGGCTAGTTCCAGTAAGAGATAGACGTGAGTCAAAAGAAGCTTCAAAACAGAAGAGCACGGTGCTCTCTAGTGCAGACTCTATGGCTAAATTATTATCCAATATAACAGGTAGTTATGTCGAGCCTCTACAGCTCCAAAGCCAATTAGATTATGCTCCGATGTTGCCGCTTGCCTCGTTTGCACACACGATAGCCAGTTTAGAAGGTGTGGCGGTTGGTATGCAAGCAAGATTAAAAGACCTATCTGTAATAGAAGGTGAACTTGTTAGAGTAGAAGATAATGGCAATAGGTCTTTAGATAAGGCTGTAGTCCCTAAGGAGGACGGAGAGCAGAGCCTACGTCCTTCAGATGTATTGGAGGCACTGAGCGAGAACCCTGACTCTTATACTGTAATTGATGATAGAATTTTTCAATTTGTAGAGAAGTATAAGGAACTCAATAACTACCTAATAAAGGTAGCTGAAGAGAAGGGTATGCCTCTGGGAGATTTTGCTAGTAACGATGGTAAGGTTGTGGACATAGGTCTAGTTAATGATAACCACCATGCAACTAGGGGTGCAGTATATCATAAGGATATGTTTGATAATCCTACTGGTTCTCCTAAATACGTGGCAGCCAATCAAGGAACTTCAGCACCAAAGCAGCGAGTCTATACAAGGGAGCAGGATGGTGTAGATCACGATTACATTTATCCGTTAAGTATGACTGAGCGACTTGTTCATCAATATGTAGGATTCGTTCAGAACGCTGCACAGTTCGACTTAGTATCTGACTCAGCATTCAGATCTGTAGCTAAACGACCAGAAACTGTTATAACCAAAGAAACGATAGACTTGGACTCAGGAGATACTGTTGTCGAGAAGTCCACATTCAATAGGAAGTTAGGGACGAAAGTTTTAACTATGGGAGCGTTCTCTATGCGTGTAGATCAATCTGACTACAACAGACTCAAACCAGCTATTGATAGGTTGACCACTGCAAACCCTCTGGTTAAAAGAATCAGCGATGTTTCGGTCAAGTTATCAGTTGCCACTCTATCCTCTGACTTTAGTGCTGTGCGTAACCAAGCTGCTCTATTGATGAGCACTTCCCCTAAGCTTACAATGAAAGCGATTGGAACAACTATGCTTGATTTTGTAGGGAAGCCAAAGTCATACTTGAAGCTACTAGAAGACGAGTTTCATTACTATAAATTATTTGTCAATCACGGCGGCGACATGAACCTTTCAGTAGAAGATTTCGGCGACACTAATACCGCTCTCAAATCTTTAGAAAAGCCTACTTCTAAGATGGGTGTTGTCTATAATAAAATATCTGACAGTAAGTTTAACCTAGTGTCCACACTCTACAGGAAGAGTCAGAGAGCGCAGGGTATGTTACAATCAGCAATAGCACTACTTAACTTTAAGTCAGATGTCCTAGCAGCTAAATCAAGAGGAGATGAATTAACTCCAGAGTTACTGTCAGAGTTAGCTAAGTTAAACAACAACTCAGCAGGAAGAGAGAACCTCAGTAGGTATGGAGTTAGTAAAACAGCTCAGGATGTCCAAAGAGGGGTTGTCACTGCTGCTGGTATGTATGTAGCTGGCATCTCCATAGTCACTGATCTAAAGTCCGATAGCCCTCGTGTAAGAAAATACGCAAGAGCTAGGTTAGGTATCCATCTAGCTGTTACTAATGGTCTTGTCTTGGGTATGGGCTTAGCTTTCGATGCCTCTAATACAGATGATGAAGATTTCGAGACTAGACTTAAACGACTAGGTAAACGACTTGTTCCTGGAGATCCTGATTACTTGTCAGTAGATGTAGAGATGGGAGGGGGCATAAGGAGAATGTCTCTAGGTGCTTTCCATAGAGGACTTTTCAATGCAGTGGGACAGACCGTTCGAGCTGGGGTGAGTGAGTTTACTGAAGGTGAGATCGAGGGAGCTAGAGGAGATGGTCTTATAGATTTTGCGTTCAATAAAGGAAGAGGTTCATTGCACATGATCCATAACCTTAGAAAGCAGGAAGACTTCCTCGGCAACCCTGCCACTACTTTTGAGATAATACGAGATAGTCAAACTCCGATTGCATTTAAAGGCATAGTAGAATCTACTACCGATAGCATGGCTTTATTCTTGCAGAAAGAATTAGGGCTAGGGTTAGTCACTGAGTCTCGCATAAGTCAGAAGCAAGACCTGGACTGGTCAGCCAATGCTTTTGATTTTGCACTCAACTTCTTTGGAGAGGGTGGTTATCAAAAAGGGGCTTACTCAGTTTACGCTAAGAAAAGAGATGATGTCTCTTCTGAGTTGTTCGCTAAGTCTTACAGTCAGCTGTCTCTCACTGAGGCTGTTGAGGTAAATAAAGGTATGGCTGAAGTTGGAATATCTAAGCCTAAGTTTGACTCTGATAGAATGGGAGATATATTTAAGAATAATAGAGAAGATCTTAAAAATAATATCGGTAGAGTTAGATTTAACAATATAGATAAAAACCTTCAGAATGCTATACCTTCATTGATACCTAGATACGTTTCAGTAGGTGATGATAAAGTTAGAGTTTATATACCTGATAATATAAGAGAAGAGATCTCTACTAAGTTCTACAGTAAAGTAAACACTAGTTACGATCAAGGTATGAGAAGAGACGAGTTGCAGGAAGCTGCGGAAGAGCACATCGATCTACTCAGATCAGAATATAAACTACCTAAAGTCAATAGACGTTAGGTCTTACTGCCTTTAAACTTATCATGACACTGTTCAGCAAATCCATCTAGGAAACTGACACTACCGTTGGCATAGAATCTGAAACCTATTGCGTCCCAAGTGTATTCTACTTCCTGATCCCCGTCACCGTAGAATACCACGCCAGTAGGTGTGGCTCTGAAGTGCTTCAGCTCGAATCCTTCATGATACTCCCTAGCTATTACAAGCCCTAGCCTAACAAGCTCAGGGTTTCTTATCTCCATGTGATTGATTACGTGGTATCCCATATTATAAGTCCTCCAGATCTGACCAGTTCTTACCTATCTCACCGTCAACCAGTATTGGAACACGCATAGGTATAGCAGTCTCCATGACGTTCACCATCTCATCGAAAGCATCGTCCTCTCCTCCGTCCTCGGAGAAGTTAAGCTCATCATGCACTGTCATTACTGGAATCCCAGTAGCATCGAAGATCCCTTGCTCCCAGCACTGAACCATAGCCATCTTCATGAGGTCGGCAGCTGATCCCTGAATTGTGTAGTTGGTGGCTTTGTATAGACCAGCTTTCCTGATGTTGAATCCGTAGTTAGCGAGGGCGTGGTTGCGTTGTAAGGCTGGCTTAGGTGTGGCTGACCACTCATCAGGCTCCCACATATCAAACTTAACCTTGCGTCCCATGATGGTCTCAGAGAAGCCTCTCTTGTCGGCTTGGTCAGCCAAGTAGTCCATCGTCTTCTTTACGTGCGGAAGTGCATCATGATACGCTGCCATCAGAATCTCAGCCTCAGCTCTTGGAATACCCAAACTAGCTGCTAACTTATCAATGCCCATACCGTAAACAATACCGAAGTTAATGTTCTTAATAGGCTTACGCTTCTTCTTATACTTAAGCTCAGTAGATATGTCCCACTTAGCATACGGAGCTACTAGCTCAAGACACCAGTTGTGATAATCTGTCAGAGGCTGGTCGATATACTGCTGACGTAGTTTCTCACCAGCATCACCGACAGCATACTCAGCGAAGACCCTGTTCTCGATGGACGAGTAGTCATACTTTCTCCAGAACCTGTGTCCGTGGTGAGGGACGAAGATCTCACGCACCATACGAGCCAGCTCGTTCTTAGACGGCAAGTTCTGTAGGTTAGGGTTGGAGCTACTGAAACGTCCAGTGATCGCACCCATCTGGTTGAACTCTCCGTAGACTATGCCGCCTACGTTAGAGTTAAGTATATAACTCTCAATAAAGGTAGAGTTATATTTAGTAAGCTCAGCAAGATCTACCATCTCCTGAATGATCGGGTGGCTCATGCCAGCTAAGTTAGCAGCCGACAGTGATACTTTACCATTAGGATTTATTACTGGATTGAGACCTAGCTTTCCGAACACTTTCTCCATAGCAACGGGAGACCCTGTCTCTACTCCTCTGATACCAGCTATCTTATCAATCCTACTCTGGGTCTTATCTATCTCCTTATTGATACCGTCATACGCTCGCTCCGCTTTGTCGAGATCAACTCGCACACCTTGCATACGCATTGACACCAAGACAGGAATCAGTCGGCACTCCATATCGAATACGTCAGACAGTCCTGCACGATTGAGGATGTCGTGCTGCTTTCTAGCTACTTGAATTGGAATCCTAACATCAGACTCAGCATACGATCCGATGAGCCTTGGTGGGCATCGGTAGAAGTTGGAGGCTGCTACGCTACGAAGCTTTCTACCAGAGCTTGGCTTGGCAGTCTGACCGTAGTAATCATAGAGCCATTTGTATAGATCTGCTGAATCTTTACCAGCAATATTATATCGTGTAGCAGTAGCTTCCAGTGATGCTGGCTCGTTGTAATCGATCAAACGCTCAGCAAGCATGGTGTCCCAGATCTTACCTACAACGGGCACGCCCTCAAACTCAAGCCAACCTACGTCATAGATTGTATTGTGTCCGACCTTGCGTTGGTGTGGACGAGAGAGCTGTTCCCGTGCGTATGCTAAAACCTGCTCTGGATCATAGTTGTCTTCCGACTCATCTTCATGACGCATCGGGTAGTAGTGCTGAAACCCGTCATCAGTTCCCAGAGCTATACCAACTATATGCCCCCTGCCTCTGCCCCAGCCAGGACCATAGGTATTCAAATCAGGATCGTAAGTTTCTACGTCAAACGAGATAGCCTTTGCTCCTGATAGATCAGGGAAGTGGTTATCTTTCCTCCAAGTGGTAGGTGGTATTGCTGGCTTGGGGTTGAACTTTACTTTGGTTCGCTTTCCTTTAGGGATTTCAAATAGGCTCATACTAGAATGGGATGTCGTCATCGCCGCTGGGTCTGACTGTTATGAATGGATTGGTGCGCAGTAGACTACAGGCACTTCGGAACTTATCTTTACCGTTACCTATGATGATATCTTTATTATCAGAAGTAAAGAACTTAGTTCCTATATTTATATTAAGTATCGTATCGAATGTAGACTTATTCATCACGAAGCAGTATCGTTTCGGTGACTTGCATACAATAGTGCCCACACCTTCGGAATCCACCTTGTATCGAATGCCTTTCTGGGTTAGCTCGATTGTGTCGCACTTCAAAGTTCGTAGCTCGTCCTTGATCCCCTTGTTCATAACGATAGCCTCGTCTTTCTGATCCAGTATCTTATCTACATCAGGAAAACCTTCGGCACTGATCAATCGGGTGCAGAGTGTCATACCAGATTCCATCCAAAGTTTCAGACAGGTCTCATCGAATGCGTAGTGTGTAACCTTGTCGTCACAAGTGGAGAGGAACGCTACGGTGTACATAGGTATGGTGAACTCGGCAGCTCCAAAGTCCAGAGGTATAGCTACAACAGCTCTACCATTAGTAGCTATCGCTTCTTGGTCCCTAACACAGATACCTTGTAGTGCTTGCATCGAGTGTGATGAGTCAACGCACAGAGTCAGAGCTTTGAGAGCTGGAGCTGGAATCCAAGGTGTCTCTTTAGGTTCCTTGAATACATCGATGATAGCCAGCTTCTCAGGAGATAGACACTGCATCGTGACAGTCTCACTCCCATGCTTGACCTTGAGCTTTCCGTTCTTCACTGTGAACGATGCGCCTGTCCTATCCTTACGATAGAAGTTCAGCAATGTTTGTGGCTTGAATGCACACTCAGCACCTATGCTAATTGGTATCTGGAGACAAAATGTTCCTCCGTATGCTATGAGTTTTCCATTCTGGAATTTTACCATAGCAGCTTCAGCCTGTGTCCCGTTAGAGTTACAAGCTTTCATTGCGATCTGTAGTTTACTTTTCATAGTTTAAATTCAACTCCCTCAATATTCCTGAAATGACTGTTCATGTCAACCTTAATTATATCTGGAACTCTAAGCTCATTACTAGCTCTATCTAAAGCCTCACCTATAGACTTAGGGAATGAGTAAGTAGTTCGTGTTTTGTGTAGACGTTTGTCAGCTGGCTCAATACAAGACCACCACCAGTTTTCAAATCTATCTCTAATTTCTTTATGATTGAATCCAGGATGGAAGTACTGGACATACTCTTCCGAGAATGAATTGTAGACGCACTTGAAGTAGTCTCGGTTAGTGGATCTCGCTGTGCCTTTGTCGTAAGTCCCGTTGATAATACTCACGTCCTGTATATCTGGCTCCAGTGCCTCAGATACCATGATGTCCATGTCGTCTGCCTCCGAAGTCACTGACTCAGGTGGAGGGAACTCGTAGCCACACTCCTCACAGACTGGTGCTCTAGTGTGATTATAGGTCTCGCACTTAGGACATGTCTTGACAGGAGCCTCGCCCGTATCACCATCTCCTTTTTGTCGAGACTTGGGAATGACGGGGCAGTTGATTGGTCCTAGTCTACGTGTGTTGCCAGCGAAGTCGAGGACTAGGCAATTCTGCTTAGGTCCTTCGGCTATGGATGCGAGCCTACCAGCTTGCGTTGAGAGGTCGTGAGAGCCAGCGTAGACACATCTAGTGCCACGCCCACACATCTGCACCCAGAGAGCCGTAGACTGCGTTGCACGGGCTACAGCGATAAGATCTAGGGCAGGGAAGTCGTAGCCTGTAGTGTAGAGACCGACATTGATCATGACACGATACTCGCCAGCCTCCCACTTCGCCAGCTCCTCGTCTCTGCTAGCAGACTTAGCATGGAGACAGACAGCTTGAATGCCGTAAGCTTTGAACTGCTCAGCCAGAGCCATACCGTGCTCGACTCCAGAGGCGAACACCATCCAGTGTCTCCTGTCCATACCGTAGCGCATACACTCCTCTACTACAGCGATGTTGTTCTCTCTTGTGTTGGAGAGTCGTTGAATATCGGTGTTGTTAAATTCACCACCACGCATACGAGCATCGGTGATGTCGATTTCTTTGACAGCTTTCTTGGTGATCAGCTTAGATAGGTAGCCCTGATAAACGAACCACATGAACTTGGATGTTTCTGTGAAATCGAATGCTATTGAATCAGCGAAGTCGCTCTCCAGCAGATGACCCTGACCCAGCCTGTAGGGTGTGGCTGAGAACAGGAAGATTCGTAACTTAGGATTCTTCTTCATAAGACCTTCGATGAATTTCTTATAGCTCGTCCCATCATTTGGAGATAGTAGGTGAGCCTCATCGATGATCAATATGTTAACCTTACCGAAAGACTTAGCCTTATCTCTAACGGATTGAATACCTCCGTAGATCATTCTGTTTCTAGTATCCTTGCGCTTCAAACCAGCTGAGTATATGCCGATGTCTGCTGTCTCCCAGTAGTCCCTCATAGCTTGGGCATTCTGGCTAATGATTGTCTTATCGTGCGTAATACATAGTATCTTAGTCCTGCGGTATGTATTCAGGAATCGTTTGCAGAATGCGTTTATCTTGAAAGTCTTACCCGTTCCAGTGGGCGATATGCACAGCAGGTTGTCTGTAGTATTGTGAAGTTTATCCCACATACAATTCAGTCCTTCTATCTGGTAGTCTCTAGGTTTTTTTCTCATTCGGTATAACTTTAAATTCTACTTTGAGTCCTACAACGTCAGCTATTTTTATAGCAGCGTTGAACGATATAGATGTCTTGCCATTCTTGCAGTTGCTGTAGTAGCCAGGACTGATCCCTGCTTTCTCAGCTATCTGTGCGTCAGTTAAGTAGTGATTGTTACCATACTCTATTTGGGTGAAGAACCAGTTCTGAAATAGTGCTACAGAGCAGTCTAGTGGTATGTTACTTGACATTGCAATCCTCCCACTGCTTGCATAGCTTACCATACTTTTGTTTGCTCAGAACGCACTTCCATTTTCCACCAGCTATAGGACGAGCATTGCGGCAAGACCGACAACTCCTATCAGACTGCCTATCTTTATCGAAGCAATGATCCATGTAACTACACATAGTCTTGCACTCCCAGTAACCTTTTCGCTTAGCTATACGGCGTATCGGAGCAGTAGCGTTGAGTATGTCCTCAGCTCTGACTAAGATGTGTTGAAGAGCCTCTGGATCTGGAGTCACCCACTCTATGTAGATCTCGTCATCGTTCTTATTGACTGACATAAAGAGACAGCCTTTTAGATTTTTCTCCAGCCCCATGTAACCTTGGATCTGACCGTAGTATTGCGGGTTGGATTTCTTAAGACCTTCTTTCTTAAGCTTCTTGAATCGAGCATCGTTGGATGTCTTGAACTCAATGAGGAATGCGTCAGTCGTGGAGGCGAAGTGCATGAGCTTATCCTTACCCACCCTATCCATCGTCCCTCGTAAATGTCCCTCACAATCTGACACCTTGAAATGCTTACCAGTCTTCGGGTTGATCTCCCAAACTGTTAGACCGATACGATTCAGCAACTCAGTGAAGAAAAATTCCTCACGATGTCCACGTTGGAAGAGTCGCATTAGCTGGGGCGGGTGCTCCTTCTGGTGTATCTTTCTGAAAGCAAACCACGCAGACCTCGGACACTTGTGGCAAACTTCTGAGAGACCTAGGTGTGTGCGCTCCTTGGCTCTGTTATCTGGAACATGGATGTGGATATTCTCCTCACCGATATTCATTGAGTATTTATCTATCGCCTTGCGTAGTTTTAGTATGTCGAATTTCATAGTGGTGTCTTGGTTTCTTAGTAGGTAGTTAGCAGCGTGCTCTATACGTGACGTGAACTGTATGTAACTGCCTCCTGATTTGAGTCCTTCTTTATCTATAAGATCTTTGTTAGGGTGATCTATATCATCCCAGTTCCTGTAAATTCTCTGAGCCATAGTGTCAAACTGGCTGTCAGATATTATGCTAGTCCCTAGTTTGTAGTAGATGTAGCAGTGCACTAGATACTTAGGGATTAAAATATCCAATGCTGTGCTTTCAGGATCAAACATACTTCTCTAACGTGTAGATCCAATCCTCGTCAGGCTCCTCCTCACCAGACTTCTCTTTGTATAACCACTTGAGGTAGCCGTTGTCTGACTGAGCGATGTCAGCAATCTTCTCGCCCTTGTGCTTACCGAATGTAAAGACCTTGATCTCGGATGGCTCTAGTGTGATAGAGATCATCTTATCGATAGCGTCCTCGCAGCTCAGCTTCTCACGCTTCATCAAGGTCTTGAGAAATCTAATGAACAGTTGCTCAAGGACTAGGATGTCACCCCACGCATCATGGGCATGAGCCTCTACTTCAATACCAGCTAGGTAGCGAAGATACTGTTGCTGGTAGCACTCACACTTGAGGTCCACATCAAGATACTTGATCACCTTGAGTGTGCAAATGTAGGTTGGTATCTCGATACCTTCCTTGGCTAACATCTTTACATCGAACTGTGCGTTGTGTGCAACAAATACTACACCCTGCTCAGCCAGAGTAGCGATGCGTGATGAAACTGAGTCATCGATGAATGCTGGTCTGTCGTCCACCATCTTCTGTGTTATGTGATGGACTGCCATAGCTAGATACTTGATAGGTAGTGGTGCTTTGAAGTAGGCATTCACGTCTTCGCTTGCTGCTGGGTAGCGGTAGGCTATCTGAACCAGCCTATCCTCCTTGTCAGTCCCAGTAGTCTCTGTGTCAAAATAGGCTAAGTAATCGAGAGTAAGTTTCATAATATTTCTATTTCTATTTCTATTTCTAATCTTGGATTATCAGGATCAAACCCGTGAACAGGTTTCTCAAGCGACCATGTTGAGTCGTCTTGTCCGATGGCATCCTGCACACCATCTTCGTAAGCTTTACAGGAGGCGAGTAGATTTACATCGTCTCTCTTCCCCCGTGTAGTTTTCCAGTAAGCAATGAACCGTAGGCTCACTACGTAGTAAGTGCCAGAGGGGAGACCCCAAGTGTTCATACACTTGTAGGTCTCCCTGCTAGCTGTAGTTCTAGCTTGCTTGGTAAGATTACTCTTAGCAAACCTGTTAGGTCTAGCGTTAGGGCTAAGACTTTTGTGAGGTAGTTCTAAGGTAATTATTTTCTTATCAATCATCGCAAGCTACGTTAGGGTTTACCAAGGCTCGTCTGAGTCGCCTTCTTCTTCTTCCTCGTCCTCTTCAGGCTCGACTACTTTCTTAGCACGCTTCTTAGCTGCTTTCTTGGCAGCACGTTTCTTCTTCGGCTTCGGTGGTTCAGGCTCTTCCTCCTCTTCCTCCTCGTCATCTTCATACTCTTCCTCGTCCTCTTCGGCTTCGGCTTCGTATTCTTCTTCACCTTCTTCTTCGTCTTCATACTCCTCTTCCTCTTCATCAGAGCCAGTGTCAGCGAGTTCAAATGGTGAGTCGATGAGGCGGATGTTTACATAGACCTTAGCAGTCTCGCCCTTACCTACGGTAGTAGCTGAGGTCTCGATGCCAACGATCTTACCCTTGAGCTTCTTGAGCATAGGCAGTGTGACCTTCACCCCTTTCGTGATGCCAGCTGCTAGAAGCAGAGCGTTGAATGTTTCGCCAGCAATTCTAGCTCGCATCTCCTCGCCCTCTTTCTCGGCTGCCTTGACTGGCTTAGGCTGTGTCTCAAGAAACGTAGTGTAGTTCTTACCGTCCTCTGCTTTGAGAGCGATTGAGATTTGCTTACGTTTCTTAAGCTTGTCAGCCTTGACTGGAACTACTTTGATCTCGATGATCTCATAGTTATGCTTACCTACTGGTAAGTCTCTCATTGCGTTGTCGTTGATCGACCCGTGTTTGCCTGTATCGAATATAAATGCCATAATATTATTTTGTTATTGTTGTGGTCTGCATTCCGAACTCACTCTTTTACTACAGGCTAGGTGACACCCTGTTAAATTATTACTTGAGCTTAGCGAAGATCTTCTCTAGGTGTGGCTCTTCTAATTCCTTGAGACCACCACTACGATTCTTTGCATAATGGATTGTGTCTCCCTGTCTGGTTCGTAAGAATCTCTTCTCGTTACCCTCATCGTCAAACTCGTTGACCATGCAGAAGATGTCGCCGTTAAGAAATGGAAAGTCAGCTTTCATTTTCTGACCCTCAAACCCTGGGACCATCACAGTCCCAATCGGATCACCCTCTTCGTCGTATGATTCCGATGCTACTGAGTGGAAGAGGAAGACGATGTTCTTCTTGCATGAGTTAAGACTGCGAATAAACTCGTCAACTTGGTCTGCCATGTCACCGTAAGCTTGAAGCTTATTCTTATAGTTAGGTATAGCCTCCTTAAGTAGCATCTTACTAAGCTCACTCATAGAGTCAAAGACAATGGTATCGAACCTCTTATCTTTGCTTAACTTAGCTACAGCTTCCTCTACCTCAGCAACAGTATAAGCCTCGACTACGGGTATCTTAGTAGTGACTGCCGACTCCCCGTAGACAGCCTTAATATTCTTGAGACTGAGTGATGAAGCACCTGTGCGTTCCGTTAGAATTATAATGGGCTTCTTCAAGGTCGCAGTCAACATGGTCTTACCCATGCCAGCTGCTGCTTGAATAGCTATCTTTATACCACCCACTCGTCTGATGGCTGACGCTGATTTAATTTCCATTACGCTATTGGTTTGATTGCTATGGTCGGAAGACCCTGTTTGAGTGTGACGTAGTCTCCTAGATCATCGACACGCTTCTTGGCACGGGATGCGTTGAGAGCGACCTTGTGATCCATGATCTCCTCATAGAGTTCTTCGTTCTCATCCTCAAGACGTGCAGCTTCAGACTTAGAGAGTGTGATGCCCATCTTACGAGTGACCTTGATCTCATAACCTTCGATCTCAAAGTTCTCAGTGCCGTCCTCTCCGTGGTGAAGAGCATCAGCAATGGCTATACGAAGTTCGTTCTCACGCTCGGTGATCTGCTTCTTATCAATAGCGAGCTGCTCTAGCTCAGCCTTTGTATCTTCTATCTTTTTCTTACTTGGTAGTTTCTTTCTGCTCATGATGTTATTTGTTTAGTGTATGTTGACCGAGTTGTAAAGAAAAAGTTTATTAAAAATAAAAAAACATTTTCACGGTTGACAATGCCACAAACTCTCGGTAATAGTTTCGGCATGTTGAAAAATTTAAGGGAAGAGGTCAAGGAGTTCCTCGTCAAGAGTGACGTTGCGCTGACCATAATAGCTAAGAAGGCTGGCGTTCCATACGGTATTGTCTACCGTATAAAGAACAGTGACGCTGACGCTAAGTCAGAGTATATGGTTAGCTTATACAACTACTTCACCACTCCCCTTAAAGATAATGAGCAAGGTTAAAATAGACTACGGAAACATACCCGAAGAACTCAAGACGCTTGATCAGTTTATCTGTTTCGACATTGAGGGCGACAGTAAGATCCCTTACATCCCAGGCTCCCACAAGAAAGCCAGATCAAATCAGTCGTCCACTTGGCGTTCGTTTGATGAAGCTCTTGAAGATGTGACCAATGGTGCTCGTCAGTATCTCGGCTTCTGCTTTAGTGTGGACGATCCCTACATCTTCTTCGATCTCGATGAACCTCAGACGGACGAGCAACTTGTCGAGCTAAAGGAAGTGATGCAGATCTTTCCCAGCTGGACTGAGAAATCAATCAGCGGTAAGGGTGCTCACATCATAGCCAAGGGTAAGCTGGATGGTCGGGGTCTTCACAATGAATACTTTGGATTGTTCGACTCATGCAGATTCATCCTACTCACGGGTCATATAGTTGCTGGTAAAGATAAGATTAGAATCGCTAATACTGATAAGCTTAAACAACTACAGACTGATGTTAGGACATCTAGTGGTAGAGGTTATAACTTTCCGTTAGAAGAAGTCGAGTGGGACATGCCACACTGGGCACTGTATAACACAGCGATGAGCGTGTATAAGCAGAAGTTCATTGACCTTATGGGTGGTGAGTGGAAGCGGTTTACCACTCTTGTTAGAGGAGAGTTAGTCCCAGTTTACCCTTCACAGTCAGAAGCTGATCACGCACTGATCTCCATGCTGTGTGAATTCACTGAGTCCAACTCTCTAGTCCGTTACCTGTTCGCTGAGTCAGGGCTGTATCGTGAGTGGAAGGGCGGCGGAGATCCGCAGACCTATATCGACTACACCATCCAACTATATCGGGAGAAGACAGAGGCAGAGATTGAACGCAGAGCTGAGCTTAAGAAGATGGCGCAAGACAATCTAAAGGTAGAGGCACAGCGCAAGACCCGTGCTAAAAAGTCTGCTAAGAAAAAGGCTAGGAAGAGAGTAGCCCCTGAACCAGATCCAGAACCAGAGGTAGAGGAGGAGTATAGTGATGATGAGTTAGAAGATCTCATGGAGGAAGCACCGTTCGTATACCCTACTGATAAGATAGACAGCGTGCCATCCAAGCTACATAAGTTGCTGGCTACGTGGCTGTATCGCAACAGCTTCATACCTAACCAAGAGGTAAGCTTATGTATGGCTAACATTATAGTTACAGCTATAGCTCAACGTGCTTACGTCACGCCAACCAACACAGGACTGAACCTTAACTGGTGGCTAGTCGCTGACTCAGGTAAAGGTAAGGATGTTCTCACGTCAGGGTTCGATGCGGTCATTAGTGCCTTATCTACTGACATGCCCCACTTCGGAGCTAGGCACGTAGGTAAGATGGCATCAGGTGAGGCGATGGAGACTATACTTGGTAAGCAGCCCACATTTATATCAAAGGTCTCGGAGGCTGGTGCTTGGTGGAGAAAGTTACTCGCACCTAACAAGCCAGCGCACATTGACTCACTGGCTGAAGGTATCTTAACTCTGTTCATGTCTACTGATAAAGGGAAGTTCTATCGTTCAAGACGTAAGGCTAAGACTGACGACGACATTAAGGACTCTATCTTCCGTGCAGCTGGGTCTTTCTACGGAGAGACTACCTTCGCCGACTTCTTCGGTGACTTGGATCAGTCGTCCATCAGCACTGGTTTGCTACAGCGTCAGATAATTGTGGGCTTAGACGACAGTGAGTTCGTTGAAGAGAATCATTTCCGTGAGCCTATGCCACGGAGACTTAAGGATATGTTGATAGAGACCATCGGTATAGCTGACAACTTAGATCTCACAGACGATACAGTTATAGTTAGGATTACTAAGGCAGCTAACCACACTATCAAAGATTTCTCAAGGGAGCTTAGAAAATATACTCACAAGAAGAACAAGGATGAGTTGCGCTCTAGCTACATGACACGGACAGCGTTGAAAGCTTATCGTTTCGCATCGCAGTTAGCTATCGGAGACAACCCGCACAACCCTGTAATTAAGCAGGAGCACATCGACTTTGCTATATGGTATATACATCGTTGCGATGATTACATGGTGAAGAAGTTTACATCAGGGGAAGTAGGTAAGGGACAGCTCAAGCAGGAAGCTGACATCATGCACATCGTGAGGATCATCGTGACTGCGTCACCGAGTAAGAGACTCAAGTCGTATAGGTTTCCAGAGGCTGTCGCTGAGGACAACTCACTGGTTACTTACTCCCGTCTCCGCAATGAAGCGAAGAAGAGAACAAGCTTCCAGTCAGACAATCTGGGTGCTATCACTGCTATAGATAGATGTATAGATAGCTTATGTAAAGCTGGCATCCTAAGCAGGATGACTAAGAACGAAGCCTATGATGACTACGGTTCGTCAGCCAACCTGCTAAGATACAACGGGGGTTAGGTCGGGAGGAGGTCAACGTAGTAGATGCACTCATCAGCGTTACCCGTTCCGATACCTTCCGTGCGGTGAACCTTAAGTGCATACTTACTACCACTCTTATCTATAATGTGAGTATAACCTTTGTTCAATCTAACAGTGCATCCGATATACACCATACCCTCTACAGTTTTGACCCGCTCGGTTGCCTTGATGTAGTTATCAACTCCCTCCTTCTGTAGCTCATCCATTCGTTTGATCAGGCTGTCTGCTGATTTGTGTATGTAGTCATCAATGAATGTGTGAGCTGCTATCTGAACCTCTATCGTGATCTTCTCTTTAGGATCATCAGTAGCTTCCAATTTCTTGAGCAGTTCTTCATACACTCTCGGGTGTGTCACGCCGTAGATTACGCCTAAGCTCATGACTTACCTCCCTGTTTGGTTATCACTGCGTGAAACTCATACACGGGTATAGCTGCGTCCTTTGCAGCAGGAGTCTCCCATTTAGGATCAATAGGGTCCTCGCTGAATACCACGTCGCCATCCTCAAGCCGACCCGTGTTCTTAGGCACGTAGCTACCGGCTTTGATCCATCCGCACAGTTCTTGAGGCTCGTCTTTGAATGGCACGTCATCTCTTCCGAGATCACACATCACTCGGTTAAGTAACCCATAGTCTTGGACTATAAGATTTCCCCCGTTGCTCTTGACGATGTCCTTGAGTAGCTTCAGACAGTCAGCCATCACACCCTTGCTGGCAGTGTAATCAGTTGAGCTAATCGGCACGCAGATAGAGACTGACTCGTAGCCCTTAGATATCCACTTATCTTCAATCTTACGTGCGGTCTCTATCGTGCTGGCGCAGACCCACTTATCTTTACACTTACCATTGCCTTTATATTTGAAGCCTATTACAGTGTAGATCATGCGTCCTCCTCTCGGTTAGATGTTTTGTTGCTCTTCAGCAACCCTATCCCTGTTATATGTCTGAATGAGTCAGCAAACAGCTTTGCTCTAGCGTCATGCGACTCACTCTTTTTCCATGCGTGTAACGTCATAGATCCTCTTGAGGAGTTGACGCTGACTACAGTTTGTGGGCCATCCTTGAACGCCCACGCTGCGGAGTTGGTGAAGAATGTGCAGGGGGTGAATGCTATGACTTTGTCCCAGTTGTAGTCTAGGTATTTTAAGACGTCGTCCTGGATGTGCCATCCGCTGGGGTCAGAGGTGGGCATGAGGTCGCAACTTATGGCGTCGTGTCCTAGCTTGGTGAGTTCATTTCTAACTCGGCCTGATTCTTCGCAGGCAACTAGGATTTTCTGGGAGTGGGGTTTGAACTGAGTGACTAGCGGTGCTATCATTGCTGCGAGCATTACAGCGCCTTTCGTGATGCGATTTATGATAGAGTTAGGTTTGGTTTCGGTGCCTACTATCTCAATACGATCTTTATTTATGGAGACTTCGACGTATTTAAAATCACCGATTGAGTTTAGGATTTTGTCTGTGTTGGTGTCGATGACTGGACGGGCTTTGGTTCCAGAGACGGTTCTAAGTTGACGTTGTTTATCAGCAAGCTCTGTTTCTCTCCAGTCAGCAGGTCTTCGATAGATGACCTCACCTTTCTTGAACTCTGCTATGAAGTAGTCTCCTTTCTCCCATCCCATAGCCAGTAGGCATTGCCCTTCAAGCCAGAGTCTTGCTTTCTTTCGGTTAGTTCCGATCTTAATTATTTTTTGCATAGTTTTGTTATGTTAGATCACATCGTAGTTATCTATGATGTAATTGTTTCTCAGTTTCTTAGCCTTTTCTTTATCAGCCGAGGTTCCTACTTGCACGCCATCCACTATCACTCGATAGTTTACAACTTCATATATGCAAGCGTCACCTTTAGGGTCATCGATAGCAGCCTGTAGTGCTGGCTTAGATTTAGTTTTGTAGACAGCCCCTTGATTAGTTAGGCGTAGGTGTAAGGTATCTCTAAAGATAACAGCAGTGTTGATGTCATCAGTGCCAGTAGAGACACGCTTAGTCTTACCGTCTTCGTAGTAGAACATACACCACTTACCTCTGCTCTTCATGAGTCCAGACGACTGATCAGTTAGTGTGGGTAGCTCAATCATATAACTCTCCTTCCTTCTCACTACAGAATGTGCATGACGGCTCACCGTCATCATCCTTTAGTCTACCGCAGTCCTCACAGTGACGAACATAGAAGCAGTCTTCGCACATGAACTCACCGCTTGGAGACTTTAACTCTTCTCCTCTATTGATAAGCTCCTCGCAGTTAGTGCACTTCACAGAGCATGGTTCGCAGTAGTGCTCGGTGTCACTGACAGTCAGCATCGTATCAGAGTTGTGAATCTCGCCGTCACATTCGTCACAGGTGTAGACACCACCGTCACAGCAGATCCCAGCATCTTCCATCCTGCCTCCCATGTTGAGTGTGCCCGTGCCGTTGCATCGTTTGCATTTATGGTAAGACATCCCCTGCTTCCTCCTCTCTACGGAAGTTAGCAATGTGAACATCGATCACTTCCCAGTTGATACCCTCGTTGGCATCATGCTTGTGGTCTACTGCGTGCAGTATGTCTCGTGCCTGATCGTCTGTTAGATCTTCATCTCTTGATTGAACGTCAGTGATGTGCCACGAGGAGCAGATTGTATCGGCATCGTTCGATTCATCCATGTCGTAGTGAGCAGCTCGGTCAGCTTTGATTTCGTAGCAGTATCCGATGTTAGTCCACACATCAAAGTGCCAGCCTTCGTCCGTCTCCCTTGCTTCCAGATCCGTCAGTCTACTGTCGTGTGTCTGATGATCATTGAGTGCCTGCCTCACCGCTTCTACCATGAGCACTAGGTTAGGCTCATCCATCGATACGATACCTAAGTTGTCACCTATATCGTGCAGTTTCAGTATATAATGTTGCATAATTATTTAAGTTTGTTCTGTTATATATTAGAGGTCGCTCAACTTGATGAACGACCTCGTTTGATATGAGTAGGTAGCTTCTTTGTAGTGTGAAGCTCCGAGAAATATCACTGGCTTAGGTTGCCATCCTTTTCGTGTGTAACATCGAGCACATACCCGTGCTCTGCGTTCATAATTGTATGCTCACTAGGGAGCTATATGGTTTAGAGTTATCAACTCACGACTACACACCGTTGGTTTAAGTCAACGATGTGCAGTTTGAATCGCCTTGCTTCTGAGGATAGCTGTCTCGCAAGGAAAGATCTAATACTCGGGCTGAATTAAGTCACCCTGCCACACTCTCTCAGTTTATGTATGCTCCCATGCTATTGAGAAAAATGATAGGTGTCAAGCAGTAGCTTAACAGTTACACCCATGGCTAGGAGTATGGATAAGAACACGACCACCTGCCATGCCTGCTTGTCGGCAAGATACTGCTCGACTTCATCCTCGGTTACTTCGCCAAGGTCTGCCCAGTCTGCATCCCAGTTTGTGCTGAGGTAGCCCTCTTCTGTTACGTGACAGGGGTAGAGGTTTATATGGATAGGGTCGTCCTCTTCAGGCTGATGAGCGTTAATGTCGTAGTGCCTACCTTCGTATTCAAAACCGTGCCACGTATCTATCAAGCGATCGTCCGTCATGTAACGCCAGAAGACTCGCATCGCTTCATCACGTAGACCTTGCGGTAAGGGTGAGGGTAGTTGAAGGTGCTCTTCATTAAGGACGTAGGGTTTGATAGGGCTTTGTTCCATAGCCTTTGATGCCAGTCCAAATATATTTAGAATCACCATTACGCTACTACCTCCTTGTCAGGTGTGGGTAAGCTGAAGTGTGCAAACTCAGAAACGATCCCGCCTTTGTCGCCAGCGTTAACTATCTTGCACACTGTATGCGTCGGGTATTTAGGTTCAGACTTAGAGCTGGCGTGTAAGAACACCGCACCCTCTGGAACGTCCTCACATTTCATAGGTATCTGTAGCGTTCCATTGCGCCACTCTTGTATGCCGAACAGACCGTTCCTGTTGGCTGGCTTGACTCCTGTGTTGAAGTATACTGTAGTTATCATATCTTTTAGTAGTATGGTTAGAGTTAATGTTATTCGTAAGCGTGCGCTCTTTCACGGAGAACTGTCATGACTTCCTCTTGAGTATAGCCGTAGTCTTCAAGCTCACCCCAAGCGTCTTCAATATCACCAGTGTAGAAGCACTCGTAATTTGACAGGCAACTCTCGATGATAGTCTCCTTAGTGCGCTCCTCTTTATCCTGCTTCAAGAACGCAGTCCACTGCTCGGCTAAGCCAGCCCTAAGCTCTGCTTGATTCTCTTTGGGGCAGATCATACCCGCTCCCATGTTCACATACTTAACACCCTCTTTCTTGCTCTCATTAAATTGAGTGGTGCTGAATGCGAAGATAACTCCAAGGCGTGCTATGATCTCAGAGTTAGATTTCTTTTGTTGTTCTTTGGCTGTCATATATCTTTGGTATCTATTTGTTTAGTAGTTAGGTTAGCACGAGAACAGCCCGTGCCTATCGAAGTCAGGATTGTTAGGTCTGGGCGCATATCCCATCTTGTGTTTGACATCAAGCTCGGCGTAGCCTACCGCCAGAGCTTTGTCTATACGTTGCTGTTGTTCTCGCTCTGCTTTGTTACGGTTCATAATTTCAGCAAAGTTCTCAGTCCAGCCAGAGGCATCTCCGTAAGTGTCATCTTCATACTCTTCACGCCACTCTGCTAAGAGAGTAGCGTGGTCATCAGTTGTAAAGTTTCTCATGACAATGTAGGTTAGGATTCAAGCCGTCTTACCAGCAATGCGAGTTCGTCTCGGTAGCCAGCCTCTATATAGCTAAGAATAAACTTAGCTGTATCTCCAACGCTATCGTTACTGTCATTGAGTTGCAGTTTGACGTAGGATAGGTTCCCGTTTATGTAGCTATCACGTAGCTCTCGTATCTCTTGTTCTGACATATTATTTGAGTGATTTAATTTTAATAAAATTCTCGCCCCAGTTGTCCACAAGAAATACATACGCATCTCGATGTTCAGCTCTTGCTTTGATGTTGAACCCTGATCGGATTAACACCGCCTCAGCTTGATCAAGCACGTTATCGTGTTCCTGTTCAAAGCTGAACACCTTAGACTTCTGACGGTCATTGCTGAACCTTGGTCGCTCAAAGATCTTAACTCTACACGGCAACGTGTTGGTCCGTGGTAAGGCTGTTGCCTCTATCATTCTATACTTGACATACTTCTTTTTCATATTCTTAGTTGGTTAGTGTTATATTATTGTAGGTAAATTAGCCCGTCATCGCCGATGTATGGATCGAGATTGCCCATCGTCTCAGCAATAGTAGTTAGTCTGGCGGCATACGGTTCGATGTAATCTCCGTCCCAGAATCCAGCACCGTGACCGCACCGTGTAAGCCATAGATCATGGGCTGCTATCTCGTTGGTAATTGTCCTGCGACCTGCCTCTGCATACTCAGTGAAGTCAGCACAATCTTGACGGGCGCACTCTTCATTGAAAGTTTGCCAGTCAGCAATACAGTGGTGCATTGCTGAAGGATGCAAGTCAGTGTAACTATAATGACAATCTAAAGGTTCACCGTCATCGCCAACGCTGGCCCATAACATAGTGGTGATGTAGCTGAGCACTGACTTGCGAGTATGCGGTGGCTGGCTTTCCAGCTTGGCATACTCGTTAGTGAATACCTCAGCTACAATCTCACTGATGTAAGACGTAGCGAACTGTGTAGGATATAGCTCGTGCTTCTGCATGTATATCTCCGTGGCTTGTTCAGTGTTACCAGCCAGCCACCACGAGATGACGTGATCTATTAAGTTCTGGGCTTGTGCGTTGTTGTTTTCCAGTATGCTCATGATAGTTCGGTAGTTATAGTTTGAGTGTTTCTACACGTAAGATGTAGTCAAGTTGCTCGTCCGTTTGAAATTCTGCATAGCGGAACGTGAAGATATGCTTACCAGCTTGCTTACCTGTCCGTCTATGCACATGATACACGTAATCCAGGGTCTCGCCTTGATCTCTTACGATGTAGTAATCCCCGACCTCTACGATCTCGCCCACACCTTCAAGATATCGTGTGTTGGCATACTCAAGATAATCTTTGTTATCCGATATGACTGCCCATCCGATAGGTTGAGGCTGAGTCCAGTGAGTCTCTCCCTGCACGCAGAGGTAGCCGTCCTTAGTTTTGATTGCGTATTTCATATAGTCTAGTGTTTAATCTTTGTCGTAGCCGTCAAAGAACCATGTCTCTAGTTCGTTATCGTAGCCCTCTGAATATTCAGCTTGAATTATTTCACCTACAACGTCACGGGTGCGGGTCGGTATGTAGATTCCAGTAACGTCACTCAGTGCGATGTTGTTCACGATGAATCGGTATGCACTCTTGTTATCTGGATGGTGTGTGGACTTCCCGTTCTCATCTAGGAGCACGATAATCGTATGGAATGTATCATAGACATGGATGATCTTGACCTTAGTTCCTTTTTGTAAAGTGAATCGGGTGTCACCTGATAGGTTCCAGCTCTCGACATCGTTTAAATCTTGAGTCAGTCGAGTGATTCGTCCGTATGCTGTCTTGTGTGTAGTCATTGTAGTAGTTTGGTTGTGGTTAGTTAGTTGGACGATGCTACATGGCATCGCCGAGAGAGTATATCCTTCCGTCACGCTCACCTTCCTGTGACACTCCCATCCAGTAGCACGTGCTAGCAATGGAGAGTAAGCCAGAGTTATGCCCTTCCCCTGCATCGGGAAGCTCCAGCACTGTATGCTGTTGTCCTTTCGGGAGTTTGCTAGCAGCCTCACGTAAATGGACTGGTAGGAATTGGATTGGGTCAGTGTCCATATCTACTTAGTGGAAAGAGGTAAATTCCTACGTTCATATTTGCCACAAGTTTCACACTCCCGATCTTGTGTTGATATACCTTCATGCTCCCAAAGTTGTTTCCATTCTGAAAATATGTGGTGTCCAGTGTTTAGACAGTCAGCCTTTGAAGGGTGATAAGAGAAATTAATATGTGTCTGGAATGTGAATGATTTTTCGCATTTATCACACTCCATCTCATGGCTTTCATCTTCAGCATAGCCAAAACCGTCATCATGGTTAACTTTGAGTTCTGCGTCGCAATAAGGACATTCTAGGTCGTTCATATCGTCTTTAGTCTATTGGTTAAAATTTAGTGTCTTGCTAACAAACTCCATTGTCATAGTGCGAGACTGTTTATACCTCTCTTCGTCACCTTGTATAAATTCTTCAAGTTCTGACAGTGTGCCTCTGAAACACCCACAAAAATAAACATCTTCACCGTTTATTTTTACTCCAATCAACATTCGGCCACATTCACCATGCTGTGACCAAGATGCTTGGCTGTATTGGATGCCACCAGATTCTGCTAGGTTTGCATTCCATAGGTCTGCATTCCGTAGGTCTGCACCCCGTAGGTCTGCATTCCGTAGGTCTGCATTCCGTAGGTCTGCACCCTTCAGATATGCATTCTCTAGGTCTGCACCCTTTAGGTTTGCACCCCGTAGGTTTGCACCCCGTAGGTCTGCACCCTTCAGATATGCATTCTCTAGGTCTGCACCCTTTAGGTTTGCATGTGAACCTTTTGAGTTGCCTGTTAGCCAAAGTGCGTGGTTTGCCAATATCGTTTTTAGCTCTTCTTCTTCTTCTGTGTGTGTTCTCATATCGTTTTTAGTCTATTGGTTAAAAGTGTACCCCGACCTCAGACTCGAACTGAGAGTTTCTGGAAATCGTGAATCCCATCACGGACGGAGCATTTGAAAGTAGTGCAAGCTATGGATAGGAATTGAACCTATTCATTATCGGCATAATTTTACCTGTCCCACTATTGTGGGCCTATTGTTATGCCCTTTGGCGTCTCTACAGGTGCGAACTCTTGGAAGCACTCAGGTTCACCCGATACAAATGCACCTATATCAAGGAAAGCACCACTAACACTCGCTACAGGTCCTTCCCGCTGTCCTACTGCATAAGCTGACGGATCTTGCGGAACTGAGCGATGACCTCCTCGTTAGTAGGTAGCCAAGTTACAGCGGAGAAGTAGGCTCGATCTATTGCATCTCTCATCCTCATTAGGTGATTAAATTCGGTGGTGTTCCATAGGTTAGTCGTGTTGGTTGTTGGTTAATTGTCACGTTGTAATTTGTTTACAAGCGTGAATGTGGGATAGCAGAATTTACCAGATGGATTTGGTAAACGTCCGTGCCTAGGGGGATAAAGGCTGGGGGCGATTTGTGAGGCAATTTACCAAATTAGCAGAGGGTATCGGTCTTGTGCTCTCTGATACGGTAGAGTGTGAAGTGATACCCCCTGTCTGCTATACTGCTATATTATATAATTATTATTATTTTTACTATATAGAATAAGGGATTGCCAGTTACCAAATCAATCTGGTAAAAAAAGGTAAAAAAAGGTAAATGGGATTAACTGTGTTACGTTGGTTTGTTACAAAGTCATTGTGACTTTACATCCCAGATAGACAATCCACGCCTATATGATGTAGAGATTGAGAATCCCTCCTGTTCACAGATAGCTTGCCGTATCGCAGTTGACTTGTTTGATTCAAGGTCGTAAACATGCACAGCATAGACCATACCTTCATAATGGTAAGTTGCTTGATATTTCATAGTTTAGTTTGGTTAGGTTAAAATGATTGACTTGTTAGCTTGCATGTATAATGTCGTGCATCATGGGAAAAGGATTAAGTGAACCAATGCAGTATGCTAAACAACTCTACTTGTATGGAGAAGGCAGCACCAAGCCAGTTAAGAACACTAAGACACTTGCAAAGCTTGCAGGAGTGTCTGAAAGAGGTATCAGAGACCATATAGCAGAGTGGAGACAGACTAGCTCTGAGCTTGCCTTGAATAACCCTAACTCGCCTTACAGTTTAGCTCTAAGTGAAGAGGTTTTGATTCAGCATCGAGATGAAATTGACTTCTTAGGAAATGAAGTGAAGACTCTACGTGAGGAGGTTAAGAAATGGTCAAGAGATAAGACTCAGAACTATTACGTAGCATTACAGGCATACCAGACAGCCCTCACGAAGTGGGAGAAGTCGTCTGGCTTACTTGCTCACTACAATACAGCGGAAGCCGCTATGAAGGAAAGAGCAAGAGCACATGAACGTGCTAAAGGTAAGCAAGGTGATACGCCTAAAGTTAAGCGTAAGGTTGACCGTAGTAGATTTGCTGATTAACTCATGACCGTGTCTAGTGCTTAGGCTAGGCACGGATGATGAACTAACTTACAAGCTGGTAGCATTGGTCGTCAAGCTTAGCTTTATCGTTAGGTGTAAGAAAATGCCCCATAGTCTCAAGCAAGTGGATTGCTTTTTGAAATAGGCACGTGTCGATTGCTTCTTTGATTTGTTCGTATAATGTCATATTATTTTAGTTTGCGGATTATGTAGATAGTGAGGACGAGTGTCCACACGGCTAGGCTGACTATCAAGCACTTCATTATTAATTGCATGTTTTTGTGGTTAGGGATTGAGAGATTAAGCCGCCTTCGTAGCTACTGCCTTTTTCTTCTTAGGCAAGGCGATAGGCTTACGTGATTGCTTGATTGCTTGTGGTGCATCGATGTAGAATGCAACGGTTCGAGAATTGCCAGTTACCACCATTGAGAAGAATTTGGAATCAGACGAACCAAACTCTGATTTGAATTCGAGGATTGTTTCAAGCAGTGCTGATGCAAGCTTGCCTTGCTTTGTCTTCTTCATACTCTTTCTAGCTTCAATCGCTTTTTCGATTTCTGCATAGACTCGCACCGTGTGAACTTGTGGAGCTTTATTATTTTTTGAAGGTTTGCATTTCTGTTCCTTCATTGTCTCAGTCAAGCCGAGTGAGTCTAAAGCGTATGCCATAGCATGGCCGCTTGCCTTGAATGTTTCTTTGATTTGCTTTTTGCTTAGTGTTTCAGTATTCATAATTTTAGTATGGTTTAAGTTGTGTGTATCAATACATAAATCGTTTATGCACTGATTGCACAACTCACAATAGTTAGTGAGTTATGGAATAATGTTATTTTTACTTGTGATAAATTGCCGTGTGACAATCCAAGCTAGTCTGTATTAGAGATTGAAGGGAAGCGTGTTCGCTTGCCGTGCCCGTGTTCGACTAGGATACCCTTGACATGATCGCTAAGCAATCAATGCAGGGCGGAGCGGAGCGTATGCAATAAGCAATCAAAGCTGGCTTGTCCTAAGTAGTGTTAAGATTCTACTGCTCGCATCATGAGACTTTTAAAGGTTGTAAGGTTATAGTGAGAGAATCCACTCGCACTTGATCGGCTGTTGCTGATCGTGAAAACATTAAAACATACTTCTTTTGTAATGTCAATTTCTTTTTGTAACAAATTTTCAATGTGACATTTAAAACTCTAGTCCACGCACGTAGTGTAGACGAGTTGTAACACTTTGAATTTAAACAAGTTACGATGTGACGGTGCAGGCTGTAGATCTTAGGCTAGATCATCATCCGATTGCGTAAGTCATTGAGTATCAGTGGCATACGTATGATGCCTATGGATAAGTCATTGGTTATCAAGGAGTTACGTGGGACCCCCACGCCCGCATCAGAAGACCACCCCCTACCCTTCGGAACTTTTTCCCCGCTAGGTTATGATCTTTTTATGTGTAACCAGAAAGATATGCGTATCATTTTTATTGACTACAGTGATCAATGCGTATAGCTAAGTTAATGATGAATGATACAGATAAGAACAACGATACGGATGCCAACCTGCTTAAACTTCTCAACGAAGCGTGGGAGACACTTGAGGGTCAGATTGGCGAAGACCCTCTCAACAGCTACGATAGTTTTGAGGAGATGTATGAAGACTACCCGCTGATAAAAGTATTCCATAAACTATCTGCTGCAAGAGACCTCGCCAACACGATTGCTCCTACTGAGGAGATCAATAAAGGAATACCGTTCAAACCAGGTCTGTATAAATACAAGTGCTTTGAGTCAGACGGGGAATGGCAACCAGCCGCTGTGATCATAAAACGTGGTATGGTGATTGCTTGCACAGAAGATCTTTGCCGATACGAGATAAATGTCATGTCGGACAATCTAACAGATATTGTGTGGGAGTCGGTAGCCTAATGCCCTGATATGCGAACGATTTTCATAGACACCATTTGTTTCTGTGCTATAACAACAGCGTAACGCATCGCACGTATAGGTGAGCGTGCCACCCTAACAGGTGAGAGGTCATGCAGTAATGTATGGGTGCAGGGAGTTCGATTCTTCTCGTTACAAAAATCGGCTGGCAAATAGGGCGAAATACGTAAGTCCAATAATTACTCAGAGTCGGATCAAATGGTGTGAGATCTAAATAAAGCATCCGAAGGACCACTGGTTTAAGTGGAGGCAGTCGTAGATATATCCGATGCGCTTTCATTCCAGTGGTCTTTTGTTTTTGATTGACTTACAGATAACGGTATCTATCGTGTGGTCTATGAAAAACATATTCAAGAACGAGAGGGGTAATATAGTTAATCCATTTCTATCAAAAGAAAAGAAGGAGCGCATCGTGATATTAAAAAAGCAGGATCGTGCTAAAGGATTCTGGAACTGTTTTCTGAGGACGTGTGCGAGGCTGGGCTTTGAGACTCATCACGGTGACATCCTGTTTAAAACCTTCTTCATAAAGAAAGGATTCAAGTTCAGACGGTATGCTAAGCCGTAACTACTCTGTTGTCGGTAACGCTCCTCAAGACTCCAGCAACGCTGCCAAGATCGATTCAGCCGAGCACGTTCTTCGATTCAACAATTACAAGCTGGGCGATCATAGTAGTGTGGTCGGTAGTAAGGTCACACACTGGGTCACGTCCTTTTATAGCGATGTAGTTTTCAGGGAGCATCAACACATCCTATGCCCACTTCCGTTGAACGTAAATAAGTATCTAGTCAAATACCCAGGCACGAACCGAGCTAACTTAAAGAAAGCATACGTCCAGTTCATGCCTGTTGACATCTACGAGGATCTTATCAAGCTGGTTCCGAAACCCAGCACAGGCATCGCCATGCTGTATTGGATTCACCGAACATACGGATTAGACAGATCCCGTGTCTTCGGATTCAACATGTTCGATAGAAGTCAACCCCACCAGCTCAGATCAGGCAAGCATTCTCAGGTAGGCTTACTGGAATGCTGCGTAGAAAAATAAAAGTTGTTGACGAACCTCAAGCAGACTGCTAGAAAGTAAATCCACTAGCCATTATCTTCTTGGCATTTTTGTCTAATCGGGATCTCATGATCCCTCTTACCTGGAAACGGAAGGCTGTCTCTTCACGGAGGCAGTCTTTTTCTTTTGTAAATTAAATGTTGACTTATCTATAGGATCAGCTATAAGTCTCATCACTATGGCAAAGATAACAACACTAGAAGATCGGGTAGCTCTAGCAGGACAGATAGCCAGACTGATGGCAGACGGAGGATCACTTCTCACAGACGAGATCGCAACCCAGATGAAACAAGAGACGTGCCGAGTCATGCAAAGATCTATGGACAGTCACGGTCCATCTGAGTATCTTAAAGAGCACTCTGTCGTTGATTGTGATTGCGACAGTCAAGATACTGTCGAGTCGGTAGTAGAGTCCCTCAGCAAAGTAAAAATGTAATGGAATACCTACACGCATCAGAGCAGCTCTACGGTCTCCAAGTAACTATTATCGTAGGGGAGTATGATAGACAGGACTTCGACAAGATACTAAAAGAACTCGATCCAAACTCAGAGCCAGAAACATTCGGTGACGGCAACGAAGACGGGGCGAAAGGACGATGTTGGGATTGTGGTCATAAGCAGTTACTATGGGTAGGATCACACCCGTCCGATGACTTTGATCAATGCACTGCTACTACAGCGCATGAGCTAGTCCATGCTGCATTTGGATCAGCAGAGAGTATTGGATTCACAGACCATTTGAAGACGCAGGAGTTTCACGCCTACTACGTAGCGTGGGCTATCAGGAGATACCTAGAATGGACTTACACTTTAAACAATAAGTCAGACAAAGAAGATCTGAAACTTTTATAGAATTTCTTATTGACGAACTTAGTTATATAGATAACTATACCCGAACTAACCACAGAACTATTATGCCTAAACCACAACCACCACGTAAACGTGCAGCCGCTAAGAAAAAGCCAGCTGCTAAGAAGACAGTCAAAAAAGCACCTAATAAGAAGGTAGCTAAGAAGGCAGTCACTAAAGCTACCAAGCCAGCTGCTAAAGTTAAGCCAGCTCCTGTAGCTAAGCCTAAACCTAAAGCTAAGGCAGGGGAGCCTAAGAAGCGTAACCGCCAATCAGGAATCCCACTCTTCGCTGAGATCGAACTCGGCAAGATCAAGGAGCTTCTTGGCAATGACGACTCTGCGCTAGTCACAGTATCTCGTAACTTCGTCTTGAAGTTGCAGAAGGATCAGATCGAGAGCGAAGCACAACTCAAACTAGGTATCTAAAAATTTAGGGTGTCAGTGTCTAAGAAGCTGCGCCTGATCCTAGAGGTCAGGTGGGGGAGCTAAACACCCCACACCTTATCAACCACACAACAACTATGTCACGTATTAACAAAGCAAAGCAACAAAAACTTATTGAGCACCTTCAAGAAGGTGGCTCTCTCGATAAAGAATCACTAGCTGCTGCAATCGGAGCTACTACTAAAACCCAGGACTCAACTTTCGTAGCCTATCTCGACTCCCTTGAGGAGCATGATGAATGGTTAGTGAATCTTAAGATCGGCGGAGACAATCCTTATAACGAGGAGGAGGACGGCGAAGAAGAAGAGCCAGAAGCTGAGTCCGAAGAGGAAGAAGCTGAAGAAGAAGTTGAGGAGGAAGAGGAGGAAGAGCCTGAACCTGATCCAGTTCCTGCCAAGCCTAAGCCTAGAGCTAAAGATAAAGCTAAAGCTAAAGATAAACCTGCTGGCTTCCGATTCTACCTGAAGCTTGCCAACGGCACATCAGTAGAGATTGAGCAGACCAGCAAATCCGATAAGATCATCACCTTCACAGAGAAGCCTACTACACAGGTTGTCAGTCTCATGGTCAAGGGTGAAGTAATCGAAGTCGATCTCGTCCCGCTTAGAAAGCTTGACCAGATGGCACAGAGCGATTACGGTATGACTAACGCCAAGCTCCTAGCACTGGCACTCGCAGCTAACTAGCACAACTCAAACACTTAATGGAGGGCGGCGTAAAAACCGTCCTCTTTCATTATCATGGGACAGAAACATAAGAAAGATAAGAAGCCGACCAAGGCGGAGGTAGCTGCTCAGCAGAAGCCTCAGATACGATGGACACAGAACGCAGTAAGATACTGGGTTCCTATCGTATTCGTAGCCAACATAAGCATACCTCTGAGTCCTCGTGAGTTCAGAGGATTTCACAAGAACGAGAGACAGGCTATCATGACCTTCATAGGCATGGCTATAAGCGACACTCTGTTCGGAGAACCGAATGCTATCCATAACCCTAGAACTGGAGCTATAGCTATCAACCCTAGCTTCAGCATACTACCATTTTACGAGAAGGATGTGACTGGAACATACGTTCTAACAAATCCTACTCAATTTGAAGACGAACCTCCTGAAGAAGAGGAGAGCAAGATTATCATACCTTAGATGGAAGATACTCTACCAGAATCACCGTTCAAGAACTTCAAACTACATGACACATGGTTTGATTGGACTGACAAAAAGCTAGACGCAAAGTCCATTGGCAAGAAGCTGATGGGCAGCGTCAGCTACTGGGACGATCCTATCTATGGTGAAGTCCGAAACAAAGACGGAGAGATACTACAGGAGGCTATGCAGCCTCATGAGATCGAGAAGGAGATCCTCTTTGAAGCTGGTCGTGAGCAATGGGCATACGAGTCTGTTCACGGCAAGAAGTATTACCAGCACTTTCTAACTCTGATGGCGTTGCTTGATGAGAACACTGACATCACGCCTACCATAGCAGATGCTACTCAGATGTTCTGTATGAGCTTCAGCCACGGTATAAAAGCCTTGAACCTGATTGGCTCCCAGAATGCGGGAAAGTCAGCTGGGTCGGTGAGAATAGCTTTCTGCTGCTTCTATATCGATCCAGAGTTCACATCCATCTACGTTCTAAACCCCTATACCAATACTTCCGAGTCTACGGTCTGGGGAGACATCTTGGAGATGTGGGACAATATCTGTCTCACTCACCCGCATGAAGACGGAGAGAAGAAGACGGCACTCTTCCCTAAAGGATTTGTCTACCAAGACCGATACATCACAGCTATTCCTAAGTTAGCTAAAGCTGGCTTTATAAAGGTAGTAGATGCTAAGGAAGCTTCTAAGCTTAAAGGTAACAAGACCAAGAAGAGTAACGATGACACACGAGGATTGATCCTCCATATTTTTGACGAGATCAATGAGGTAAGAAACTTCGCCTACCTCGCAGTGTTACCAAACCTACAGTCTCAGAACTTCATGGTGATTACATCCCAGAACTTCAAGTCTGAGGATGATATGGGTGGTATGATCTGCGAGCCTGTTGGTAGATACGAAGGGGATGTTGCCAGATACAAAGACCTAGACGTTGAACTCGATCACCTATGGTCGTCAGCTGAGCGTTCGATGACTCTGCGATTCGATGGTAAGCGAGCTGCTAACATACAAGCTAAGCGTAAGATATACTCATACCTGTTCCATCAGGAAGACTGGGACAGACTGGCAGAGAAGGGAACGGAGAGTAACACGTTCTACTCCCAAGCCAGATCATTCCCTGTCAGGGGCGATGCCGAGAACAACAAGGTGCTGTCTCAATCCAAGATCTCTGGATCTCGTTACACAGATCCGTGGTTTACTGTAACAGGGGATCACACACGAGTATCATTCTGTGACCCAGCATTCGGAGGAAAGGATGAAGCTAAGTGGGGATTTGCCAGCTTCGGACATGCGATAGTTGTGGACGGACTCGGAGCCGAAACTGTTGAGATGATTTTTCAAGTCACTCATCACTTTGAAAAGCTGACACTTGTCAAGGATGCTAAGTATAATCAGTTCTGGTTTGATCGCATGAGGATGGTCGGAATCGACACAAGCCAGGTCGTGGTAGACTCTGAGGTATCGATTGAGGACCAGCTGGCTATCCAGTGTGCTGAGAAGAATCAGGAGCACGGAATCTCACCAGACAACTTTGGGTATGACTTCTCGATGCGTGAGGACATAGGACCTTCTATGGCACGCTACATCGGAACATCATGCAAACCTTTCGGTTATAATAGAAAGCCAGACGGCTATCGATTAGAGAGCCTCAACAAGACCACGGATGAGCACTGCGAGGACAGGATCTCGGAACTCTGCTACTTGACGGCTGACCTCTTCAACAGTCGCCAGTTCAGAGGGGGAGAGTTTTGTGAGGAAGGGATTATCCAGCTGGCACGAACTCGTGTAGAGGAGATAGGTAAGGCGAAGAAGAAGAAATGTGAGGACAAGAAGAGCTACAAGCACCAGTGGAAATACTCACCCGATGACCGAGACGTGTTGGTAGGTCTGGTAGGTATGGCTAGTCTTAAGGGTATGGTAACAAAGTCCTTGAAGTCTGAAGTAAAGGGTGATAGTAATTCAAAGAGCAGAGTTACAGGAAAGTTTAGAATTAAGAGAGCTAAGAGAATATGATCATACTTACAGATAAGAAGAGTCTTATTGATAGACGTGGCAGAACCGTTAAGGTCGGTAGGTGTCTAGTCACCAGCATGACCACTCCTCGTGGAGGCTGGCGAGTGTCGTTCATAGTCAAGAAGAATAAATCTACTGTGTCGGGTGCAACTCCTAATGAGGTATTCAATAAGTCTAAGAAGTTGCTTACAGATAACGGTGTAGATATATCAGACGATAACCTATGGTTCACGCTCAACTATCAATGGATGAGTAGAGTCAGTGACAACAACATGGTAGTTCCTAAGAACATCATAGAGGCAGCGGTAGTCGGTCACGAGCATGATGCTACTCCGCATGAATACCACCATCCGTCAGAGTGGGGCAGTATTGAATGGAACGCTATGGCTAACTACCTCAACGTAGACGATTCCAGCTACTCGTTTAACGAATTTGTATCACGAGTTGAGACCACTCTAAAACTTTTGAATCCAGTCCACGCCTCACGCATAGGTTGCATCGAATGCTTCCGAGAATTTTCAAAGTATGTGAGCATGTTGAGGACCAATCCTATCCACAAACTAGCTGATGCTAGACAGTGGTTGTTCAATACGCATAACAAAGTCAACGCCAAACTAGGCAAGTCTGTTATCACATATAAACAGGCACAACAATTAAATCGATGGAACTAATACTATGTCACTAAAACTAAAATCTAACTTCTTCAGCGGCACGACAGAACTGTGCTGTGAGAAAGACAGTGTCCGTAAGAAACATAGCGAGCGTGAGCTACGTGAATGTATCATACGAGACTTCTACAACGGTAAGCCTATCATGACTGAGGAAGAGGGGGATGAGGAGAACCTAGAGACTCTAACAAATCACCTACTTGGTTACGCTGCTGCTCACATCCTAGAGATCAAGCTATACGCACTCTGGTCTACCTCTAACAAGATAGTAGATGTAGACGTTCTACGTGGCGACCTGGATCAGACTGAGACAGAGTCTGCCTTTGTGAATGAGTATATCAATGAGGCTATCTATAACACTAGTAAGTTCGGCTCCTTCTGGAGATCCGTCTCTGGAGAGATCGTTATCTCTGGCAGAGCAGCGTGTGTCTACCCAGAGGATAGTGACTGGTGTCCCAAGCTTCATGTTAAGATGTTATTCCCAGACTCAACTGGATCTGATGCTTCGGAGATGACATACGCATTTGCTCCAAGAGAGTTGACAATCATGCAGCTCAAGGAGCTTATGTCGGATGAGGAAGAAGATGACGATCTTACCGATGAGCAACGAGAGATTGACGATACTCTCAAGGAGGGTGACGAGGTCAATCTGGACAAACCTCTGATTAAAAAGATCATCAAGCAAATTGAATCGAACATCGAGAAGGATAGTGTGGGCACTGCTGGTGATCATGAGTCCGAGGATCGTGAAGCTACTAACACAGACGGATTCAAAGATGGTAACAAGACCAAAGCAAGTGTCTGGTATTACTATGAAGTCAGATTTGACAAGGCTCTTAAGAGTAAGGTTGTAGATATTACTATCTTTACGGATAACTTTATAACTAACGATGACGGGGGAAAGGCTAAGGTGATTGCCCATCTGCCAGCATTCTACAAGAGACCTTCTGAGTGGATGCACTTATTCGTAATCGATGCCTCCATTGGAGGAGAGAAGAAATTCTCTGGTTCAAAAGGTGTGTGTGAGATCAAGTATAACTCTGATATTGATGCAGAGGAACTAATGAATCGTTGGTATGACGGAGAGAAGTTACGTGCCGTCCCTAGATTTCAAGACAACGGCAAAGGATCTACCGAAGGTCTGATGGGTTGGGACCCCGCAAGAGATCCTATTGTTCCTGACAACCTAGCACCGTTCAGCTTCCCTAACGGAGGCGGAGGTCTCTCAAATCCTATGGCTCTTCTACAGCAGAACTCAGCAGCCATATCTGGCAGCGGATTCTCTAACACTGGTAGAGACCAGCAGCTACGAACACAAGCTGTTAGACAAGCGGGTGACGATCAAGCTACACAGGGATCTCGCATCGCTGACGCATACAAGAGCCTCGACATTCTCTTCCGTGAGATAGTCCGTAGATTCCTGATAGGTAAGGTAGATCCTGGATCACCTGGGTATGAGGAGATTAAATGGTTCAGGTATAAGCTTAAAGCTAAGGGTATCAAACGTAAGGAGCTTGCTAAACAGAAGTTCGGATTCTTTGAGAATATCAAAGTTAAGTGCGTCAGGTCTTCTCTCAGCGGAGAGAGTGATCTTGACCTAGCAGCTGCGGAACTACTTATGCAGAACATCAACAACTACCCAGCAGCTGTCAGACCGTTCATCATCCGTAGATTCACAACGCTCATCACACATGATCCAGAGTTCGCTGACAAGCTGACTGAGATTCTTCCTAAGATCTCATCTGCACAACGTGTAACTGCTGAGTCTGAATTTGAGCAGATTGCTCGTGACTCAGTTCTTGGGATAGATACTCCTCTTGGAGTAGAGGACGTTCATCAAGATCACATGCCGATACACCTTAAGCAACAAGCCGTCCTTATCAGACGTGGCGAGCTTAAGCCTTGGACACGAGAAGATGCTGTGACATTCGCTGGTTTACAGAATCACGGAGGACTACACCTTGATGAACTGCTTCGGAACAAGACTACTGTTGCAGAGGGTCAGTCATACGCTCAGGACATGGCTAAGTTAGCTGCACAGGGTGATGGCTTACTTCAAGACCTTGAGGCTCGTGAAGCCGAGGAGGGCGGTGCTAACGCTGCTCAGATAGAGCAGGATCTGAAGATCGCCGAGTCTGAGCGCAAAGACCGTGAGCAGGATCGTAAGGACTTCGATACGAAGTCTATAGCAGAACAACGTAAGGTTCGCCAAGATCAGGTAGGTCGTAAGCACGATCAAGACTTCGTTCTCAAGAAGGAAAAATTAGACAGAGATACTAACCAACAACCACAAGAATAAATGGAAACATCCGAACACATGAAGCAGCTCCTATCCAGCCCTAAAGCTGAGATTATAGCTGAGGTATGGGACGAGCTAGAGCCAGTCCTACTTGCACAACAGCGTGCACTGTCCTGCCGTGAAGGTAGCGAGTGCACACCAGACGAGCTGAAGGGATTCACGATTGCATACAACGTGATCGAGACCTTCGCTTTAGAAGGTAGGAAGCGCATAGCTGAACGAAAGAAAAATCAAACCACATAACAACATGAGACTAAGCCAAGGTTGGTTCCCGAAAGAACCGAAAGGTAGAGGAGATAATGATCCCCTCCCAGAAGAGCGTAAAGCTAAAATCAAGGAGCTGGAGGATAGTGCTCTCGCCCAGCGTGAAGCTCGCATGAAGAAGTCCCGCTTCCCATCGGAAGAGGAAGAGGAGGATAAGGATAAGAAGGAGTCCGAAACTACTCATGATACCAAACATGATGAGATCAAAGACCTTAGAGATAAGGATGCGGATAAGAAGGAAGATAAGCCTGATGATAAATCTAAAGATAAGAAAGACGATAAGCCAGATGAGGATGACGATTCTATCTTCGATGATTTCCTTGACGATGACGAGGAGGATAAAGGAGACGACAAGTCCGATGTTGCTGGCGAAGATGACAAGTCTGGAGAACAGGAAGAGAATGAGCCTGAAGGTAAGGATGCAATCGCTGGATGGCGATCACGAGTGCAAGAGCAGGGTAAGGCACGTAAGATTGCCGAGACCAGAGCTATTGAGCTAGAGGCGGAGCGTGATGCTCTGCGTGAACAGCTCGATGCAGAGACCGAAAGATCCAAAACACTAGCTTCTCAGAACATCGACTGGAACAAGCACGACACCGTAATTCCTATGTGGAAGACCTTCGACAGTGAAGTGGGTCAGGCAGCCATGAATATCGATGACGATGATCTGCGTGACAAGTTCATCAGAGACTCACAAGGACCACTTCTCAACGAATACTACACGGCAACCAAGGATGCTACGAACCTATCACAGGAGATCACTGCTAAGAAAGAGTTCAAGAAAATACTAGAAGATCGCTACGGTATGGATAATCCTACAAGCGCAGTGAACAACCTCAACAAGGCTCTCACTATCTACATGGGTATCGAGGACGCTACTGAGAAGCTTAAAGATCAGCACGCTAACAACAAACTGTCTGTCGGAAGTTCTGACTACGATGCTGTGATCTCGAAATACAAACCTGACATCGACCAGCTGGGTGATGTAGATGATGAGTTCATCGAGACCAACCCTGATGCAATCGAGTCTATTGTGGGCAGACGCTACAAGAGTGACGACAAGTTCAAGAAGCATGGAGAGAAGTTCAAGCGCAGAGCTATGGAGTTCGTTCACGGTCTCCGCCCCCTAACACAGGCAGAGATGGATCGTGTTGAGAAGATAGCTACCTCGGACGGTATAACCCTCGACCAGTATATGAAGAGACGTGAGGAGAACTACGAGCGTGGTAGAGCGCAGTTCATCAACGATGCCTTTCATAACGAGATGGCTATGGATGAGTATAAGGACATGCGGAAAGTGTATGATCGTTATCTTAAAGCCAAGAAGAAGAAGAAGGGTGCTGCGGCTGCTACAAGTAAAGCTAAGTCTTCTGATAGCTCTAGTAAGTCAGATAAAGATAAGGAACCTTATGAGCATGTTAGAAACATTAGACCTGAAGGTAGACCGAAGGGTTACGTCCCAGCTTCTCAGAAGATGAGAGAACGTAAAAAAAGTTAAACTTAACTATTGACTTATCAAGAAGCTTCAGTTAGTAAAGATATAGCGTCAGGGGATTAGCCTATTTTCCCCAGCTCTTTACAACTGAAGCTTCTTTTGTTCGTAAGCAGAGATCGAATCCTGCCGAAGCCCTTAGTAAGTTAATTAGAGTGATTGTCGGGTCGCTCCGTTTTCAAGGCAGACACGATAACCTTTAACTAATTTATAACACTATGGCATCAAATATGACACCTGGTGAGTTTATCTCTGCTCTTCACGAAGAGGCGGATAACGTCACCGACATTGTAAAGCATGACCTTGAGGATTCAAACTCCTTCGTCATGGCACAGATCCCCGACAAGGGCGACATCAAGGACAATACTCAGACGGACTCGTTTGAATATACCACAGCTACCCCCGCATTCACGGGGTATGCAGATAGAGACAATTCACCAAGAGCATTGGTGGAAGGTTCAATGGAAGCGGAGGGCTGTAATGGCAAGAACCGATCATTCACTACAAATGTGAATGAGAAAGATCCTCTCGCTTGCGGTGATGGATTCTGTGAGTTCACCTACGCACAAGGATTCCGTAGATTCCAAAGCAAAGATTTCGAGCGTCCAATGAGCACGCCAATCTACTGCGTAAACGATTACCTACGTATCGGTGACGCACACGTTGACGGATTCTTCGCAGGAATGTATAGTTCATACCGTAAGTATGGTATGGAGAACTACGAAGCTGAACTCCAAAACCGAGTAATCGAGTTTGGTGAAGCTAACGGGTCTATCACTAGCGGAGCATTCACCCTGACTAAGGGCGGCTGGCACGCACCACCTGAAGGACGACTCAGCATCTCGTATCTCATCGACTACAGAGATCACATGATGTTTGAAGATGCTCTTGACGCTGACGGAAACCTAAGTATCGAGGTCACTCGTAACGACTGGTATGACGCTATCGTTGAGCACCAAGGTAGAAAAGCTGGAGCACTCGGAGCTGGTAACGCAAGCTTCAATGTGGAAGTTCTTAAAGATCCTAAAGAGGCTCTCTACGGACGTTCGTTCCATGTCTACGAAGACATCAAAGCTGTGTTCATCGCACGACCTGTTCGTGGCTACTTCAAGCCTGACGGAGTCCACCCTGTGACAGGAGCGACTCAGTATGCTTTCGTCCGTGTCTTCCCTAAGAAGAACATTGTCGAAGAGCTTGGCGGAGTTGGACAACGTCCTAACCATGACTACAATCAAGCACGCATCAAGTGCGATGGTCAGACTTACGACATGTGCACGCTTGCATTCCATATCCACCCTACAGCGTTCTCTCGATTCAGAATCAAAGAGACAATGAAACCAGTGGGAGACGCACAGCTTCCTACTAACTTCTCAATCTCTGTTCTGGACGGTGCTTGGTTGCCGAACAATAAGAAGAACTCTAAGTTCCAGCTCATCTCTAACCACGCTTATAGACTTAAGTGTGAGCACGCCGAGAGAGCAGGAGCTATTGCATACTGCCACTCTAAGGACGATCCTTACCTCATCCTACCTACCCGTGGGGCTGAACGTGCAGTTGGTGAAGCTGAAGTCTTTGCGCAAGAGCACGAGAAGTGTGCTCCTAACGCAGCAGAGATCGAAGCTTGCGGAGCTTGTGGACAAGACGCTAATGACAATCATCAGTGTGTTGACAAGCCTGGAGATAGTGCAGTATCAATGTCTCCTTCTGGTGGCAAAGTAACTACACTCAGTGATGGCACAGCCCACGCTGTTACTCTCGACATCACACGCACAGGAGTAACCAGTGTTGCAGGATCAGTTGACTACGCACTCACCGAACTTGGTGATGCAGTGGCTGACACTCACTACACAGCAGCTAACGGAACAATCGCATTTGCCGCTGGGGAAACTCACAAGACTATCTATGTTGCTATCCTTACGGGTGACACGTTGGATGGTGTAGACGATGGAGTTAAGGTTACACTTAGCAACCCTGTCGGAGTTACTCTTGAAGACACCTACGTAGATCTCATCATCGTAGACGCTTCCTAGCATGTAATTTAATAGGCAGGGAAGCTTAGTGCCTCCCTGCCTTTATACTAAATCTAACAAAAATTTTATTATGCCTTTACCTCAAGATACATACTTTGAAGCACTAGCTTCTGCAATAGAAGCAGGGACATTGTCAGCCGCAGAGCTTGACACTCTAAACTGTTCTACAATTACACCTACAGAGAAGCAAGCTCTTCTCATTTACGCCGCTCAAGCAGCAGGAGCCGCATCATCAACTCGACCTGTTCCAGGAGGGTCTTGGGGATCATCACCGTCACTTCCTGTGCCGCAGCCAGCAGTATTTAAAAACGTCACAAACGACGTTATAATCCCTTCCTCTATAGAATGGAAGGCTGAGGTTATTGAAGGAACGGGTTCTTATGTCAACGGTGATAACTCCATTTCTATATACGAGGTAGCTTATCAATCCAAGCGTTCTGACGGACAGGCTCATCCTCCTATCTCTTTAACCCTTATAGGGTCAGCCAAACTAAGAATAAACTACACACCAATCACATAATATGAATGACTTATTTAACAGATCAGGTAGGAACGCTGAACGCATCAAAGAGGTGTTAGCATACAATGTCAAAGACTTCGGAGCTAAGGGTGACGGTGTTGCGGATGATCGACCTGCTATTAATAGTGCTATTGGGTTTGTTAATAGCATTGGTGGTGGAACAGTATTTTTTCCAGATGGAACATATATGCTCTCTAAAGACCCCTCTTCACCTAAACAGGCTATTTCATTATTGTCGAACGTGAGTTTGAAAGGTTGGTCGAGAGAAGGAACTATTTTCAAACTGCTAGACAGCGTAGCATCCGATACACCTGTAATGTCAGGTGATGTAGGAGGTGTCATTTCTAATGTTTCCCTTACTGACTTTACAGTGGACGGGAACAAAGGAAGATTCAATCCCATCCCTACCGCCGATGAAAATGAGGGGATTAATTTCAAAAATGGTGAAGATATCTCCATTACAAATGTAAGAGCCACGAACTGCGGGATGGACGGGGTGGACTTGGACGGAGGAACTAAGATAGCTCTAACGAATCTATTACTTGATGACAATGGTGGATGTGGAATCCATGCTGCTGGCTCGGGGGTTGTTTACCTGACAATCAGCGATTGCCAGCTTTATAATAATGGCGGAGTGCGTGTGAACGCGTCTGGAGATGGTGCGTTGAGTGCTGGTAATTTGGACTTACTAGTATCTGACTATGTGACAGTCAACAACTGTATATCTGTAGGAGGTCCGAGACCTCTCTCGGTGTTTGGTAGCAGGAGGGTTCACGTTTCAAACAGTATATTTATTGGATCAACAGCAAAGCCTGCTGTAGGTCTCCGTGGAAAACCGTTTACCAACAAAGGAAATGCAAAGTTTGCGAACTGTTGCATTATTGGAGCAACCGATAATTTAGCTCAAGGGGTTCTACTGAGTGATGCGTTTCAGTCTGCCGAGTTTTCGCAATGCTATATCCGAGGGCGAGACGGTATTAAAGTTGAGGATGGCGGTCGATTATCCGTTAAAGGTTGTGAGATTGATCCCACTAACCACGGCATCTATGTTCAAAATACCAATGGGTATGATGTCTATGTTGGGGGAGATACGGTGTTTACTGAATCAATCTTTGGTAATGACATCCGAGTTGAAGACAACTGTAGAGGAGTTGTAGACGGCATCACTATGAAGAAATCTGGAGGAACTGGTATTAAGCTAGGTTCTGAGGTAGATACTCCTTGGAAAATCAAGAATGTAACTTGTGAGACTAGCAGGGAGGTTGTTCAGATAGACAGCGGTTCTGCTGGCGGCCATATAATCGAAGACATATACGCACCTAGCGGTTCTGTGGAAATCATAGGCTCACCTAACAATGTTGTTAGATCCTCAGAATTAAACGCTCTTAAATTCAACTTCACAGGAGCAACTCTGAAATCTTGCACTGTCTTGTTTTGGAATCAAGGCAAAGCAAACACCTTCAAACTTTATCCTATTCATCAATCTTGCACTGTCTTGTTTTGGAATCAAGGCAAAGCTCGTTATCGCTGATGGTAGAGATCCATGGCATCTTGCACTGTCTTGTTTTGGAATCAAGGCAAAGCCTGCCTTTGCGGTAGGTATAGCGCAAGACAATCTTGCACTGTCTTGTTTTGGAATCAAGGCAAAGCTGTAGCTCTGCTAGCTCAAGGAGGTGTGCTATCTTGCACTGTCTTGTTTTGGAATCAAGGCAAAGCTCTTTCATAGTTTTGATCACAACGAACTGCATCTTGCACTGTCTTGTTTTGGAATCAAGGCAAAGCTAGGGCGGGCGTGGGGCATCATGCAAGGAGATCTTGCACTGTCTTGTTTTGGAATCAAGGCAAAGCCATTGTTAGAGGCTTTAGATTTTTATTTTTATCTTGCACTGTCTTGTTTTGGAATCAAGGCAAAGCCGTCTTTGGCATAATACCACCTTACAGCCTATCTTGCACTGTCTTGTTTTGGAATCAAGGCAAAGCCATACCAGCTTGATCAGCACCCCACCACTCATCTTGCACTGTCTTGTTTTGGAATCAAGGCAAAGCTACAGCTGATCTCGATGCATCATCAGATCCAATCTTGCACTGTCTTGTTTTGGAATCAAGGCAAAGCCAATAGAACCACATCCGAAGCTACTCAAATATCTTGCACTGTCTTGTTTTGGAATCAAGGCAAAGCTGCTTCTTGCATGTTTGGCTTCTGGTAGGTATCTTGCACTGTCTTGTTTTGGAATCAAGGCAAAGCGAATGCTTTTGAATTGTCTAGTTGTAAAAGATCTTGCACTGTCTTGTTTTGGAATCAAGGCAAAGCTACATGCTGAGGATTGTGCCAATGCCTCCAATCTTGCACTGTCTTGTTTTGGAATCAAGGCAAAGCCTACGCTCCACAGCATCAGCATAACGCCCCATCTTGCACTG
>CAKZNV010000052.1 GCA_937132085.1 uncultured Rubritalea sp. | reverse complement strand
ACTGATTATAAACTGATTTGCACTGTTTTCTTGGGTTGGTGAAACCCATTGCAGTGCTGACAGCTATATCGTTTCAGACTAAACTACAAACTTCACGATGTGCTTCTTGCTTAGGCGTAGCACGTCGTCAGCTTTGACTTCGATCGTTGCCGCTGGGTCAGTGATTTTTTCACCGTTGAGCTGGATGGCTCCTGGGATGATGGATTGCTTCTTTAGCTCACCATTAGATTTCTTGAGATTGAAGGCTACCTGGTATGCAGTGGAACAAAGTGTTAGAACGGTGAGGTCTGCTGGAAGATCTGTTAGAGAGACTTCAGTAGCTCCTGCAGCGAGATTTCCGCTGCTCATTTCACGAGAGATCTTTACTGCTGCGTCAGCTTCTTCAGCTGAGTGGTAGCGGGTAGCGATCTTGCGAGCGAGCTCTAGCTTAGCTTCACGTGGGTCGACAGATTGGTCACGATCTTCACCGAGTAGCATGGTGTAGTATTTGTCCATAAGATCATCTGAGATGCCCATGATTTTAGAGACCATGTCTTTAGCTGGCTCACTGACTCCGATGTAGTTGTGAGATGACTTAGACATCTTCTTCACTCCATCGAGACCTTCTAGTAGAGGCATGAGAATGACTACTTGCTGAGGCATTCCTTCTTCTTTTTGGAAATCACGGCCTACGAGATTGTTAAAGAGCTGATCAGTTCCGCCGAGTTCTACGTCAGATTTCACCATGACTGAGTCCCAGCCCTGCATAATTGGGTATTGGATCTCATTGAGGCGGACTTCTGTGCCATCTGCTATACGTTTTTTAAAGTCTTCACGCTGGAGCATCTGTTGCATTGTGACACGAGAGTTGAGCTTGAGCACTTCCTCGTAAGTCATCTTGCGGAACCAGTCGCCATTGTAGACAACTTCAGTTTTCTCTGGATCGAGAATTTTGAATGCTTGGTCAGTGTAGGTTTTAGCATTGGCTAGCACTTCTTCACGAGTGATCGGAGGTCGAGCTACTGAGCGTCCAGTAGGGTCTCCGACAGTAGCGGTGAAATCACCAATGATGAGCACTGCTGTGTGGCCGAGCTTCTGGAACTGGCGTAGCTTCTCGATAGCTACGGTGTGACCGAGATGGATATCTGGAGCAGTAGGGTCAACGCCTAGCTTGACTCGGAGTGGGCGTCCGAGTTCTAGTTTTTCAGCCAGTTCTTTTTCGCTAAGGACTTTAGCTGTTCCGGCGGTGAGTAGTGCTAATGCTTCTTTAGTGCTCATGATGTGGCTGAGATAAAGGAATACTCAGGAGGTTTAAAGTATATTTTCTCTACTTACTTCACTTTCTTTAGAGGAATGATGATTAAAGCTGATGAATGATGATTTCACTTTGTAGAGGTGAATAACTCTAACCACTTACCATACTCACTATTTTTGTGTTTAGTTGCTGTTAATTGAAGAGATTGTTTTTGGTTCGAATTGATAGGAGAAGTTACCATTCGGCCTGATTGTTCAGCTCTGAGGCCTATTACTGGTTCAATGCTGTCTAAAAACCAAGATGGGACGGGAGTCTGGCAGAACTGAAGAGGAAGCCAGAATGTATCTCTGGGATCGTTATCATTTGGTGTGACTTGATAGGCGCCCTTCATCCATAAATGTTTGTAGGGCCCAGAGTAACTGTCGTTAGATGTTCCTTCTGAGGCTAATATAAGAGCTTTGCCATCGGAGGACCAACCTACAGCTTCGAGTCCATAGAAATGCATGCCGTAGAAGTAATCTTGACGATTTAATAGGGGGATTAGTTCAATCCAATCTTTGGATTCACTCGAATATGCAGTTGGGAAAATACGGAGTCCTGATTTGGTATCTAATAGCTCCCAGTCAGTGATACCTCCACCAACAGAAAATCCTTTGATACTGATATATTCATGATTTCCCGAATAGGATACGTCTCTAATCGTTCGTCCACCTTCACCAGATGAGACAGAAACTCTGGTTTTAAATAGGATGTTATTTTCTTCATCTCTGACTTCAATATTAGAACCAGATGAGTCGTCGCTACCCTCTAAGATAGCTTCTGAAAGATATGACTTGAGAGTGGTTTCTGTTTCCAGATCAGAGTCTTTTTTAGAGAAGAAGTTAGCTTCAGCTTTAGACGGTGAGTAGCTCTTCATAAGAGCAGAACTTAGACTGTGATACTTTAAATGAGAACATTTTATAGTAGGTGAGTCAGAGTTGGAATTTACAACTGTTAGACGATGCAGGTGGCCGTTATTAAAATCCCAAATGCCTGCTTGAACGGATTTGTTCTGAATTAGATAATTGGGAGATCCTGTAGATACATCAATCCAGTCTAAACGATCATAATCACGATTGTCTCTACCTGAATGGATCACTAGAGACTTACCATTCCAGTGAATGCGTTTGATGTCGGAATCTTCTGCTAATTGTAGATTAAATGATTTTTTACTGATTTGTTGGAGTGTATCAGAGTTCCAAAATGTCACGTAAACTGTGCCGTCCCACATGTAGCCATCATGATTTTCGAGCTCTACAGGCTCAACCATACCTACAATTACGATGGTAGATTTATCAGGGCTGAGTGAGGCGATACCGAAAGGAATTGTTGGCTTAAGCTTATTCTCGTAGTCGGCGCTGAGGAATGGGATTCTTTCATCACCTTTCGTCACATAGATATCACAGCAGCCTGCTGGAGCTTCGATCTCTTCTACTTGGAGGGTTCTTCCATTTCCGAGATCGAGATATGTTTGGCCTTGAAGATTTGACAATATCTCTGAAGTTACTTTAGTTTCTTTTTGCCACTGACCATCTTTAGATAGTGTGAACTGTCTAGTTGTTGGCTTGTGCGCCGTTTCCATCGTGTTGTCATCTGAAAAGACTTCTGAGAGTGTCATGGAACCGTCAGGGTTTGACTGAATAGTGAGCTCAGTAGACGTGTGCTCTAATTTTGAACTCTTAGGTAGTTTTGTGGCTAAGAGTTCGAATGGTAGAACTTCTGAGTATGCGGAAAGAAGCCATGATCTATGAGAGAGCTCGTAGAGTAGTCGGTCACGAGCGTAGGTGTTTTCTGGCCATGTGCGAAGACTGAGACATAAAGTAGAAAGACCTTCTTCTAGATTCCCTTGGCTTAGGTGATCGAGTCCTTTTTCGAGGAGCTTATTCGAGAGGTTTATATTAGCTTGGATCGTTTTAGCTTCGGCCAGTTTCCGTTGCACTATTTCCGCTTTTTCAGCACTCTGAGCAATCTGCCGTTGGGTTCTTTCTGCTGCCTCTGCGCTAATAGCAATGGTTCTTTGCTCTTCAGCTAGTTGCTTCTGAGAGATGGCGAATAATAATAGAGCTGTTAGGGAAGCGATGACGATAGAAGCGATCACTGAGAGAGTGATACGTTTCTTGCGTTGGGCTCTCTCGTGTCGACGATAGAGAGTATCGAAGTCTAGCTGGGCGATACCTGAGAGGACTTTGAGAAAGCCTCGCTCTTTGCCGTCGCCTTCTTTGCGGAGATCACCAGCAAGAGGTTCAGATGGATAGCAGAGAGCAGGTGGGAAGCATTCTTGGTTACTGTCGATCGAGTTGTTAGAGCTGGCGTTGGGTTCCCCGTCGAGAATGAGGGCTAGTATGTTCTCTTCATTACCGAGTTGTTTGAAGTCTTCGATCTCTTTATTGACCCATTCAGATTTAGCAGAGTTTTTTGAACAAAGAACGATAAGGAAGCGAGATTCTTTAAGTGCATTTAGAATAGCTGGACCAAGATCAGATGATCCAGATAGCTCGTCTCGATCACGAAAAACAGGACGGAGGTTCTTACCTAAGACGGAGCCATCGAAGAGTTTGGTTCCCTGTAATTCCTTAGGGATAGGGTATGACTCTAGTCGCCGGTGTAGCCATTGTCCCCATTTTTTATCTTTTGATGAATAGGAGATAAATGCCCAGTATTTCTTGGGTGCGGCTGATTTTGTCATATGAAATAATCTATTCTCTAATAGATTATTCAATTTATCTAACGCGTCCTGATCAAGCAAGGTAAAAGGCGGAGGCGACTCAGCGAGAACAACAGAGTAATGTCTTTTACCAATGTTAAGGGCGAATAGGGGGAGTGACGACTTTATCTCCTAATTTGGGAAGTGACCATAGCCCAGAGAACATTAGCCCAGAGAACATTAGGCCAGATACGAATAGTGAGGAGGTGATGAAGAAGCCTTGCATGATAGTGATCAAGATAGTGGGCAAAAAGTTGTGAACTCCTCTGATGGGAATGATGTTGGCAAAGTTACGGTATATCTCATGTGAGAGTAAGCCAGAGATGAAATCAAATCCCCAAGTAAATGAGGGCGCTAATGCGCTTTTTTGGGCTAGCTCTGGAAATAAATAGTAAAAAAGGAAAAATGGAATGGGGATAAGGCAAATAATGGCTCTGAACCAAGTGCCTACTTTAAGAGCTCGTTTCATAAAGGGCTTAGAGAGGAAGTGGTTTATATCTGTCAGGCTAGTAAAATAGGTGAGGAAACCGATGTAGATGATGATACCTAGCAGCATGGCTATGACGCATTTAGCTGTGTTCCAATCATGAGTGTAGGCTATAGCAAAACTTGGAATGGCATTGATGAGTGAATGGATTCCCCAGTATCTTAGGTTCCTAGAGAGGATCGATTTTTGTAGTGAGAAGTCCATGACTGGAGTGATTTGAATTAATGGTTGGCTCTAACAACTTACCTTAAAGGACATGACACACACAGCATGCGCTGAAGAGCCAACCATATGATTATTCAGAATTATCTATCGTATGAATTGCTTTCAGGTTCATTGATGTCGGTATCCATTTCTTCACCCCAGTGCTGGAGGAAGAACTTCTTCTCGTCTAGCTGTAAGAATGGTTCTTTGGTGTCTTTAGATCCGATAATTGGACGTAGCGTGGTAGGCATTTGTAAGGTGACTAGTGTGAAAATCCCTGCCCAGAGGTAAAGGTGTTTGGTGTGTTTCATACCGAATGCTTTACCTGACTTAGTGAGAAATTTTAATCCCATGAATAAGCAAATGATCCATATGAGTAGGGCGAGAAACCCGAAGAAGCTGATAGAATTACTACTGCTAGAGAATAGCCAAATCACTGGTGAGAATCCGATGAGTAGGATACTAGTGATGGCTATAGTGCAGACTTGGATTCCGAAGATAGTGCTGAATTTTAGATCAAGTCCACCGATGCAGCAGAAGATGTAGAGGCTGGGAATACAGATGATGGAGCTGAAGAGTATGCCGCCGACGATTTTGACTGGCGCTGCCCACATTTGCTCAGTGACGCCATTAAATGAACCAATGATGAAGCCAAATAGAGTGAGTGCGATCAGTGTAGTGATGAAGATGGGGAGCCAGCGAAAGTTTTCTTTTTCATCGATGGTGTGGATGACGCTAAGCGGTTTCTTCAGTAGGTGACTGATAATGTTAGAGAAGGTCTGTTCTCCTTCGATGAAGCTTTTCTCGTAGGGTGGTTCAGGTGGCTTCTGTGAAGAGTAATCATAGCTCGGTGTGCGCTGAGCGGGGCGAGGTTCTAGCCATTGCTCTCTAGTATGTTCGTGTTCCGGATGAGTAGGTTTGTTTCCTGATTCTGGTGTGTTTGGTGTTTCCATAATAGTGATTTGGGTTAGTTGATGATGTTAATAAATGCGCTGTAAATGGCTTCGTAGAATGAGCTTGAGAATTTGTCTTCACGTAGGAATTCGACTCCGCTACCTGGGGTTCCGAAGAAGGGGCGAGAGATCCAGCCTATCTGTGCTCCCACGAAGAGGTTTCCTATGAGCCAAGCGATGAATGTTTTGTTAGCCGCAGATCTATTAGCTGCGTAGTGGCGTAGCGATGAGAGAAGCATAGAGTGGGAAACTATCCCAGCGTAGGAGATCATGAAGACGTGAGTTAGCATGGTGATACTGTGGAAAGTCTTGGCTCCAGTTTCATCGGTCGATGGTCCCTGTAGCGCCATGCCGATGGTGATGGGGCTGAGAGCTCCAAGTATCAGTGCGCAGATGGCAAATGCGGTGAACAGTAACTGCAAGCTCTGACGGAATGAAATTCCTGAACCGAGAGCCATGGCGAACATTCCGTTGATGATCGCGTTGACACAGAGAGTAGCGATGACGACTAATGGGAATTTTATGCCAGCGTAGCTAGCCATTTGCCAGCCCTGCCAAAGTCCCATGCTGAGTCCGTAGCAACCGCAGCCTAGAATGATGATGGGTAGAGTGAGGCAGAGCATTTTCGCTGGTGAGTGAGTCATCCAGCGATCTACTAACTCACGGTCTCCACGACAGAGTGCGGGGATGGCAGCTAGTAGTTGTTGTTTTATAAAGTGGATCATCGTTGGCTAATTCGAAACGACTCTCTCAGATCATTGTGAAGTCTTGATGAAAACTGTGTGAAAAGCAGGTGAAATGAAGAGCATTATTATAGATACGTAAGGAAGAGGCTTAAATATTCACTTTATTTATGATTTAGGTGCTTGCATTGTGATCTGATATTGGCTCTAAAGCGTGCATGAATTCCTTTGGTGATCTTGATATTCCTGCTGGCAGCTTTGAGGCTGTAATTTTTGATTTAGACGGCACTCTCGTTAACTCTATGCCTGCTCATTTTGCTGCTTGGTGTGAGGCTTTATCTCAGTTCCGTGTGCCAAAAGATGTTTTCCCTGAGGATGTGTTTTACTCTATGGGAGGTAGACCTACTAAAGATATTGTCGAAGAACTCAATGGTGAGTTTGGCTTGAAACTCGACCCAACCGAAATAGCTCTTGCTAAGCGTGCCGCGTTTATGGACATGCTCGACAAGGTGGAAGTGATCGAAGATGTGGTGAACTACGCACGTTCTGTTAGAGGTAGGATTCCATTGGCTGTAGCTAGTGGAGGAACAAGAATCGTAGTAGAGAAAACTCTTCAAGCAGTAGGTATCAGCGATTTGTTTGATGAAGTGGTGACTGCCAGTGACGTGAAGTGTGGTAAGCCTGCTCCTGATATTTTCCTAGAAGCAGCTAAGTTACTAGAGGTGGATCCTAAAAACTGTCTAGTATTCGAAGATGCTCCAGCTGGAATCATCGCTGCTCAATGTGCTGGGATGGAAGTAGTGACAGTGCCGGCTAACTATTCACCTGTGAGTGTTTAGGAGCGATACTGAGTAGAGACTTTAAAAGTCAGACTTCGGCTTACGTTTACGAGTGCTGGCTCTGCCTCCGTTTACTTTGCGTAGTGGGTCGAACAGGCTATCCATGCCGACTTCTTTTATCTCACAGACCATAAGCATGAGTTCCCCGAGTTGACCTTTGGGGAACCCTCTTTCCTTGAACCATGAGAGATATTCTGGCGGGAGATCCATGATGGGGATTCCTTTGGGTGGGTAGTCTTTGGGGCCAAATTTACCGAAAGGCATAAATGTAGAGCCAATGTCACCAAGTAGTCGCCTAAAGTCCTCTCTATCTATTTCAGTGAAGTCCATGAATTATGAAGATTTAAATGATGCGCTGACCATACAGACGTCGTCGTTGAATAGTTCTTGGGTAGCATAACTACGTAGTGAGTTGATAAGCTTTTCGATAGAGTGAGATTGGCTATCTTCTTGCGTTGAAATCTCATTGAGGAGGCGAATGACTCCTTCAATTTCTAGTTCCTCACCATCTTTATTTTCTATTTCGTAAATGCCATCGGTGAACAGGATGAGTTCACTTAGCATGGAGAGATGAATGGTGTGTGAATTATAGAGCGTCTCAGGGACAAGCCCTAGTGCAGACTGAGCTTTGTATCCCGGTGGAGTGAGTTGTTGGAACGTATTGCCTTTTCTAACAATGGGGAGTGGATGTCCAGCATCAGCAAGTGTGATGAGTTTGGATTCGAGATCGATTACGATATAAATGGCGGTGGCAAACATGGTGATGCCGGCTTTACTCATTATCTTGATCAAGCCTTGATTGAGCCCATAGAGGAATGAGTCTGGCTGATGGGCGGACTCGACCTCTTTAGTAATTAGCCCACGTAACATTGCTACAATGAGTGACGCTCTGATTCCATGACCCATGACATCGCACATGAGAATGCCCATTTTAGATTCTGAGATGGGGATGATTTCGTAGAAGTCACCAGCCAGTCCACTCATCGGGATGTATTCTGTGGTGAAATCTGCGGTGTAATTGCTACTAGTGAGCGGGGGAATATGTTTGGTAAGAATGGACTGTTGCACTTCTGTTGCTAAGTCTAGCTCTTCTTTAAAGGTTTGGTTTTTATCTTTTAGAGCTTGAGCTACATTGACGAGGCGGGTCTGAATATTTACCATGTCAGTCACATCATTAGTGACGCCGAATGTGCCTTTGACTCTGCCTTTGTTATCTAACCACGGCTGCTTACTGGTGATGCACCATGAGTCGGGTTGACCTGGCCATGTTTCTTTTTCAAGATTACCATCATGTTTTTGGAGAGTCTCCATGATCGATACTTCATCTTTACGTGATTTGTCAGCATGCTTGGCATCGAAAAAAGTATGATCTGAAGTGCCGATTATAGCTTCCTTGTTAGGCAGCCCCATCTTCAGAGCTGTGGCAGTGTTAGACATGCGGAATTTTGACTCTTTATCTTTGAAATAGACATTCACAGGAATGCTTTCCACTAACAGATTGAGAACGTGTCTATCTTCCTCAAGGTCTAGTTCAGCAGTTTTACGCCTAGTGATATCGATCACTGAACCCGCTAGCATGATGACTTGTTTATTCTCATTTCTGATGCACGCACCTCTGATCCGTAGCCAGCGCCAGGTGTTGCTAGGATGTAAAAATCGGCAGTTTGCTCCGAAGATTTCCGGACCATTGGGTGAAAAGACTTCATCCAGACAGTCCTGCAGTTTTTTATAATCCTCCTCATGGTAGAGGGAGCTTAGGTTATGAAATAAATGGGGAGCCTCTTCAGCAGGGTATCCGATGAAGCTGAGTAAGCGGTCTGAGTAGATGATTTCATTTGCTTCAAGATCCCATTTCCAGACACCTTCATTTGAGGCACGCAGAGCTAGCAAGAGTCTATCTAGTTCTTTGTTTTCTGGGTTTATGAGTGCGTCCTCGTTCATCGAATTATTTAAGTTCAGCTCCTAAAATACAAACGTCATCATTGAATCCAAGTTCACCTACCCAAGCAAGAGCACTGTCATAGATCGTTTGTTGCATATGCGTTATGTTATTATTGTTAGAAGCTTGTTGAAATGATTTTTGTAGTCGCTCCGTTCCCCATTCTTCATCCTGCTCGTTGACTGATTCATATAAGCCATCGGTAAAGAGAAGGATTTTTTTTACCTGATCGAGTGGGATGACAGTCTCTGAATACTCGGCATCTGGGAAAAATCCAAGAGCTGGGTCTTTTGGGACATTAATGGTCGTCTCAGCTTGTTTGAACTCGATTAATGGCTGGTCATGTCCAGCGCAGGTCATGGAGATAGTATTTTCAGAAAAATCTAGCACACAGTAGCAGGCTGAAGCAAACAGCGCTGATGAGGTGCGTGAGAGTAGAGTAGAGAGACCATGGTTAATTTGTTGTAAGTAATCTGACGGCTTGTGAGCATAAGGCTGAGCCTGTTCTAACAGTCCTCGTATGAGAGACACGATAAGAGCTGAGCGAACTCCGTGGCCCATCACATCTACGATGAGGAAACCAATGCGGTTTTCATCTACGGAAATGATATCGTAGTAGTCACCAGCGAGGTGAGTAGCAGGGATGTAGAGCTGAGCGATGTTTAGTCTATCACTCCATTGCTCGAGTTTGTCTTCCCAGTCGTTTGAATTTTCTGGAAGGATGGCATGCTGTATCTCTCTGGCTAAAATGAGCTCTTCTTCGTATTCTTTATTGATCGATTTTAGATTCAGAGCTAGGCCTTCCATCTTCTTCTGCGCATTGACCAGACTAGTGACATCACAGGAGATACCGAATAATCCGAGTAAATTTCCAGCACTATCATACCAGGGGTATTTGTTCTTCTGCACATAAGTATTCGGCCTATCTGGCCAAGTTTCTTTTTGCAGTCCATCAATGACCGCAATACCAGATTGCATGATCTGGATCTCTTCATTTCGAGAGATTTGCCAGCTTTCGCTAGAGAAGAAATCAGCACCAGTTCTACCATGAACTTCCTCAGGGGTATTTACTCCCAGCCATTCAGCTTGGCGTTGATTTACTAAAATATAGTTGGACTCAGTGTCTTTGAAATAAACCTGTAGCGGGATGTTATCAATGACTAGTCGTAACATATTACGCTCTTCTTTGATGAGTTTTTCAGCTAGCTTACGTTTAGAGATGTCGATCATGGAGCCGGCAATACGCAATGGTTTACCATTTTCCCATACAACGATTCCCCGTATTCTAAGCCAAGTAAGTGAGCCGTCTGGCTGAACAATGCGGCAATCTACACCGAGGAATTCCTCATGAGAATCCATGAGCGTTAGGCTAAGAATGTTTTTAAAGTAAGCGACATCCTCCTGATGCAAAAGCAGCTCAGGTTGGGTCATGATGTTAGGTGCCTGGTCAGCGTCGACACCATAGAAGCTGCAAACTCGATCTGAGTAGTAGATGTCCTCATCACCAACCCACCAATCCCAAATGCCTTCATTAGACGCTTTGAGGGTGAGTTCTAAGGTTTTCTGATCGTATAAATCCATCAACACTTCACTCTAACAAAAAGTGAGGACTATGCAACTTGAAAGAAGTGTGCGGAGATAAATTTCACACTAAGTCTAAATGCTAAGCACAATCGACTAACTACTTTTTCTTAGGACCACGCACGGCACTATCGATGAACTCGAGAATTGATCTTCTACCGTCTCTTTTCTTCGCTGATGAGGTGAAGAATCTAGGTAGTCCATCACACCATTCACTCATAGCTAACATGAATGCATCTTGGTTTCTCTCTACTGCTCCACGCTTTGCTTTATCTGCTTTAGTGAAGGCGAGAACGAAGGGGACTTTGGATTGCATCAGCCACTGAGTAAATCTTAGGTCAATCGCTTGAGGTGGGATTGAAGAGTCGATTAGAACAAACACACACTTTAGGCTGCCCCTGTTGAGGAGATAGTCGGTGACGAATTCTTGGAACTTTTCCTGTTGAGATTTTGAAGTCTTCGCATAGCCATATCCTGGAAGGTCGACTAGTTTCCACTTCTTATTCATGTTGAAAAAGTTAATCAACTGCGTGCGTCCTGGAGTGGAAGACACGATAGCGATATCTTTCTTCTGACCCGAAATCATATTGATGAGTGAAGATTTGCCAACATTAGATCTACCTACGAATGCGAATTCTGGTAGAGATTCTGGTGGGCAAGATTCAAGGTCTGCTGAGCTAGTCTCAAATTCTGCGGAGTGGATTTGCATATCAAAATATTTAGCAGGTAAAAGCGATTTGCCAAGCTCCTAGGCAGATTTACTTCACTGACAATAGTTTTA
>CAKZNV010000051.1 GCA_937132085.1 uncultured Rubritalea sp. | reverse complement strand
GAAGCAAAACGCCTCACTAAGAAGTCACTCGATGCGCTCAAGCCACTCGGCAAGAAAGCCATCAGACTAGAGCAAATCGCTCACTATCTGTTAGACAGGGAGTATTAGGAGCGACTTCCGCTATGCCTTCAGCACAGTGTTTGTTTGTGATTTATACTATGAACTGAAGTCCACGGCTTTGCACATTAGGTCCTTTGAGGACGAACAACTCTCCTACAGGCTGAAGATTTGTATAAAATCATGTGCCCTCACTAGAGCTATGGCAGAGGTATTTATGGCGCACCCAACAGATCAGTTTTGATACGCACAGACTGTGTAGATTGCTGAGCGCTCGTCTGATTAGTTTCACAAGAAACTCTTTCAAAATCTGAGCCTAAGGTAGGATGCAATAGACTATTGATTTCTGTAGTATGCAAAACCCAAGATTCTACATCGTTCGATGCTTGGACCGTGTAAGTGATTTCATGGGAGCCTAGAATTCGTCTATTGTAACTTACCTCTAGCTTCAACGTAGCCGCATTAAATACAGAATTTGGATGCATCACTTGTGGATCTGAATAATGAGGATTGCCACCGAGAGCATACTCTTGCTGCAAGTTGAAACCGTCATGATCATCATCCACCGTCCAAGCTGGAGGATTATCACCAAAGTGACGATACAGCCATGCGTCAGACGGTTGAGATGTAGCACCAGAGAGAGCTAGAATTTCGGCATCCGTCTTGGCAGAGTTATAGATATGCACTTCGTCGATCTCTCCTTTGAAATTATACGTAGCAGAATGACTAGCACCGCCTATGACTCCTGTGCCTGTCGTAGTGTCGGTGTCTATTGATTGAGTGCTAGAGCTAGCTATCGTTTCAAGCGCACCATTTACATAAAGTTTCACTTCGTCGACATTGGTGACCATGTCATTATTGAAGTCCTTAACCACTGCCGCTACGTGATGCCATTGCCCGTCGTTGAGCTTGGTAGTTCCACGGATAAAGCCTCCTTGCACTTCTATACGTAGAGTTTGATTGATAGCAGAGGTTTTATCTAAACGGAGACTGAATCTCTTGCCATTGGTATTGACTCCATAGTTGAAAATCACTTGGTTTTCAGAGTCTGTGGTGGCGGATGTTCTGATCCATGCAGAGACTGTGCGTTCGCTACTTCCAGTTGGGAGAGTTATTCCGGTTAGATTGACCTGATCATTATCTCCATCGAAAGTGAGTGCATAGCCATGCTTGCCGACTATATGCGCTGCCTCGCTGTCAGCAAATCCAGAGTGCGTTCCATCTAAAGATCCACCAGCTTCGTAAACCGTAGCTCCTGACGTTTCATTGAGAGGATACCATAGGTCACTAGAGTTCACTCTGACATTTACCGTCACTGTAGCAGTCGAAACATTCAGTCCATCTGTGATCGTGTAGGTAAACTGATCTGTGCCATATCGATCTGCATTGGCCGTGTAAGTGATGGAAGAGCCACTGATGACTGCTGTGCCAAATGACGGAGAACCAACTGACTGAATACTCAAAGCACTAGGAGCTCCATCGTCTGTATCATTGTTCAGCACAGGGATCACTACGGGGTTCATCCCATTGGTGCTTGCTCCGTCTGGATTTGCCTGAGGTAGCGGTGAAGGTATTCCGTCACGGAATAAAGCACTGTCTGGAACTGTCTGTAGAGTGACACCTGGACCGGAGTATTGTAAGTTTATATCGTGAGTGCCAGTGGTGTGCTTGTAGAGAACTCGGATAGGATGAAGCCCCGCTTTGAGTCTCATGGTTCCACTTTTCGTAGCTCCTGTATGATTGAAATCATCATCAATAATATGTGCATCGTGAATCCAGAGCATCGAACCTGAGGAATTGTTACCCACGGTAGTATCTGAGCTCATTTGGAAGGTATAAGTGCCATCAGTAGGAATAGAAATGTAGCCTGTAAATTCAAGAGCTACATTATCATCTTGGGTGCGCTTGGTCAGATCCAGATTCGTGCTATCACCCACAGCGACTGGTGTCAGATAGTCAGTCTCTGGCACCCACTGCCAGCTTCCCGTGAATGCTTTGTAGTCTAGGCCATTTACTGTGCTAGAAGGTGTAGCTGGCGCTGTGTTTTCACTGCTGAGATAAGATCTGTTGTAGTCACCATCGATGCGCACCTGGAGGACTTTATCTTTCATCTTCTGCTGAAGCGCAGCTTTCGATCCAGCCAGATTATTGCTCTCTGAAGGGTCCGCATCTACATCATATATTTCAAAATTTTGTGTATGGTTAGAGATACCCGTTCTGATTCCTTTGTAGCGTTTTCCATCTGTGTCGTCTAAAAAGATCACCTGCATTTGTCCACGGGCATCACCACCGTGATTGGGGAAATCTGTGTAGTTCGGAGTCGACCCACCTACGTTATATTCAAAGTAAAGATAACCTTTGTCCTGTTGCGTTCCTGACTTAGTAAGTTCAGGCAATAGAGACACACCGCTGGACCAAGCAGGAGGAGTCACACCAGCCGCATCCACGATAGTAGGCATCCAGTCCCAGAATGCTGATGGTCGGATAGAATCTAGAGCGGGAGTAGCTGCGTTATTATCGCCAATCATGGTAGGCCACCATGCGAATGTTGGCATCCTAATTCCACCTTCCCAGGTATCACGCTTGATCCCTTCTAGAATACCATAAGAGTCAAAATTACGAGGATCATGTGAAACTGATCCACCAGAACCGCTCTCATTGTGTGTGCCATTATCTGAGGTAAAAATTACCAGTGTGTTATCTGCAATATTCAGATCACGAAGCGTTTGGAGTATGTCCCCCATCGAAGTATCAAGGCGTCTCACCATCGTAGCGTGGCGAGCAGCCGCATTTCCCAGCGTGATGTAGTCTGGATGAATGTAGGAATTATTAGTTCCTGAATTAGTATTCAGTGGCCAAGTGAGACCTCCTGTAGTTCCGTTGCCGGAAGGATAAGCTTGAGTAGGAGTCTGGAGCTGAGCATGAGGAGCATCGTAGGCGAGATAGAGAAAGAATGGAGTAGCTGGATTAGATGCGGTGCGATCTTGAATGATCTGCTTGGCTTTTGCCGTCCAGAGATCCGTAGTGTAGGCATTTGCTAATCCACTGGTAACTGGAGTTGATTGCTCGATCACTGTGCCACCATTCCCAGGATAGTGTTGGTGACCATGAATGTGACGAGTGTATCCGTAAAAATAATCAAAACCCCGAGTATTCGGACGCCCATCCACAGTCGGACTAGTGCCGCCGACTCCCCACTTACCGACGCACGCGGTGTAGTAGCCAGCTTCTTTCATGACTGAGCCCAGAGTGTGATTATTAGAAATCACTTTATCAAATGAGTTATTACGAATATTAGCATGCCCTTGGTCCCTGCCTTGTAGTAGCGATCCACGAGCTGGAGCACAGACGGGAGCCGATGTGTAGTGTCTCGTAAGCTTAGCTCCCTCAGCTGCCATCCTATCTAGAAATGGAGTGTGAATAAATGCTTCCTCACTTCCATTACGTATGCCGTCCCCAGCGATTCCTCCGCCAGCCCCGTTATCGCGAATTTTCTGATGTAAATTATAGATATCGCCGAAACCCAAATCATCAGTCATGACCACAATAATGTTTGGAGCTGCCACGGCAAATGAGCAAAGATTTAACAATGCAAAAATAGGATAATGAATGGACTTAAATCTCATAATGAAAATGGTTCTATGGGATGAATAAGTTAGATAATCACCCTTTGTTACTAATGGTAAAATCTGCAGAAGTATTACAAAAAAAATCCGTCAGGCTGGAGGACCTAACGGATAAAACCAAATATAAAAATGGTTGATCTGAAATTACTTACGTCGACGTAAGAGCAGAGCGAGTCCACCTAGACCTAGAAGAGCTGTGGATGATGGCTCTGGGACGCCGTCGAATTGGAGAGCTAGAGCCTGAGCGTCTGATGCTCCAAAGGTGAATGCACCAACTCCGTCATCGTTATAGAGGCGAACGTCGTCAATGAGTCCAGTGAACTCACGTTCACCGCCCTGGAAGGAATCACCAATGCGTAAGGGACCGGCGCCAGTAACTAGTGCTCTTGTGTCAGTGAAATTAGCGGTAGCGACAGAAGCTCCCAGCTGATCATGCACATAGTAAGTTGTATTAGATAAATTTGCTCCGTCAGTATTGACTACGATGGTTACATGTAACCATGAATCTGAAAGTAGATTAACCGCAGTTGAAGTGCCTCCGCCTTGCACTTCGGCACGCAAAAGATTATCGCTAGCGCCAGTCAGGTTAACGTCAAAGCGAGCACCACTGGCAGAACCTGAGCCAAGAGAGATCATTGTGGGAGGTTGAGCACTGGACTGGGCAGCCCCTTTCATCCAAAAGGCGATTACGCGTCTGTCATCGGTCCATGTGAAGCTATCACCTCCTACTAAACCAGCGTTGCCAGCTGCGGCACCGGCCGTTCCGTCAAGATTCAAAGCTCCGCCGCCAACTGCCCAATCACCTGTCGTATGTGAGGCTGAAGCACCCGCAGTTCCGTTTGTGCCAACTGTCGCGGTGGTGGCATCGGCGTCGAATGTATAGTGTGCGATGAGTGATATAGCTCCGTTGCTTGTTGTAGCCGCTAGGCCTAGGCTGAGTAGTATTTTTTTAGTCATTTTTTAGTGATATAGTTTATATTTTTCTCAGATACTCTTTCGACTCCGAGTCATTCATCTACTAATGAGTTAAAATTCAAAAGTATTACTATTTTTTCATATTTCCAGTATCATCCACTTACGCATTAGTCTCTACATTATGAGCACGCCTATGTGGCATCACCTGATCGGCGATGACTAAGACCAAAAAAAATCCGTCAAGCCGTAGCCTGACGGATAAAAGCAAACATGAAAATGGTTGATCTGAAAATTACTTACGACGACGTAAGAGTAGAGCAAGTCCACCTAGACCTAGAAGAGCTGTTGATGATGGTTCTGGGACTGGGGCTGCTAGAGCAGTGATAGTTGCACCAGTTCCGCTGATTAGAGAAACTCTGTTTCCTGCAGTGACTTGGACTCCGTTAACGAAGATATCGCCTTCGCCAATTTGTTCAGTTATTTCAGCAGCGTTAGTCATCGTAAGCATACCACCTGTCAATAGATTGACGTGAGACTCCGCTGTCTGAGAATTAATACCGTCACCTCCTCCACGAATTGTGAGACTACTCGTTCCATCAACGATGACATCGATTCCATTTGAGAAAAACTGAAGGGAAGATGTTGAACCGATGAGAGTTACGGTCTCCGTCGCGCCAGCACCACTTCCAGCAAACCCCTCGTTCCCTGTGAGGTCAAAGCTTGTGCCAGTGATAGTCATAGAAAAACCCTCACCCAACTGAAATTGGCCAAAACTCACTGCAGAATCTCCAGAAGCAGACGTGCCTAAATTTGAGACTGTTAAATTATCCAAAATAGCAGTATTAACTGCAATCGTTGTGACTGTGGAACCTGTTAGATCCCAGTTAGCATCATTGAATGGGTCGCTATCAGATGCGCCTGTCCAAACGATAGCTGCTTGGCTTGTCATAGCAGCAGCGGCAAAGCCAATGCTAAGTAATGTGTGTTTCATCATAGTTTTATTATTTATAATTTTCAGTGTCTGCAACCGACCTCCTCCTCGAGGATCTATCTCTGCATCTACTAATGAACTATAATGAATAAGTATTACTATTTTTTTACACTTTTATCAAAAAAAACATAACTATCTAAATTAAAGTGACTAAAATTCACTCTGAATGCTTAGCAAATGAGTGAATGAGGTTCTGAGGAACCTTATTGGCCAGATAGAGAGTTTCTATTTGAGCTGGTGTGAGAGCCGCGGGGAAAAGGTAGATCTCATCCATATCTGCCCTCAAAGAATGAAAAAAGTTGTCATCCTCAAGTCGTCTTCCGATATAAGCTAATTGGCCGCTTGCTTCATTCACCTTAGTATAGATTGATCGGTGCTTCGAAGCTGATACGTGCTCAAGTTTCCCGTCTACGTAGTGCCGCACCTGATTAGTAACATCTGCCTCACCATCGCCTTGCCCAAGGTAGACAGAGGTAATGTGATGCCATTTACCATCACGCAGATCCGTAGACCCCACTACATATCCACCGCCAAATTCTGTGCGGATAGCACCGAGAGTTCCCGTATTATCATTTCTTGTGTTCCATGCTATCTGCCATTTGGTTCCTGACCGTGAACGAGGTTCACCCCATGCATAAAAAGCATAAGATTCCTTCTTGGTTACATTTTTAGGAACACGCACCCAAAAAGCGACTGTGCGCTCACTAGCTCCGATAATATCTGGCGCAGGGGTCGACAAATAGGAACCTTTACCTTCAAAGCGAATCGCTCTGCCAAACGGCCCTGGAATTGACTGAGCACTTGCCTCACCAGGCATTCTTTTCAGTTGCTTAATAATGGCTGAGTTCCCAGTGAACGGCTTACTTCCTGACTCAGGAAATGCATTATCCGCCAAGGAATCAAATGACCACTTAAAGTAATCAAACTTTTCGGTATCTGAGTTCACTACTAATTCTTGGCGAAAGTTATCTGAATCAAACTTTGTCGCCTCTATGAGCAACTGACTTTTATCGGTAAAGCTAAAGGCCTCATTCACAGCGAGCATTTTCACAGCGGCTAAATCGCTGGAGGAAGCAGCTTCCACCGAACCTTTGAATACATGGATATCAGTTGAATCGTTTTCCACACTGAGAGCGAAGGAACAAGCTTGATCACTAAACGTGCTTGTTGGAGTTTCTAGACTGAAGCCTGCCGCTTGATTCGGAATATGGACTACTGCTTTACCAGTAGTCAACTTGGCAAGGTGAGCAGAGAGACTGTTTATTTCTGCAGGACCACTGAGCACTACACGAGCTCCTGAATCATAAGTTATCTCCGCCTTCCCAGACAAAAGCTTGAGTGAACCTGGTCTCAGCCATGAGCCTACTCCGATATCTGGACTCCCCCAGACCGCCTTTTCTGCATTTGTGATTCTGGCCACGAAATTAGTTTTATCAGCCACATCTCTCACCTTATCTTCCTCTGGCTTATCTTGAGCGATCGGAGTTACTGAGCGAGGAGCATCATCTGATACAACTCTATAAATACTGACACCAGAGAGAACTAAAACTGCGGCAATCGCGGCCACCTTTGCCACTGATTTACGGTAGAATGGGATGACCTTCGGCTTACCTACGTCTGCTATCTTCGCTTTCAGCTCACTCATTAGCCGACCATGCATCTCAGCTTGTAGGCAATAGTTCTCAAATGCCTCAGGATCCGTTTTTAGGATTTTCTGGAGCTCTTCAAACTCTTGTGGTTCGATGGTCTGATCCAGAGCTTGACCGATTAACTTTATGGTATTTGGATTCATGGCTAAAAATTATGCTTCGGTAGTCAACTTTTGTTTGATGCACTTTCGTAGCGCATTATGAAGACGGAAAAATGCCTGCTGCAATGCGCCCTCTTTTCTGTCTGACTGCTTTGCCAATGCCCTCACTGTCATCCCTTCTTCATATCGTTTATAAATAAGATCTTGTTCAGTTTGCTTCAAGTCCTTCATGCATAGCCTTAATGCAAACTGAGCATTACCAGTAGCATCAGCACTAGAGCTAAATCTCTCAGAGACTCGATCCACTATCTCTGAATCAAAGACAAGCCATTGCTCCTTTTTCTGACTGCGCAGTGCTTCCATCGTCTTGAAGCGAGCCACTTTGCAGGAGAATGCTTTGAAATTTGAGCCCAACTCAAAACTATCCATTTTCTTCCAAAGAATGGTGTTAGTCTCCTGCAATACATCATCAGCATTCACTCCAGGAGCAATACTGTGAATGTACCCCCTCAGCAGAGCCTGATGATTGGTTACTAATTGGAGATATTGAATTTGAGAGTGGGTCATGATTGATGTAACGCCTAGATTACTATCCTTCACAACCAAATGACAACAAATAGCAGAGTATTACAAAAAAAAATCCGCTAAGCCTAAATTAGGCTTAGCGGATGAAATTAATTCAACTAAAATAGAATTGGTATTACTTACGAC
>CAKZNV010000050.1 GCA_937132085.1 uncultured Rubritalea sp. | reverse complement strand
GGGCCTACTGGATTTGTTCTTGGGCGTAGGCTCATTCAACTTGGTTTGGTTTGCGAGCTCTGCTCTCCATCCAAAAATGAAGGCAAACCTGGAGACAAAGTCAAAACAGACAAACGAGATGCCCAGAAACTAGCTAAACTCTATAAAAATGGTGACATCACACCAGTGCGTATTCCACCAGAACTCGACGAAGCTGTTAGAGACGTTTGTAGAGCTCGCACAGATGCAGTCGATGATCTTTCCCGTGCTAAACAACGTTTGAATTCCTTTCTACTCAGACATGGATTTAGATACTCAGGTAAATCTCGTTGGACTCCAGCTCACATGCGTTACTTGCGTGATCTAACAATGCCAACAGATACTCAGAAGATGGTTTTAGAAGCTTACATGCAAGCCATTGACCTCAGTGAACAACGAGTCAAACAACTCAAAGAAAATCTCATCGATTTACTCAAAGATTGGGAATGGAAACCTGTGGTTGATGCTCTCATGGGATGTAAAGGCTTCCAAGAAGTAGCAGCCATTACAGTCATCAGTGAACTCGGAGATTTACGCCGATTCGATAACCCTAGAAAGCTCATGGCGTTCCTGGGATTAGTTCCTAGCGAGCACTCATCAGGAGGCACACGAAGGCAGGGAGCTATTACCAAATGCGGCAATAGTCATGCTCGCTGGATGCTCATCGAGTGCGCTCAACATTTTAGAAGATCTCCTCAGATAGGAGCAGCTCTGACTACTCGACAAATCAATCTAACAGCGGAGGTGAAAGATCTCTCATGGAGGATGCAAAACCGACTCCATAAACGCTATGTGAAACTCAAAATGCGAGGTAAGAATGAGAACAAATGTATCGTAGCAATCGCCCGCGAACTCGTAGCCTTTATTTGGGAATTACAAAATAAATGTAAACTAGAAATGCCAGCAGAATCAGAGGTGAAAAACATGGTAGAGAACTAAGACCACTACCCAGCATGGGCTTGCCAGCCCAAACCCGCCCAAACTGATACAGTTTGACCCATTGTCCCTTGGGGGATGATAACTAAATACTATTGAAGAAAAATTACGAAACAACACTGACAATAAAGTAGAGGTGAAGAGGTTGATTGAAAAATATCAGGCTCAAGATCAGCACTCGAGGACGTTATGAGTTAGCCGGTAGAAATACCGAGTGAGCACTCGAATCGAGAGAGAGTATAGGATCACCAGGTGAAGACAAAAAACTGTGGTAACCAGTCCACGTATATCAGCATACCAAGTCTGCGCATAATAGCACACCAAGCCCAACCACTTCACTTCTACTTTGTTGTTTTGAAAAACTGCGAAAAGTTAACAAGAAATAAATATGTTAGAGAAAAATAACTGTATCCACTTGACAAAACTTCAGCCATATCAACGTCATAGCATAGCCGACCCCACGGAGAGAGCGCACTTGGACGAAGATGTTGAGGTTGTAGTTGTGTGAAAAGCTGAACAAACCGACGCCGTGGTGGTCGGCTACTGCGACTCGTTCTGCATTTTTGTTGAGTTTCATTTTACTGGGATTCATAGGATTGTTTTGCCCATTGTGGAAAGTATCGTCTATAGATAACAGCAAGAGGAAGAGGCGCAATAAATATTATAGCCATGAAGACATCTATGTTGGAGAAACCAGGTTGTGATGTCCAGTAAACAACCTCATCATTGATAGTCGACTTAGCGTTACCAATAGCTGGAATCCCTTCTGGATATCCAAAAGGGATGAAATAGTCATATGCTAGAATTACTAACAGTGTTGAGAGTGTGATAATATAGAAAATATAAAATGGGCGAAATCTAAGGAGAATGAATGGGAGTAACGACAAAACGCCCCACATGTATGATGCTAACGGAATGACAAACTGCTTTTGTAGGGGGATGGCGTAAGAAATGAACTGTGGGTAGCTGATAATCCAAAGAGCTTTATACCAAGTCAAAAAGCGTAGAAAGGGAATAGCTATTCTAATGGCTGTTGCTGATTGGGGTGTCATTTTTAGCAGAACGTCATAGCATAGCCGACTCCACGGAGAGAGCGATGTTTGACGAAGATATTGAGGTTGTGGTTAGGTGAAAACGCAACTAACAGAGCGCCGTGGTGGTCGGACTACTGCGCCTTGTGTGTGCGTAGCATGCACTGAAACTAGAAAGGGTTCAAGTCCCTTGTTATAATAGAATGAACCGCGTAAAAGGCTACGCCCACGCGGTAAGCATAGAAGAACAAAAGAAACTGCTAGCTATGCAAAGAACTACCAGAGGCCAACTGCATGAGGGTGATCCCGCGGACGCAAGACTATAGGACATTTGCCAGCTGACGAACAAGAACCTCATAGGAGGTCTGTGGAGTGGGACGAGATAACAAAGGCATAATTTTTTAGATGAATATACAGAAGAGAAATCTTCAAAATCGAACTAAAACCCGAAGCTGTTATAGGTCTCAATCCTTGATGTATATAGGGATGTGCTTACTCTCTTTATTCGTCTGACACGCTATTTCGCTATTTCCGTGCCCATGCTCCGCTTCCGCTCCGATGAAAAGCTAGCTTAGGGGTTCGACTTAGGAGGTTCTCTTACGTCTAGCTACCAAACCTAATGCACCAAGTCCCAAAAGAAGAGATGCCGAAGGTTCAGGAACTGCTACAATGTTTGTGAGGCGAGTGCCATTACTTGAAATTAAGAAGGTGTCGCCAGAAAATGTTCCGACGCTCGCCTGGTTAAAACCGCTGATACTATCTACATCCCACGTGCTTGCTCTAATTGTAATTGTATCACCTACCATTAAGGTTGGCCTCATAGTTGATGCGGCAAAATATCCATCGTTAATTGTCAGGTCATTGAAAGCTGCTAGTCCGTGATTTTCAACAAAGCTCCAGCCGTTAACTAATTGATTTATCATTCCATTAATAGAAATCTCCACTGAATACGAATTTCTATTTGAATCAACAAGCCCAGAGGTTTGCTGAGAGCCATCATATGTTAACCATTCATCAAGGACTAACCCTGTAAACACACCTCCAACTGTTACTGTGTAGGTAATATCTTGAGTTATAGATATGTCGGCTGAGCCATCAGAAAACAAGCCTGATACGGTTATAGCAGCATTCGCTCCCCCTACGAGCGATCCGAATGTGATTAGAGTGGCTGTAAGGGTCGCCATTGTGTTTGTTGCTTTCATTGTGTTGAACAGAGCCGCTTTGCGGCGGTGTGGGTGTGTTGGTTGGTTAATGGAGATTGGTGGATGAATGTCTTTGGTTTATACTTTTTGGTAATATGAAAAAAAATAACTAACCCAAAGGCACGTCCTAACAATTCACTCGAACCATCAGAATTTTCATCCATTGATTGCCTAGAATGGTATGGAAAATACGTTCACTTTGTCGAGTTAAAAGGTCTGCAATCTCGTTCTGTTCAATCTTATCTGGGTTGGATTAAGCAGCTTGCTAGGCACTTCAGTGAGCCTGAGATTAGTTCTCTAACGAGCACGCAGGTAATGGCGTTTTTAAATCACTTGCTTAAAGAACGTGAACTCGCTGGAAGCACGGTAAATCAAGCAGTCTGTGCTCTGAGAACATTTTATAGAGACTACCTCAAAAAACGCTGGAAGATCTGGACGGACATCAAGATCAAACGCACCGAGGCACTGCCACATGTGCTGACTCGTGGTGAGGTGGAATTACTGCTTAGGACTGTGCGTGATGGCCGCTACCGTGCCTTTTTTACCGTGATGTATCAGTGCGGTCTACGACTCTCGGAGTGTTGTCGAATTAGACCTAAGGATATTGATGGTGAGCGTTGTCTGATCCGTGTTTTGGGCAAGGGCAATAAGTGCCGCAATGTGCCGATCACACCAGAGTTGTTAGAAAAACTCCGTGCGTTCTGGAGACTACATCGCAATCCAAATTGGCTCTTCCCAGGCACTGGACGAGGCTGGAAAAGCTCTGGAATTTCAATCCTAGATGCACTTCACCGCAGCGATCATCACATCACGAAAGCGAGTATTTGGAATGCGATGAAAGTCACCGCCGCTGAGTCTGGACTGCTCAAAAAACACGACACCGTCACTTGCCACACCTTGCGTCACAGTTACGCCACGCATCTGTTAGAGGGAGGTGCTCATGTGCGCCAAGTCTCCGCCTATCTCGGGCACACTACTCTGAAACCGCCGTGTTAGGGATCCGTATGACCGGTGGTGAGGGAGGGGGCGGGGGTTAAAATCCTCTACCTACCCGATTAGGCATTTTGTTGGTTCTGCGACGGCGTATTGTAAATCCTAATGCCCAGAATCCAAGCAGGATAGTTGATGAAGGCTCAGGAACGGATACTATGCGAAATTTAATTTTCTCAGCTTCGGTAGCATCAGCGGTTGCCCACCACAAGTCCAAGTCTGTATCAGTCGTATGCGAATCAAGACGCAAACCTTCAAATGTGACTCCATCAAATCGGACTACACGGGTTGATGAGGAAATTGTAGCATCAAAGGATGTATTTACTGACAGCAGTCCACTATCAGTTCCTGAAACAATTGAAATTATATCACTGGAAACCCCAATGTCACCAGAACCACCTATGATCGACCCAATACCGAAACCTAGTCGAGGTGTATACATGTCCAAACCTCGCACTTCTTCAACTACAGCAATATCATCCTGACTATTGACACGCACTCCTTCAGTGTGAACTCTAGAATCAAACAGGAATAAAGCATCACGTTGTCTATATTCGGTGACATATTCCCCCCTACTTACATCTATCGATCCACTAGCAGTCATCGTCACTCCTCCTATGTCTTGTGTAAATGTGAAGGTAAGTGCCGCATTTGCTACCCCTGCGAGCAATTTGAATGTGATTAGAGTGGCTATTAGGGGAGCCACTTTTTGCGTTGTTTTCATGATTCATGATACTGTTTGCAAAAATGCCATGAAAGTTACATGGCTTAGTGATTTTTTTTAGCAGAGATTCTATGGCTGAAGCTTGTTGTGAGCCGTGCCATTGTTAAAAAATATGATGAGCTTAGTGTTTTCGTGGGCTATCTCTCTGACACGAGGTTGGAGAGACCTATCCAACATTAAGATAATACCTAAACTCATCATGAAAGAAACATACTACATGCGGAGATGATATTAGTCGTCTCAGCGTCTCTGGCAGAAATGTCAGGGATGATCTGCGAGAAGTCAGCAGACGCCATATTAGCTGGGCTAAAACAAATCGGGGAGTCGATATAGACTCTAACTCATCTGATGAGGAAACTAGAGACCCGTGGAAATACTACCCAGTGAAGGGCTGAATCAATGAAGGAGAACCAAACAGAGCACCCTATGCCATTCCCACGGTCGATCGATCAAGGAAGGTGTAATCGAACTCTGTTAGAGAAACGGAGTTCTCGCAGTCACTTGACTGTCCGCTATCCTGAGAAAGTAATAAAACAACCTAAAGGACAGTAAGTCTGGCGCATTGAAACCGCCGTGTTACGGATCCGTATGACCGGTGGTGAGGGGGGCGGGGGTTAAAATCCTCCGCCTACCCGATTGCACGCCTGTGAAGGCTATTACTACGTGGGTGAGAGTCCCACTCTAACAATTAATCTATTCGGTTAGAAAGAGATGA
>CAKZNV010000049.1 GCA_937132085.1 uncultured Rubritalea sp. | reverse complement strand
CTCATGATTATTTTCTCAATTCATATAAAACAATTGACGTTATTCTACAAGAAATCGCATAAAAAGGTAAACCTAAGCGAGCGCTTATACTTTAAATGCACCAACTAATTGATCTAATCGTTGTGAAAGTGCATTTAATTGCTGACTTGAATCGGCAAGTTCTTGAGCTGTTGCCGTGGTTAACTCATTAATACCATTAATCTCTTCGATATTTTGATTAATCGTATACACCACGGTTGATTGCTCTTCTGTTGCAGTGGCAACTTGCGTATTCATATCTGAAATATCGGTAATACTTAACGCAATTCCTGCTAAAACATCCGTTGCAGTATCAGCTGATTGAACACCACGCGCTGTTACTGCATGGCTTGCTTCCATTGCTGTTACGGCATTTTGAGCTTCAGTTTGCAGCTGATCAATCATCTTCTGAATTTCATCGGTAGATTCTGAAGTGCGGCTTGCTAGTTGACGGACTTCATCAGCAACCACGGCAAATCCACGACCATGCTCACCAGCGCGTGCGGCTTCAATGGCTGCATTTAATGCCAATAAATTAGTTTGGTCAGAAATACCACGAATAACATCAAGAATAGAGCCAATGTCTTGTGTAGTTCCTGCAAGTTGTTCCACCACATGACTCACTTGAACCAAATCACCTTCAAGCTGGGTAATCGCATCACGAGATTCAATGACCGTTTGACGACCATCTTGGGTACTTGCTTCCGCTTTACTTGCTGATTGTGCAGCACTCGCGGCATTAGAAGCAATTTCGTTAATCGTGCTTCCCATTTGATTAATTGCTGTCACAACTTGCAAGGTTTGATCGCGCTGCATTTCACTATTATCACGAGTTGAGGTTGCTTTTAGTGCAACATTTTCAGCCGTTGTGTGTAATACATGCCCTGTTTCAACCACATCTGTCACTGTTGAATGGATCTTTTCTACAAAGCTATTGAACCCTTTTGATAGCTCTGCTATTTCATCATTGCCTTTTACTTCGATACGATGAGTTAAATCGCCCTCACCTTCACCCAATTCACGGAAACGGTGTGCTAGCTCTTTAATCTTATTAGTAATTGAGCCTGCGCCCCAAATTGCCAACGTTATAAATACCGCAATGATGCCCACAATCCACATAATAATGTCTTGAGTTGAGGCATAAAGGCTTTCAAATACTTCATCAACGGGCACTTCGGCTACAATAAACCACTCAATTGATGGGATATAATGAGAGGCTATAAAGATCTCTTTTCCATTTTTGTTGATACGACTTAAATTGAAGTTCTGTTTGGTAAGTAAAACTGAGGCTTCTTGAGATCCAACCACATCACTAATCGATTGTTTCCCCATAATGCTATTACTTTTATGGATCTTTGCTCTGAGTCACTAAAGCGTGACGAAAACCGTCTTTTATAAATGGCAATTTCAAAGGCACATTTTGTCAATAAATCCAACTCTCTTCTAAGATCTCTCATTTGTAGTAACTTAGCCTCGTTAAACAACACTAGGATTCGCTTTTTACCTTCAGTTTGATCATGCCAACTATTAAGATTTTTCAACGCAAATGTATCATATTCGTCGAAAGATTCGTTCGCAGCTTGCAAATCACCTTTACTGCGTAGCAAGTCAGACTTAGCGAGTATCAATGCGGCAAAAACAATTTTCCCTGGAAGATTTTCTATTATTCCAACTTCTTTTATATTCTGATTAATAGCCTTCTGAGCTAAAGACAATTTCTGGAGCGCTAGATCAAGCTGATTTTGTTGCTCTAAATATCTAGCCCAACGAATATAGAGGAGAGCCTCTCTATAATAAATCTTAAAGATCTTTTCTCTATTGATGTTTATTTTTTTTACTTTTTTGAGCCATCTTTCAGTATCTATAAATTCATTTCTTTCAAGATGGTAATCCGCTATGTTAAGCATCGCCACACTATCGAATGGATTATACTCCAAAGCTTTTTTGTAACTAGCAAAAGCTCTGTCACTATAGACAACGGCAGAAGCAGGCGCTGCATCTACTTTTTCTAATAAATATAATGAAGCCAACCTTGTATATCGATTATGATTTGGAGCGATCTCTGCCACTTCTTCTAATGCTGTTGTCCAACTGACTGAGTCCACGAGATTAGGATCCCAATTCTGATCATCAATCTTGATTCCATTTTTCCAAAACACCATACTGGCTTTAATCTCTGGGATAGAGAAATAAAGACCACAAATAGATGCTGCCAGAATATAGCAAGCTAGAGGAAGCTTATAAAAAATCATCCTCGTTTTACTGTCTTGAGAATTCTCACTGAATTGCATGAACAGCCATGAACTCGTAATACCGAATACAATAAGATTTGATAAACTGTGAAGAGGGAACGAAAACAAAGAATGCGTAATCATACCTGCAAGAGTTCCTATCGAGGCTACTTTCAAAGCTCGCGTGCTTAACCATCCATCCACTACTATAGAACGGTCCGTATTCTCAGTCACCTTCACAGACATGACTATACTGATGAAGACTAATGCCAGAAGAAGAAGGAACCCTACTATTCCATAATCTGTCAACATTTGCAAAAATTCATTATGGACGAAAATGTAATCTTGGCTCGCATCAGTCTTACCAGATGACCAGTATTCATAGCTCTTGTATTGAAAACTACGACTGCCGCTACCGACGATAGGCCCATCACCAAACTGGTCTATGGCCATAGAGAACATCTCTGGTCTACCTCCATCACGATTAAGTATTCCAACATGATTTTCAAACCTCTTGTTATCGACTACTTTATAGGCAAACACCGCCCCCCCAATGACTAAAACTAAAATCGACGCACTCGCCAATTTCACCTTCAATGACGAAAAGCTAAGATTTAGCCTTACCCAGATAGCAAACACTGTGATAGATCCAACTCCGACACTAACCATTCCACCTCGAGACTCTGAAGCCACGATGACAGTAAGTCCAGCTAGACTTAATATAAGAAATATCAGCTTAGATATTATTTTCCCCTGACCAAAGAGACCAATAGAAACAAAGGTCAAAACACCTAACATCATTATGTTACTAAAAACATTCCTGTGATTATAGAGGCCGCTAACATCAGTCCCCTTTGCATAACCCCATACCGTGTCTCTCCATTCATTTAGCGAAGGGTGAAACATCGATAAATTGGCTAGAAATAACAGCACAATCGTGACAACTAAAAATTTTTGAGCTCTAAGAGTATTTAAACAAAGTGTGCTTACCAAGTAGATAATAGAAAAGCTTACTATTAAAAATATATCTTGTTTAAGATACTCAATCACCGGAGAAAACATCGCTCTAATTAACAGGAAGGTGAATAACAGCGTCACGAGGTAAAGCTGGATTCTTATAAGCCGCACTCTAGTGAACCTCTGATTCCACTGACTAATATTAAGTAGAGAAACGAGCCCCAATAAACTACAAAGTCCTATAATAGGAGCGCTTGTGATGAGTGACTGAGTAACAGCAAAAAACCCCGCAGCTATGACGGCGAGGCTAGTGAGAATACTGATTAAATATTTCATTGCTTGTTAGTCAAACATTTGAGGAAGAAGAAGTTTAATGAACTTATCCATACTATCACGGGTCTCCTCAATCGAGTGCGCTTCAACTCTTGTGTCCCTTAGCTTCTGAGGATCTAGTTCATCTGTGATAATACTGCTAAAGGTAGTATACGCCCACTGCTGATTATAGCCTCCAAAAACTCGTCCTTTCATATCCTCAATAGTTCGTTCATAATGGCCAGAAACTATTTTCTCATGCCCCACAAAAGTATAATATTGAACATAACTCAGTCTGGTTCCTTCTTTCGGGACGATACTATAAATTAGCATCTTAAATGGGATGCTTACTTGTTTACCGTTAATAGTAATTTCTATATCTATGAAATCCTCTTTTTCGATCTTAAAACCTTGAGCAACCAAACACCGTTCTGGTCGATGGATGCTATTATTAACATCTTTACCCGAAAATACGATAGAGGCATCTATAGCGGCATAGGTCACATCGTCTTTGTTATAATACGAACGCCTTTCGAACTCTGTGTCTTGAGCCAAAATTTTCAATTCTTCACCAGTTACTTCTTTAGTAACACTTAAGTAGCCATTAAGTGATTCTGGAAGCTCAGTAGAAAGCATTGTCGCCTTAATTTCTGAAGAAGTCGGCAACACGTAAATCGTCCCTAATCCTAGCCCAACCAATACTAACGATACCCATAGTCTTTTTATAATAGATTTTTTCATCTCGTTTATTTCATTACTGTTTTAACTACCTTTTTTTTGTTATCTCTAGCATTGATTCTCTTATCAATCACGAAAAGACAAAGTAAGGCCGCAGGGAAAAACACCACCAATCCCGTGTAATCATGATAAACACCAGCCGCGAACTCTCCGTAGCCCATTTCAGCAATAACAATGATGGTAAAAATCCTTAACGCATTTGTGAAGATCGCAATTGGTAATGCACAGGCAAAGATAAACCATTTCTTCCATAGTTTGTTTTGAGTATACATTGCGTAAATAGCCGAAATCATAGTCAGAGCCACAATAGATCTTATCCCGCTACAGCCCTCAGCAATTTTAAGGTCATCCCATGCTCCAGTGGCTGATTCTATGTTATTTCCTCGAATGATAGTTTCGATACCCACCCAGTTACTCAACACGTCGCAGAATTTCGTTACCATTAATTGAAGGCTATTAGTCGCTTGTTGCAGCCCTGGTAGGGTAATTGCAAAATAGAGAAAAAAAGCAGGAAACAAGAAATGCTTAGCGACTCTCCAACCAAAGTTAAAATAGATAATTCCGATCGTAATAAATGGAAAAGCAAACAAAGCCAACCTTGGTTGAATCGTCCTCACGGAAAGAACATAAAGTCCAATTCCCAGTATAAGAGGGGCTATTCCCAGTATACTTGGCCTAACCGGTCCAGTCTTAATCTTCTGCATACCATAAAACGCAAACAAGATCATAAGTGGAATAACTAAATAACCATGTTCGTAACCTGTTTCAGCGTTCCAACTATTCATCGCATAGTCTAATACAGACGCGTCACCATAATTGGCGTAAATCGGCAGTATAGCATAAAACAAAATAATCACTAACCCTATTAAGATCAATGGAATCAATAGACTTATAGGTTTTTTTTTGATATAATCATTCATGAGTTTATTTGTTCCAGAAATTTTTAACAGGATGGACGGACCAGGCCCCATCCTTAGTGAATTCTTCTATTTTATCAGTAAAATCACCTTTGAAACTATGATATTTTTCCTGACCTCTTAAGCTGGAGATCGAATACCCTAAGTGGTGAGCTAATGTAGGCATCCATAACTCTAAGTAGCATCCCACACTATCCTCTATAGATGCAAATTCTATCAGTGGCTCTACTCTCCAGAGTTGACCAAATCCATAAGCGCTGAAGATAGCTCCATCATTCCTTTTTGATAACTGAGAAAAAAACTGTTTGAAATTAGATTTGGCCAGGTGGTAGAGATAGTGTGGGTTATTAGTTCTGTCAATTTGCTGGAGGACATGGAACTGAACATCATTGTCTCCTAATTGATTAATCAGTAACTCGAACATGTCCTTACGCAAAGGCAAGTGATCAAATTCTGTGAAATAAACAAAATCGTAATCAGCTTTCTTAACTTCAGTCAATATTTGATCGAATACTCCTGTATAACTCTGGCACTCTCGTTGATGATTTTGTGTTCTAAGGCGACTGTCAGTAACCATCCTCTTCGCCGAATAATCTACTTTTTCGAAATTCTCATTTGTCCCACCATAGACAATCATGACATCTGATTCAGGAAACATCTCATTCCAGTAAGTCACTATTTTCGCAATGACCTCATTCGAAGAGTGCGCCAGAATAGCGATTAAAATCTTAGCTGATGGCTTTCTACTTATCATTATTTCTCGTAGTGAATCCTAATCTAGCTCTCCAGTAAGTAAGCTCCTCCTGTGGCAACCAATCTACTAAAAGGCACCTGTGCCCAGTGTAGCCGATAATATGAATCTTCCCTCCCCACACAATGATGATAGCTTTGCCTAGGTGCTCACCATTTTTGTAATCAGTAATTTTTCTACCAACTATTTTCACAACAATGATTCCAAGTGATCTAAAAAGTTTTTTCATTATTCCACTAGCTTAACTCGCACCTTTAGAAAACAAAACAGCAGGGACCGTCTTCAGTAAAAGTTTGATGTCTAACCATATAGACCAGTTATCGATGTATTTCAAATCTAATGCGACCCATTCATCAAAATCTGTGATGGAATTGCGACCCTCAACTTGCCAGATACAGGTGATTCCTGGTTTCACACTTAGCTTTCTCCTGTGTTCAGACTTTTCTATCTCTGGTAACTCATACATAGCCATCGGTCTAGGCCCCACCAAACTCATTTCGCCAAATAATACATTGAGTAATTGCGGCAATTCATCGATACTAGTTCTCCGCATGAATGCCCCAAACTTTGTAATTCTTGGGTCATTCTCAAGCTTAAACACTGGGCCACTCATCTGGTTTCCCATCTCAGACTTAAGAGCTTCTAGCTTTTTATCGGCATCGACATCCATTGTTCTGAATTTCCAAATCCAGAAAGGATTTCCATACTTACCAGCTCTTTCTTGCTTGTAAAATATTGGTCCTGGGCTCTTAAGTTTAATACCAATAATAGCGAGAAGCCATAGTGGAGAGGTTGCTAAAATTAGCAGCGCTGCTCCTACTCGGTCCATAATATCTTTCATTAATAAAGACCAAGTTAAGCTAGGTGTTGATTTCAATACCAACATTGGGGTATTTCCAATCATATCAAATGATGGCTGACATATACGTGCTCGAACGAAATCCGAGGCTAACCACACTTCTACCCCTTGGATCTCACACTCCTCAATAGCTTTAGAAATTAGATTGAAATTTCTATTTCTGGTAAAAACGATTACCTGCTCTATAGCATGATCGCTCAAATGCTTTCTTAGAACGTCAAGGTCATCATTATCCAAGTCATGATGCACTTGAATATCATATTTATTCTTCGTGCTTTCATCTTGAGCATCCCACCATTCGTTCTTTAGCCTAGCCCCCATTAACATCGTCCTAATCTTGCCTTTACCCGTTTTAAGACGCTCTTTATATCGACGCATTAAGAGCCACTCTCTAACGGAAATAAACACCATTGATGATACACAACCTATGACTAAGGTCGGACGATGGGTTTCTAGTTTCAAAAGAACAGCCAACAATGCATAGGCAATAATCACTGTGGCATGAGCTTTGAGTATCTTACTCATTGCTGACATTAAAGTTCTTTGACCATATTTCTCATAAAAGCCAAAAGCCTCTAGACTTACAGGTATAAATGGCACTGCCAAGTAAAGCCAAGAGCCATACTTCCCAAATGAAGACAAATCGGTTCCAGAGACTTTAAAATAACCCCAAGATTTCACAATATCAGCCAGTAACACATTCCACAATAATGATGCGGAGACCATCGCGCACAGGACTAATATACTATCAATTATCTGTAAAACTTGAATATTTCTATTATTGGATTTTTTTTCGACCATACTCTTTAATTATTTAAAACACTAATTGACTCGATTGCTCTCTCCCCCATCGCATTTGGAGAATACTTGTTTGCTGATATATCAATGGTTTCTTCTGGCACCCGCTGCTTTATTGAGTCGATTAATTCTAATGCCCTGTCAAAATCATCCGGGTCAAGGGGGTCAAAGGTATAGCCAGTAACTCCATCAATACAAAGATCAACAGCCCCTCCATTGTAACATGAAAATAATTGCGGAAGCCCAGACATCAGAACTTCTAAAGAAGCCAAAGGCCAATTATCGTCAAGAGTTGGTAATACGGACCAATCTGCAGCTGCCATATAATCTGGCATCTTTTCAGGAGATATAAAGCCAGGCATGATCAACTTTACAAATTCATGTGATTCCGCCCACTTAGAAACTTCAGCTTCAAGCTCTCCAGAACCAATTAAAACTAAGCTCACACGTTTCTTCGCCCACGCATCAATAGCCTTCATCAGTTGGGGAGTCCCCTTCGCCACTGTGATACTGCCATTCACTAATATGCAGGTTCCTTCTATACCAAATTGACTGCGTAACTCATCTCGCTTAAGTAGCGATTCAGCAACCTTAGATTTCCACCAATAGGTATCGACACCAGTCATCGCTTCAATAATTGTTACATCTTTAGACGGGGAATACTTATTCACTAAAGCAGTAGAATCGCATCCGTTTGTCCAAAAAACATCCACCCTAGGAACTATAAATTTGCGCAGGCACCTTCTGATAAAGTTGGGTGAACCTTCGGTGTGAAGCGTGCCTTCAGACCAGAGAATCACTTTTTTTCCATATAGTTTCGCATACAGAAGAGCCCAGAGCGTCTTGAATCCGTATTCTATTGTGATCACCGTCTCAGGCTTCTCCTTTCTTAGCTCAAAAAATGTCTTTGCCGAAAAACTAAATTCTCTTTTACTAACATAACCAACATCCGCTCTACTACGCTTCAACATGAACGAGCTACTATTCATAATCCTAAAGGAAAATTTATAATTTTTGGACACATCTTTCCATAGGCGCCCAGTGGAATTAACTTTATCTGACAGCACCATAAAATCATATTTCTCTGCCAGATATTCATAAAAACCTATTCTATATGGCGGAAGCATGTTGGTCAATAGAACTACTTTCTGAGGTTTATTACTGTTTTCCATATTTTCTATATCTATATTTTATATCACTCGATTGTCTTCAACAAAGTGTCCAAGACAAACTCTGCTGATTCTTTCGTTAGGTGAACGCCATCCGTATAAGTTACTGTGTCATCCCGATCCAAAAACATCATGTCGATGTATTCACATCCAACTGAAGCCGCTATGCTTTTGGCGTAGTTTTGTATTCTTTCTATTCGGCCTTGGGAGCCTATCCCATTTGGTATCCACACAATAATGATTCGGGTCTGATTCTTTTTAGCTCGCAGGATTAATTCTACAATATTTTTGTATTCTGTAGTTTCTGCTAGCTTAGAGTCAATAAATTTAGGGTTCTCTATCTCTACTTTTTTCAGTTTAGCTTCTAATTTGCCATGAGAGTCCTGTTTTTTTCGCAAAAAACTGTAAACAACGTCGGAGGGTCTAGATTCTGCTGCAAGCAATCTACAATGCTGTCCTGCCTTAAAATGCACCCCTTTCAAATAGTCAAACAGAGGGTCACCTTCTATAGTCTGCCAGCCCATTATCAAGTTAGCTTCAATAATTATCGTCTTAGGTATTTTAAACTCACCTGTCTCGAGAGCCTGCAGAGACTTCACTGAGGTGCTACCATCAATGCCTAGGTTTAGCATCTTTTCACGAGCAGGGAAACGCCCCACTAAAGATGATCCTGTGACCGCATATTCAGCATCTTCTACTTTCAATGACTTCTGCAATCTTGAAACACTAGTGAAAAAATTTGAAGCTCCCTTAGTTGAAAAGTAGTTTCCACGCACAAGGATACCATAATATAAACTAGTATGAATTATACTACCGAATAACAAGAACATCCAAAATTTTCTATTCTTCATGATTAAAATTGAAAGTATATGAACCCTTGTGGGGGGCCTGAGTTTGTTAAAATAAGGAATAGTAGAATTGAATATAAATAGCCCTCTAATGCTCCACCTGAAAATCGATTAAATACTAAATTTTTATGCTCTTTAAACCACCCAATTGCGTGATAAACCACTACAAACGAACCAAAATAAACAGGCACAAAAATAGTAGGCCCATGAAGATGAAATCCATTTGATAAGACCTTAAAATACAGAATTATTTGGTCCATACTAGGCATTAAAAATGTTAACCATAATAAAGTGACCACATGGAAAGTATAAATCCAACCTAATATAGAACGTATACTCGAAGTCTCTTTTTTATTTCTATTAAAAAGTCTTTCTAGCGCTAGAAAAACCCCATGCATAGCCCCCCAAATAAGAAACTTCCATGCAGCACCGTGCCATAGCCCTCCAAGGAACATTACTAAAAATAAATTAATGTAAGTTCTTTTTGATCCTTTCCTATTTCCTCCCAGCGGTATGTATAAATAATCTCTTAGCCAGCTAGATAGAGAGATGTGCCATCTTTGCCAAAACTCTGTGATACTCGTTGAGTTATAAGGGAAATTAAAGTTAATCGGCAATTTATATCCAAACATATTGGCCAAGCCAATGGCAATCAATGAATAGCCAGCAAAGTCAGCAAATATCTGTAGTGAGTAACCGTATAATAAAATAATGGCATCTATTGAACTTAAGCTCTGTAACCATGGCTGTGTTAAAACTATAGTTTGCTCGGCGATGTTGTCAGCTACCACTATTTTAAGAAAGTAACCAAGTATCATTAATTTTACTGCAGTTACCCATTCAATGTTACAATATTGTTTATAACCGATTTGGCTCACAAACTCTCTAGCTTTAACTATCGGACCAGCTACTAATTGAGGGAAAAATATGATATAAAACGATATGTCCCTAGTTGCTGCATAGCGATTCTTCCCAGTTCCTGATAATTTGGTTAACTGTTCATCATCAAGATCTTTTCTATAGGTATCAATTAGCAAACTAATACCCTGGAAAGTATAAAAGGAGATACCTATAGGGAGCGGTATTTCCACCAACCATTGTGATATTCCACTAGTGATCAAATCCCCGAACAACTGGACTGCAATAAACCCAGCGTATTTGAAAAACATTAATAATATGAGATTTATGCATACTGCCCATATCAATATTGACTTTGCCTTCTTATCGTCCTCTTTAATAAACTTCCAAAAGATAATTCTCTCAGTGCATAAAGCGTTCCATATACAAGATCCTCCTAACAGAAATAGTAGCGATGGCGTAGACCAAGCATAGAAAATGGCACTAGCCGCTAAAAGAATTAAAATCTGAAAAGATCTTCTTTTGCATAACGGTGAGTAGTAAAGAGCGATTGTAGCGACAAACAGCACCACAAACTCTATAGAGTTAAAATTCATAACTATTTAATAATATTAAGGTCTTTCAAATGGTCTCTTGTTCTAAAAAGAATGGACGCACACCACATTCCGATAAAACCAAACTTAGAGCAAGCTGCTAGCACCTTAGATAGTTTATTCTTAGGAAGTTCATTAGAATAATTACGTAGTATTGATCTACTTAGTTTAGTTTTCCCAGCCAGTAAATGATAAAAAGCAAAGCCTAGCGCCACTCGGCCCCTAACGACCTTAAAGCCAGCCTCATCCTCAGGTCTTATGCTCTTCTTCAATCTAACCTCCCAATCTTCAACGAGAGGACACAGTGAACGACGTTTTTTAAAATGGCTAGTCCATCCTGTTTTCACGGCATGCATCTCTGAAGTGCCCACCCAGAGAACCTCTGGAACGAATCCCCATTTACCTAGAGTTCCTAGCATTGCCCAGAACTCTAAGTCCTCTGACACCCTCAAGTTTTCTAATTGGCTACCCACCTCATTCACCGCAGAGCTCTTCATCAATACAGAACCAGTAAGAATATGATCATGTTCCCCCCAAAAACTATAGAAATCATCTATTACAAATGGACTATCACCAAAAGTATTTTTTGAAAAGAAGCCTGGCAAAATACTCTCAGGCTGACCTTCTGGCCGTATGATCTTTTGCGCCGTGCTGACTGCTACACACTCTGGATGAGAACTAAGAAAATCCACTGTCTTCTCAAGAAAATCAGGCAATACATAGTCGTCTGCATCTAAGAACATTATATATTCCCCTTTAGCTAGGCCAATACCCTTATTACGTGCTGTAGCTGGACCTAGATTTTCTTGCTCAGTATAGATGACGGAGTCTCCGTATTTAGCAATAGCTGCTATAGTATCATCTGTAGATCCATCATTTACTAAGATGATCTCGTAGGCTGATAAGGTTTGTTCCAGAATACTATCGATACTGAAATGCACACTACTTTCGCAGTTATACATAGGTATGATTACACTCACACTATTCTCAATTTTCATGAATTTATAATTTGCATTGATTAGTCCAAATTACTTCATCTGGAGACATTGATTAATAAGCTCTTCAAATTTTTCACTTTGATTAGCACGGCTGAACACAGAAGCTTTTTGGGGGTCGGCTGTAGATAAAACAAATCCATTTTTCAGCCACTCTTGATATTTTCCCAGTATGAAATTCGCAGCCTCTTCAGCACTAGAAGCACTGCATCCAGCCCCTAGCTTTTTGAGTAATTGATTCATGCACCCCTTGTCATCTGGCACTGATAAAATAGGTCGGCCAGAACCAATATACTCAAATGACTTTGTAAACATTATTCCGGTGGTGTGCTCACTAGTGAAAAGCATGCAGATTGAAGACCTCTTTATTTGCAGAGCAAATTCCTCAACATTCATTAAAGGGAAAATATTAACATATTCTTGAACCTCATATCGCTCAACAAATTCTTCTATATAGAGCTGGCAAGCATCAGATAAGTATAAATCAAAACAAAAATGACTAGGCGAAATCAACTTTTTCTTACTTAAGATAGAAATCGCTTCAAATACATAGGAAGGATCTTGGAACAATAGATCCTTATACACTTTACCTCCAAAAACTAGTCTAAACATGTCTTGCTTAGTTGGAGTGTCCCAAATGTATAACTCAGAGTCATAACCATTGAATACACAATATGCATTAGGATGGGTTTCACTTAAGATCTCCCGATGCTCATAAGATACACATGTGCACGCACTCGCTTGTTTAATGATTTTAGATCTCCGGCGAATCTGTTCTTTATTCCATAAATCATCATACTTTTTCTTTATGCCACTCCCCTTCGCTAATTTCGGATATTGTTCAAACATGTCTCTAAAATCTGCTATCCAAGGGATCTCAAACTTTTCACTGCATGATCTTGCGATATCCGCCAAAAAGGGTGTATACGCAGCGGAGGCTAGAATGATATCGAACCGTTTAGCTGATAACTTACGTTCCGCCTCAGCCTTCATTTTCTCATACAAAGACTGAAACTCTCCATGCATAGAGCTCATACGTTTCCACAGTCGTGATATATTCGACAGTTTTTTATCAAGATAACAGCTTGCATCTACTGTTGTGACATCGACCTCAAGACCTTTAATAGTATAGATAGAAGCGGCTTTCCAGAAATCAGTGGTAATTACCTCCACTACCCAGTCTCTCTTAGACAACAACAACGCCAAATAACCCATTCTAGGGGAGAAATTGGGAACAAAACTATCAACAATAATTAGTATTTTTTTTTTATTTGTCATCATCACTTTGCGATAAAATCTCTAAACTGTAATTGCTTTTGGAGCTCTTTTATAATTCATATAAGTCGCAACAATGATGGATAACCATAAGAAAAAGTAGAAGTTCTGAGGGAAATTCACAAGCTGTGCGCCATTAGCAGCACCACCAATCAGGATACCTCCTGCCGCAGCCATACACACCCTAACTAACTTGAACGCTAATGAGTTACTATTTAAACTAAACTGGAACGTATGAATTTTAAATAGCGCATATATTAACAACCCGATACCTATCAAAAAGGGAATCCAGCCTAGTTTAGCTAGTGTGCCTACTATCAAGTCGTGACTAAACTTATACTTTCCTAGATCTGAAACATCCAGTTTCCCTCCAAAAGCTGTTCCTAGTAGTGGGAATCTCCAAGGCTCAGTTAATTTATCCCAACCACTTAATCTATCATACATAGTTGTTAGGACTAAAGCACGAGAAGTATTAGCGCTACTTTCACTCGTTAAAGCCTCATCTTGCAAACTATCCTGCCATTCATCTAGTAATCTATATTTTACAATGTAACCAGAACTGAAGATAGCCATTAAGAAAATCATAGCACCTGCAGCATAGCATGCAAGCGTCTTCATTTTACTACCATAGAGCAGATAGGCGACTAGAGAGGCTAGTCCACAGATGATACCAGTTCTAGCCAATGTCATCGCAGCCGCAGTGTAGAAAAGTAGAGCCAATAATACGCAGAAAAACTTTCGTCCGTTTGATTTAGGTCTATTTCCTTTGCCAGGTAAAGTTAACACCAAAGTAGCAACAACTGATAGCATCGTCGATACAGTAGCGGCACTATTCATCGTTGAGAAATAACGTCTCGCTCCACCATCATCCACTAGAATTCTTACTTCCTGCGTTAAGCCGGTCATCAAGTAGTCATACTCGAATTGAGCCAAACCAAAGAAACTGTGTTTCAACATATACAATGCAACTATCGTGAAAAACGGTATACAGTATCTTAAATATTTAAGACGCTTCTCATCCGTATCCAAAATCAGAGGGATTAGGAATATCAAAAATGCATATATCCCTTGGTTAAAGGCATGTCCGAGTCCACGAATACCGCCACCACTCGCTACAGCACCGGCGACACTTGCTGATAAAAGCAATACTGCTAGAAAAAATGAGAGCCACCCAAGCTTGTCAATACGCTTCACTCCAGTCACTGCCGCCAAGAACACACTAAATGTAGCGCCTAAAATCATAATCATTGGAGTTGACATAAGTGATGCCAGTTCACTAGAAGACGGGCTACCATAGATCACCATAAACCTTTTAAATAGATCAATGAAACAACTCAAAGGGATTATCGCATACAAGCTCAATTGCGGGCGTATTATACTTATAAAACCAGCTAGAACAGTAATGTAAATATAGAGACGCGCTAAGCCACTACCACGTGTTGAAAGAATATCGACAGTGCAATATACCGCTACTATAACAGCAACGGCTATCGTTATAATACTTTTTATAGGTGAATTCATAAATCAAATTTAGCTTCCATGCTAAGTTCTTCCTAGTGGGGATAGTCTCTGAGTCTAACTTGTGCAAGCTTAATAAGAAGAGAGAACTGTCTGATCTGTAGCTCGAATCAGAGAACTAAAGAGTGTCAATAACTCACTGCTTCAATAAAAAACGCTTAACAAATCTTAAGGAATTAAACCAGAAACGCTTTTTAAAAACAAAACCCTTTCCATGCTTTAACATTAATTTAAAAGCCCCTAGCCCTTTTTTCTTATCCAATAAGCCACAAAAATATGTAAGAGCCCATATCTGCTTAGCCTTTACGAAGCTCTTTTTCCCTTTCCATTTATTCAAGATACCTAGCTTGGCTAGCTCCATCTTATCCAAATTAGAGGAAAAATTGTTATCATGACGTCTATAATACGACAAAAAATGATCGACATACTGGATCTCATGAAACTCTGCTATGCGTAGCCACATATCCCAATCCTCAATGGCGCTATTTTCATCAAACCCTCCAACTTTGCTAAAGACGCTCTTCCTAGCCAAGCAGCTTACTGCTGGGATAAAGTTGCCAAACAACAGGTCCTCAAACATATTCCCGCTTAAAGGGCGAATAGGATCATCCTCTAGCTCACCTCCTTCTTTCAGATGTATCACCCGACCAAAGCAAAGCACACAATTGGTATTCCCCTCCATGAAATTCACTTGAATTTGGGTTTTATCCTCTAAATATTTATCATCTGACGCTAAAATAGACACATACTTCCCTCTAGCGATTTCTAAGCCCTGATTTAAAGTGGCGCATAAACCTGCATTTTCTTTCACGATGACGGACATCGGAATAGGACTCATTTTCTCCAACTCGCGTATCAGGTCAGGTGAACTATCTTCTGAACCATCATCCAACACAATTAGCTCTATATTCTGGTAAGTTTGGTTCCAAACACTCCTGATCGCCGCCTCAATATAATCAGCGTGATTGTAGGAAGGTATGAGAACACTCACTAATGGATTCTGATTGTTATGATATTTTTTTCTCATTTTATTTAGATACCTTTGCTCGTTGGTTTAGACTTTCTCAACATGGATTCGATCAGAAGCCAAATGTCTCCAAAAAACACGTTTCTTAGCATAAAAGTTCCTATTCCGAGAGTGCAAATAAAAACAACACAGCGGGCGGACATTATCATGACAGCATTCTCCATTTCTAAATTCACTAAAGGTAATGTTAACACAGCAGCAATAGCACACAAAATAAGAGTCGGCATAATATCAAACATTTGCAGTTTCCAACTATATCCAAGTAGTTTTACCTGATAAAAAGCATTCATGAAATACGCGATTACAGTCATTAAAACTACTCCCCAGGCAATCGCTGTTACACCGAACCAACAAAATGTAGACACCACGCAGACACTAACCACCATCTTTATGGACTCTAAGCGGAAGTTAAGCTTGGAGTATCCCTGTGCCTGTAGGGCCATTAAATACAGAGCGCTAACTGGAACTAAAGCAGCAGCATAACACAATATCCTGAGTAGAGGCACTGCTGGTAGCCACTTATCTGTCATCAGAAAAGGAACTAACTGATCTGCCAAGACAGCTAGAAGAGCCATACCAGCAGCTGAAAACACCAACGAGGTTCTCACCAGCTTACGTATCCTTCTTAACAAGAGACCTTTATCTCCTTGACAGCGAGAGAAAACTGGGAATGCCACTTTGTTGATCATCCCAGCCATCGTATTAGCTGGAAGCATCCTGAGGTTATTAGCCCGGTTATAAAAGCCTAGATTCTCAAGAGAGTAGAATTTTCCAATAATCACAGAATGAATGTTTTTATTTGCAACTCCTATTAACTGACAAAACAATAGATACGAACTGAAACTCCAAATGCTCCTAAGATTCTCTCTTTTCAGTTGCCCCTTAGGACGCCAATCATTCACGCTCCAAAGCAAAACAGCTTGAGTAACATTCTGAGCAAGAACTAGACCAATCAAACTCCAGACTCCAAAGCCTGTAAACGCCATACCAAGCCCTACGATCCCAGAGCCCAAAGTGCTAGCCACTCCTATCCAGGCAGTCTTATGAAACTCCATTGCTCGTATGATTAATGCGTTATGCACGATAGTAAACGATGTAATCACTACGGACAAAGAATGTAAGCATAGTAATGCAATCAATTGCGGCTGATCATAAAATGCAGCAACTAAAGGAGAAATAACACAGAGCAACAGCGCCACCCCTACTCCCATTCCTATATTAATATAGAAAACGCTCGTCTCATCATCTTCTGTTATATTCTCTTTTTGAATCAAAGATGCAGACAAACCTGAATCAGCAAATATCTGAGCTAATGAAGTGAATAAAACAAGCATCCCAACCAGACCAAAATCCTCAGGTTCGAGAACACGCGCTAACACAATAGCCACTGAAAACTGTAACACCTTAGGGCCGATTTGCTCCAAGGCAGACCACAGAAATGATTTTTTTATCGATGTCATGTTACTTTTTAACTAAAATCTCTCCTGTCTAGCTCTTTGCTTAGCTAGTGATGAACTCTAATGAGAAATCTTTTCGCATTTCATATGCTTCTAGGAAGGAGCCTTTTCAATGAATCATGCATAAAATAATACACCTTCCCTGACTTAGGGGCTTGCCTCTCGCTCTCCCAAGAAGAGAGGTCTGGAGTTTCTAAAATTTTCCGAATCATTGTCTCAGCTCTATATATAGGGTCAATATACTGAACAACATCATTTGATAGAACCACTCCATCAGATACTTCACTCAGAGAAATACTTGGCAAATCATACTCACAAGCAGTCACTAGATCACCAGTGTCTATACCTGCGTTCATGAAGAACATACTCATTCCTATTTTCTCTCTCACTAATAAACTCCACAAAATACAATCTGCACCTTTTACCTCAGGAACTACCCCAGGGTGGATATGAATAAACCTCTGAGATAAATCTAAAACATTACTTCTCAATATACCACCTCCAGAGAACAATATAAATTTTTCTGATACCGAGCTACGTATATAATTTTCCACTATCGTGTCACTAATCGTTCTCGCTTCTAATATTTCATAATCTATTTCATTCTCGATTAGAATTTCTTCAACTGACGTATTAAACTGAGGAAAAGGTAATGATTTATTTTCACAGAACGCAGCCAACTCTTTTAGCCACTGTGGAGGAGAAAATGTAGGCTTAGAATCACTTCTATTAACAAATATGCCAATCAGTTTAGTCGCTGCCGTCTTAGGAGACCGGAGAGCCTTTTTAATTACTTTCTTCAAAAGCGACTTCACCCCTAAGTTCTTCTTGGGATCTGAAATAAACTTAACAAGAACCACTCTATTGGGTAAAAAACCATTACTCAGAAATGCCTCTAAGTAAGCTTTACACACACTATTTTCATTGGCCAACAAAGCCAAATCATCGATTTTCGTCATCTCCTTCATTATAGATTATGTGCGATTTTAATGGCCAAGTCCTGAACCTTCTTAGCTTTCTGATCAATAATTTTAAAAGCTACATTGATAAACCTCAAATCATTAAGGATACAGCCTAGTTTAATAAACGACACACTTATGAGCTCATACTCTCTTGGGCTCAACTCCGAATCACTGGGCACTGGAATCCTGTTTTCTACTGTATATTGCTTGAACAAGACCTTCTTAAGTTCGAAGCGTCTCATCATCTGCTCAATATTCAATATATCTATACCAAGAACTGTATTCCGCTCTTTTTTTAGATACTGTAAGACACTGACCATCGACAGCTCACTCTCCACTTTTTGATGAGACTCAAACTCAATGGAGTCATCATAACTATTCAAATACCCTTCAACAATCTGGTAACATTGATCAAAATTATACATATTCTTATAAGATTTCTGAATTAACCCCACTACATAGTCTAGAGCTCGTTAAACGTCTTTATTAGAAAACTATTTACTATCTCTCTCGTAGAAATTAACGTGGTCTAAATCACTAGGCTCATCCACTTCAATCCACCCATTCTTAATAGGAACAGCAACTAATGGAGAAACCTCTGTTGATAAAAGCTGCAAGAATGTAGTCATATACATCTGATCAAATGAACGTCCTTCATAAAGTTGACTCCTATCTAGACTATGGTAAAATTCTCTAATTTTTTGCATAATCCCTTTTGAAAATTTGATTAAGCCCGTATACTGTGCTTCAACATCATCAAAACTAGATGCTTTTTTCCCTAGCTCTTTGATAGTCCCATCATCATTCATTTTCAAACTTTCCGCATCCTCTAATGGATTATCCATTCTAGCTTCCCAGTAATTTCTCCATTCCAAATCTACGATAACAGAAATCGGAGCTTCTGATGCAATTAAAGAACTCAAAACATCATCCTGATAGATTATGTCTCCGTATGCAATTATCACATCATCATCCATCACCTTCTCTGCAGAGAAAAGAGACTCAACCATATTGGTAGTCTCGTATCGATCATTGATGTGCTTGGTTATGTTCGGATAAGCGATAGCTTCCTCGAGATACCCACAGACGACATTAATGTCAGAGATGCCAACTCGCTCAGCTGTTTCAAGCTGTATTTTCAAAATGGGCTTACCATTCACTGGCACCATGCATTTTGGTATATTGTCCGTAAGAGGTCTCAGTCTTGTTCCTTGTCCTGCTGCTAAAATTATTAGTTTCATTGTATTTTTCCTGTTTTTATAAATTTCTGTATTAAATTCCTATCAAATTCTTCAGATTGTCTCTCCGGGTGCCACTGTATACCTAGTATGCTCAATTCATTATGAATGTAGGCCTCGATATAGCCATCCTCTGAACTCGCTAGTTCTTTTAGTTTAGGAGCTAGGTCAGCCCTAACAACTCCGTCATCATGAAAACTGTTCACTGATGCTCGATCTAGGGCGGGATCACTTGAGAATATAGAATGTTTTCTATTTACATGACCTCCTATTCCATAACTAATCTGCCCCCCAAAGAAAGAATTAATAAACTGCATTCCCCTGCAAATTCCAAGCAAAGGCTTCTCTGCTGTAACAGCACCCTGTATTAGCAGACTCTCCGTTCTATCCCTCTCAGCATAAAAACCTTTCGGAGTCTCACCCCCGTCACATGGATGACAAGTATTGCCACCAGTCAGAACAACTGCCTGATAATCCATGAGCAAATACTCCTCCACCTGCTTAGAATTAGCAGGGATCATTATAATCAAGTAGCCTAGTTTCTCCAGAAATGAAACATAGTCATAGGCCAGAGCGGTGCGTTTTTCTACATAAGAAGATTCTTCTGTCACTCGTGCTGACACCAGCAGAACAGGCTTTCTTTTAGCGTTCTTATCTAAATTATTTACGATCACTTGCCTAAAATCTCCATTCTTTTAGCTCCGCAATCTAAGTGCACTTTTTTTGCATCATAGACTTTCTTGAATAATGATTCTCCACAGCCAATCACAGCTGGGATTTCGAACTCAGCGCAACGAATAGCCATGTGACTATTCGCTCCACCATATGCAGTTACTAAACCAGCTATATCATGACTAAATAGCCAATCAAAACCAGGGTCTGCATTTTCAATCACACAAAACTTACCATCAACATCATTCTCACTATCTGTGAAGTTACAGATGGGTGCAGTGACCGACTTCTGTGTGATAAAGTTAGGCAAACAATCCGAAACATAAAACATCTCTACATCAGCTTCATTGGAGATAATAGCTGGTAGCTTAATAGCACTGGAAATCACATGCTCCCTCCTTCTGCGTTTCACTATGCCATCCCAAACTGTTTTAAGATTACTCGGCTTAGAACGACTAGCTAGCTCTAGAAGCTCCTCAATCTGGAGGAAGCTTAAGTCATCCCTATCAATCCCATTCTCTCTAGAGAGGTCAATCATGTAGTCCATTGCTAAGCTAAGATTTTTTGTAAATTCAAACTTACCTTTCTCCCTGCCAACAATAGCTTGTCTTATAAAGTAAAACAACTCCTCTGCATTGCACTCAATCCCGGCTGATGCCAAAGCAGAGGAAATAGACTCCCCCTCTTCTACAGTCAATTCAAACTTTATAGAAGTCTCCGCACTCGGTCTATTTGACAGATCGATATACCTGTCAAAATTCTCGTGGTATGCAGGGCAAGTTATGTCGTAGGTCCCAGGTCGTAAATGGCCATACTGAGCAACCAGTTTATCTTTGGATTCACATGATAAATCATGCACAAAATCTTTAGCTACAGTTTGAATGCTAGCCAAAAACACGTCACTTCTTTCCTGAGTCAAAACACCCCTCTTAACTAAGCCCTTTAGTTGAATTACACCTATAAAAGCAAATCTAGCTAAATTACTAAAAGGTAACGAGCCTAACTTACGGCAATCATCTAGTAAATCAACTACACCTGACCAAGTAACTCCTTTTTCTGCAACTCGTGCTTGGATCAATGTCCTGCTCTGCTCTAAGTTGATCGCTTTACTCAACTCACAATCTACACTGATACGATTCCCTGTTAAAATATCATTAGTCAATTTACAGTAGGCGTTCTTTATTTCACTCACCTCATCTCCAGTAAATCCAAAAGCACTTAGTTCATCTAAAACTGGATTAAAATTAAGATCGTAAGCAGTAGGCATCACATTGAATTCTACTTTATCATGTAACTCTGGCTGTAAAGCTAGCTTTTCTACAGCATACTCAACTAACTTATCAGACACTCTCGTAGGCAAGCTACTAGGCACAAAGCTTGTAAAGCTCATTCGAACATCCACATAGGGTTTCCCAGCCAAGTTCACAAGACCAGGTCTAGGGAAGGTGTGACGATATCCGCACTCTTCTCTGCTCCGGCCCCACACCTCGTCAGTAATTACATTTCGGTATAAACTAAAGGCTAGAGGCCGAGGGTTGATTCCTATAATCTCAGCAGGATTCCAGTCTGGCATAACACCATACACAACTTTCTTTCCACAGAGTGACTTGGACTCCGAGCTATCATTTCTGATGAAGCTCTTAACTGCTTTAAGCTCTTTTTCCACATCATCTGCAGACACTTTTAGCTTGTCCTTCTGCGCAGCAATAGCCCGAACTTGAAGAATATACACCTTAGGTATCAGCTCATTACCCTGCTCTTCCATCCTAATTGCAAACTCAATATCTAATGAATGATATCCAGTTTGCTCTTCTATTTCTTTTAAGGAGTCAATCAGAGCGCGCATTTTAGGGTCCGATACATTCTCACTTGCAAACTTAGCGACAATCAACGTCCGGTGCTCACCGCCAGCTCCGCTGGTAATAGAATCAGTAGATCCAGACTCGTCGTAATTAATCACATAATATGGAGCACTCGTCTCCATATCCTCTGTAAAAACTACTCCTGCCGCGACTACATCCGTCAGCATTGGCTGGATTAAAATCTGGTTATCATCAAAGTCATTCTCTCCATCACGGAGGAAACTATTACAAACTATATCAATTGCTCCACTAAGATCTTTCTCATCATGCACTAAAACGCCCAAGACGCTTTCAAACTCACCAGCCATGCTGGATACGGTCGAGTCTTCAGCCAGGCCTGAACTTCTGACAACCACTTCAGCTGAGTCACTAAAAGCCCCCATTACCCTTTCTATTACAGACTCTCTACTAGCTCTCCACTCTCCTACACAAACCGTTTCTTGAGGTAAAACTAGTCCCTCACTTAGCATTCCCTCCAGACGAGATAAAGTTTCAGCCTTCGTCCCAAACCTGAATTGGGCTAAATCTGTTTCTGAATCTAACTCAGCCCATCTGCCTCGTAGATCAACAGGTCGAACTCGAAACTGCATACTTAACTCATGGAAAATGCTAATAATACTAGCCATAGGTTGTTCTTTCACCCGCTTCTCAAGCATTGGTAAGACTTGCTGAAGCACGGCCCTCCTTATAAGGATCAGTCCCGTAAATTCACCTAGCTCACAAGCTTCATCTTCACCTGTGCATTTTTCTACACGTAGCTGAGAATTTTCCATCCTGTATACAACTTCGGCACTCTCTAGATCTCCACTAGTTCTCCCTTCATAACGATTACGCCACAAGCTATCAAAACTGATCACTATCTCAGCATCTTCCTTAAGCATACGTTCAACAACTGCGGGATCGTGCACAACATCAGAATATGCAATCAACAAATCATCATCAAACTCTGAGCTAGCTCTCAATAAGGTCACTAAGCTACCTGTCTTATCCCATGTAGGGTTATAATAATAACGTAAGCTTGGGTATGATTGAATAATATCCAGTATTCTGTAGCCCCCAACAAGAACGCTCTCACACTGGCTTATTGATGAACTTACCTCTAAAGTCTTGTCCAGGATGGTAGACTGTTTGTCGAAGCTTTGCAGACAATCTGGTGGAACATCTGAACTGCTGGAGATCGAACTACTTTGACCTGCTGCTAAAATAATTAATTTCATCGTTTTAGTATTATTTTCTAATTTTTTACTGACTACTATTGGGTTAAATAACCATCACCTATTTAAGAATTTAAAATAGTCTCAATTTCAAATGCTGCTCCATTTTCAGGAATGTGAAAATATCGTTCTACTAGCTCTAAGCGTTTACTCATTAAAGGATCCTCACCCCTCAAAAGCATGTCTAAAGTCTCTTTTAATTCCACATAATTCTCTACCCAGTAAAAGCCTTCACTAAGCTTGGAACCTAACTCATTAAATGAATTCACGCGGTGTGTATAGATGATCGGTTTGCCGGTCACAAGAAATTCTCCCAGCATTGAGGACATGTCAGAAATAAGAATATCACTACAGAGGAATGTGTTCTCATACTCGCCAGACTCGTCGATAGAAGCATTCGCTGTATCTCCAAACCTCTGTCGTATATCCACCTGTTGTTCCGCAGTATATTCACCCGTTTTCTCAAAATTAGAAAAACATAAAGAATGAGGCCTAAATAGCAGTTCAATATTATCTCCACCTTGCGCCAGATCTAACAATTTATCTGTATAGTCAAAAAAATGGCAATTACCTTCAGCCGTGTGCCACCTTGGAGTCCATAAAATTCGTTTACGAAAATCCTCTTTATCTAATTTCCAAGCTCCCTCATCACAAGCTGGTCCTTCAATAGTATAATCCAACATTGGAGCTCCGCATACCTGAATTATATCCTTACTCACAGCCCCATTGAACTTTTTATAAAGATGATCAGCCTCTTCTTGATTAGGCATAAAGGCATAAGATACATGCTCAAAGAATGATAATGGTAATGCACTTCTTTCTACAGTTCCCTGATAAAGTAAAATTCCTACGTATGGGACATAACAGACTTCGGCAAAAATGGAAACATGCTCAGCAGAGTAGATATCGGGGAAAAGAGTATAAGGTGTTTGGAAAAAAACATAACGAGGATTGAGATCCTGTAAATCTAACCAGGATTCATTTTTTTCATTGAACCCAGGAATATATTCAATTTCATTCTTATCTAAAAAATCATACACCCCCCCATCACGGTATTCAGCTTTCTTAAAAGCCCCATGTTTATAAGGAACAGCTACAACCACTACATCGAATGCTGGGTTATTAATCAATTTAGTATGAATAGACCTTACTTTTCCCCATAAACTAGGATTGTGGCATACAAAAACAACTCTTTTCGCACCTGATGACTGTGAGGACTTAGTGTGCTTTTTAAGCTCTTTTTTCAACGCGTTGATCTGAAGTTCCATCTTCTCAACATGAGCCAAATGAGTTCGCTGAATATTCTTCAGAAAACCTAAACTCCTTCTTGCTGCCACTACCCGTTGGCGAACATTCTTTAAAAAAGCCATTTTATCTCTTAGTTCAAAAACTGTTTACTGCTGCTACGACAGTATTAACCTCGTCCTTACTTATCGTCGGACTAATCGGTAAAGATACCACCTCTTCATGAATTCTCTCCGTGAGTGGAAATGATAAACTTGCAAATTCAGTCTGATAAGCGAGCTGCTTATGAGGAGCAATTGGATAATGAATCATACACTGCACACCGTTTTTACTCATATGCTCGATAAACTCATCCCGCATCTTAGACCTTACAACAAATAAATGCCAAACATGCTCATCCCTATCTGCTGGTATAATTGGCAAGCGGATCTTATCATTAGAAATCTGTCTACAATACTGGTCTGCAATATCACGACGTAAGTTACTATCCTCATTCAGATACTGAAGCTTTACCCGCAGCATAGCAGCCTGCATTTCATCCAGCCTCTCATTACTACCTTGATAGATATTTTCATACTTCCTGTGTGAACCGTAGTTACGAAGAGCCTTAATTAACTTTGCAAACTCTTCATCTTGACAGGTGATAGCACCTCCGTCACCAAGAGCTCCCAAATTCTTTCCGGGATAAAAGCTAAACCCCGCAGCATCTCCCCATACTCCACAGGCTTTTCCTGCGATTGCGGCTCCATGTGATTGAGCTGCATCCTCTAGTAATAATAAGTTATTTTCGCTACAAAAAGGAGCCAGCTGATCCATAGGAGCGATTCTTCCATACAAATGAACCACCAGAACAGCTTTAATTTCGCTTGTCATTGCAGAACGAACTCCCTTCAATGAAAGGTTGTAAGTATCTTCATCAGGCTCAACTAAAACAGGCTTCAAGCCCGCAGCTGTTATCGCCAGCACCGATGCTATGTAAGTGTTTGCCGGAACAATAACGCTATCACCTCGTTCTAATTTACCCTGTTCAATCCAAGCTTCAAACACTAGGCGTAAGGCAGCTAGCCCATTAGATATCCCAATAGTGTGATTTGTTTTACACCATGAGTTAAACTCACTCTCGAAAGCTTTAACTTCATTACCTAAAACATACCATCCAGAGTCTATGACACGTCTGGCGGCTTCTACTAAATCATCTCTATAGCGAGAATTGATTGCTTTGATATCTAGAAAAGGAATCATCTTATTTTAATATACTATTGTGGTAAATTACGTATGAATTTGGCGGGATTGCCAATTACTAATGTATTAGCTTCAACGTTTTTTGTAACTACTGATCCAGCTCCGACCATAGCATTTTCACCAATAATTATATTGGGGAGAATTGTAGAGTTAGCACCAATTGAAGCTCCTTGCTTAATCAGAGTTTTAGAAAATTGATCAGGAAACTGCCTTGAACGAGGGTAAACATCATTTGTAAAAGTAACATTAGGACCAATAAATACATCATCTTCTAAAATAACTCCATCCCATAACTGAACCCCTGATTTCACTGTTACTCTATCTCCTACAGTAACATCATTTTCGATCAAACAATGTGAACAGATATTACAGCCTTCACCAATAGTAGCTGCTTCTAGAATTACACAATATTGCCAAATTCTGGTATCTGCCCCAATATTGCTTGACTGGATATCTGAACTATCGTGCAGGAATGGCGGATTTTTTGAATTCATCATAGTCTCTAATGTAATCAGTTTCATCATACACTTCACTTGCAATCACCATAAGAACACAATCGGCCGAGAAATCACTCATCTCTCTCCACATTCCAGGCCCAATATATAATGCTCGATGAGGACTGTCCAAAACATATGGCGTTCTACTCTCTCCGTCATCCAGTAGCATCTTACAAGAGCCTGAAACAGCAATAGCTAATTGCTGGAGTTCTTTATGAGCATGTAACCCACGGGTTACATTGGGTTCGGTTTCATAGAGCCAATAAACTCTCTTGATATCGAATGGGGCATGTGCGTCAACTTCTGTTACACATAGTTGACCGCGGTCGTCTCCCAAGCTTGGGAGGTCTATCCAAGGGTTACCCACTTTATTGTTCTTTTAAGGCTAAATTTTTAAGGTATTGTCCATACTCCGTTTTTCCCATAGTTTCAGCAACAGTTAACATTTCTTTTTTTGTCATCCAACCCTGATTCCAGGCAATCTCTTCAAGGCAAGCGATTTTGAAGCCTTGATGCGTTTCGATAGTTCTCACAAAAGAAGATGCTTCAAGTAAACTATCATGAGTCCCTGTGTCGAGCCAAGTGTGACCTCTTCCTAAAATCTCGACTTGAAGATCACCACGTTCCAGATAAGCTTGATTAACACTAGTGATTTCCACTTCTCCACGTGCAGAAGGCTTAACATTCTTTGCTATTTCTACCACATCGTTGTCATAAAAATAAAGACCAGTAACCGCAAAGTTTGATTTAGCTTTAATAGGTTTTTCTTCTATTGATATTGCCTTGCCATTAGAATCAAACTCTACCACCCCGAATCTCTCAGGATCATGAACCTCATAACCAAATACGGAAGCTCCTTTTTTACGAGCTGCTGCAGCTAGTAGTTTGGGTGAGAACCCCTGTCCATAGAAAATGTTATCTCCTAAAACTAATGCTACTCGATCTGAAGCAATAAACTTTTCACCTATAATAAATGCTTGGGCTAACCCCTCAGGTCTAGGCTGTTCAGCATAGCTCAAATCGACACCAAACCGAGAACCATCTCCCAAAAGCCTCTTGTATAGCGGAAGATCATCAGGTGTCGAAATCAGGAGTATTTCTCTAATCCCTGCTAGCATGAGCACAGATATTGGATAATAAACCATCGGCTTATCATACACTGGTAACAGTTGCTTTGAGATACTCATTGTCACTGGATACAATCGAGTCCCTGACCCTCCTGCTAAGATTATTCCTTTCATTATATTTTTATTCTACTATTTCTACTTTTCCACTTCTCATTAATAAAGGGGTGTGGCAAACCACTAATTTCCATCTCCTAGGCGCTCTCTTTGGTAGCTTCCATCTTGGACTTGGTCACACCAATCCTTGTTACTCAGATACCAATCTACTGTCTTTGCTATTCCAGACTCAAATGTTTCCTCTGGCTCCCAGCCAAGATCGTTTTTAATTTTACTAGCATCAATAGCATAGCGTAGATCATGACCAGGTCGATCTTTAACGTAAGTAATTAGTTCATTGAAATCACTGATCCCATTCGGCTTTACTTCCACCTTCTCATTCAAAATTTTGCACAGAGTCTTTACCACCTCAATATTTTGTTTTTCATTGTTACCTCCGATATTATAAGTCTCACCCAGTTCACCCTCGGCGACCACTTTTACAAGAGCCCTTGCGTGATCCTCAACATAAAGCCAATCTCTCACCTGCTTACCATCTCCATACACAGGCAATGATTTGCCTTCTAGAGCATTAAGTATCATTAAAGGAATCAATTTCTCAGGGAAATGAAATGGCCCGTAATTATTTGAACAATTAGTCACTACCACTGGAAAACCATAGGTGCGCCCCCAAGATCTCACCAAGTGATCTGATGATGCCTTACTCGCTGAATAAGGTGAACTAGGAGCATAGGATGTCTCTTCAGTAAAATAACCAGCTTTATCAAGGTCACCATAAACCTCATCTGTAGACACATGGTGGAATCTGAAGAACTTCTTACCATCATTCGGAAGAGCTCGCCAATACTCCAAAGCTGTTTGAAGCAGGTTATATGTGCCTACAATGTTCGTCTGAATAAATTCACCTGGCCCATCAATTGAGCGGTCTACATGTGACTCAGCCGCTAGGTGCATAATTGAATCAGGTTGATGCTTTTCAAGAACCTCTTTCACAGCAGCATAATCGCAAATATCTACTTGCTCGAAACAATATCGCTCGCTATTGCTCACCTCAGACAAAGAGTTGAGATTACCAGCATAGGTAAGTTTGTCTAAATTGACCACTTGCCAATCTGTATTCTCAATTAAATGGCGAATGACAGCAGATCCTATAAATCCTGCGCCTCCAGTTACTAAAATTTTTCTTCTCATAATACTCATTTTTAAACGTCTTTTTCTATAGAAGGTAACTAAAGTATAGCAAGTGCTTATTCTCCAATCACTGAACTTCCACTTTTATTAAAATTCTATTGTCTCCTCCAATTCCTTCTCAGTTCGTTATTTACTTTGAAGAAGAGTAGTTCTTCAGAGCATCCTCGTATGCTGAAATCCATAAACCTCCGAGCCGACTAGAATCAAAAAACTCAGATGCCAATTTTCTATTTGAAACGCAAACTTGTTTTTGCTTAGGCCAATCACTTAGGACATCGGTAATCGCTTGGCTAGCACCGGCTGGATCATCTATTTCCCAATACTTAAAACCCGCTCTGCTTCTTGTTTTATAAGGCAGCCAAGATCCCAGTATTGCAACGCTTCCAGCCGCTAGAGCTTGTGTAACAGATGCTGAAAAAGCATCAGAAACAGGGGCATACAGAAAAATATCACTCGTAAATCTAAGATCAGACACATCTTCATCTGACATATACTCGTCTATGACCATGCCCTCTAGCCCATAAGCTTTGAGCGCTGCACGCACTTCATTTAAATAGCCCTCATCACAACCATAAGTCATTTGCAAAACGACATAGAGTCTCTCACGCATTTCACCCCCTACGCAATTCACTGATTTGAGTAACTCCAGATGCTGTCCCTCAGGATGACCATTGTGCCCGATAGCAATAACGATCTTCTCATCGGATATTTGATTATTTTCTCTAAACCGTTTGGATCCCTTCTCTTTATCCCCTTCGGGGATATTCTGTAAATCTGGACCAAAAATAGTAAATTTTATTTTATCCTCTAGGTCCCGACCATACTTAGATAACACGACCTCTTTGAACTCTGGCCCCGAAACCGTAATACATGATGCTCTTCTCAACAGTTGCTGTTGCTTCTCAGTAATTTTTATATCAGACGTTCTCAATACATCGCTGCCCCAGCAGCTAATGATCAATGGTCCATAATCTTTTTGAGACAAAGCCTTGTGAAAAGGAGACCAAAACAAGCCATGAAGATGGATTACATCTGAGGTTTTTCTAGATTCTTCAATTTGCTGCTTAATCTTACCGCTATAGAGTAAAGACTTTATGTTACGGCTGAGGAAAGCTCTCACCTTAGATGTGAATAGATTATTCTTCGCCTTTTCTGTGTTTAAAATCTTAGCTCTGATTTTCTGACCAGGCAGAGCTTTCAGGGCAGATGCTACACACTCATCAAATCCATAAGAGCCATCCCTGTCTACAACCTCATCGGCACCAGACTTCAAGGATCTTAACCCTACCGATTTCAATCTAACTGTAGAATCAGCAGCCTTGATCAAACCAGCCAGAGGTCCAAGAATGTTTATTGTCGTCATTCCTAACATAGTGATACTAAGTTGTTTTTTATGTTGTTCAGCCATTGTAAATCACCCCTTCTTGAAAGAATAAAAAATAAATAAAGAATTATAAGTAAAATAACGTTTCCAGAGCCTTCTTGGTTCCTTGCATAGACGAAAAAACCACTCCATCCCTGTTTTCTGGAATATCATTGGAGCTCTAGGAACCATTCCTGCATGAAATGCGAATGCTGCTCCCACTCCATAATAACACCCTGGAGGAAGCTGTTCCTTATGATCAGCGATCCAGCGCTCTTGCTTAGGACAGCCTAACCCCACCCAAACATGTTGGGCTCCAGAGTCTTTGATCTTCTGGCAGATCCTCTCGAACTCATCCTCTGGCCACTGCCCAAAGGGAGGTGAGTAGACACCGGCTACTCTAGATCCTGGGCATTTTTCTTCTATGATAGATGGTAAAATATCTAAGAGTTTATCGGAACCACCTAATAAGAAATGCGAGCATCCCTCATGATAGGCTGATTGTCTAAACACTTCTTCCATAAGCTCGGCGCCACTGACCCGATCTTCTATCTGATCTTCTTTTTTGACCGCCTTATTGAGACTCCATTTGACAGGCATCCCATCTGGACAAATCAGGTCAAACTTGGTCATTACTTTACCAAAATCGTCTTCATGGCGAGCACGTGTCACCACATGCACGTCAGCGGCTTCAATAGCATATGCTCTATCCCCTCTCTGCCCCCACTCGATTACTATTTCCGCTGCGTTCTCTTTCGTAACAGCTGCTACTTGTGTTCCTAAAACGGAGCCGGTCACTATATTATTCATCATTTAAAGATTTTATTGATTCTAAAAATAGGCTCTCTACTTTTTTAATATGGGCAGAAGTTGTAAACTCCTTGAGATAGGCACGTTTTCCAGCCTCACCCATCTCTACTCTTTTATCAAAAGAATCAACCAAGCTACCGAGAGCATCAACAATTTGACTAACTTTCTTTGGCTCGACTAAAATCCCAGATTCCCCATGAACGACCTGACCAGGGATTCCCCGCCAATTAGTCGCAACTATAGGGAGCCCGCTAGCCATAGCCTCGAGAAGGACAAGTGGTTGATTTTCTGAACTATAGTATGACGGAAATAAAAATATATCTGCTGTTTTAAAACGCTTCCACTTTTCTTCCCCTTTACATACTCCCAGAAGGTTGACTTTAACATTTAGACTGGAAATAAGGGTCTTAATTCTCCTAGTAATTTCTCTATCCGGAGAATCACCCATGACATTTAGAACGATTCTTTTTGATGTTTGTATCTGAACCTCTCCGACAGCACTTATAGCATCAAATACTCCCTTGTCTTCATAGAGATTCCCTACAAATAAAACCTCAACTGTATCACGTTCTTGTCTTATAATAGAGGTCATCTCTTTCGGGACTTCCACACCATTTGCTATGGTAAATAGCTTCGAAGCACCATAATCTAAATCAGGAACCTTCACATGACTGGTCAGAGCCACCGCCCATGATTTTCTTCCGTAAATCCATTTACCTATTAGCTTCAGAAGCCAATTACTTTCTAGAAACTGTGGCATTCCTCCAGCATGGTAATGTAATAATGTCTGCTTAAATAGAGGACGGCACAGGGCTAGAAACACAACATCCCTCACGAAAGGAACTAAATTAGGACTAGTGGGTGTGTAATATAGTATATTAGAACCTGTCTTGAACTTCATCCTCCAACATCTAAAAACTAGTTTAAACATATAAAAGACCTTCCCCAGAGAGGCCTTTCCTATTTCATTAACATTTTTACTGTAACGAATAGGCAATTTCTCAACATCAATATTTCTCCAATCATGATCAAACAACAAGCCTGTGGCTATTGACTGTCCATGAAAGGGAGGAGGGGCTAACCCTACTAACAATATTTTTGATTTATTCATTTTATTATATCAATGTTTTAATAACTCCAAGGTCCTCCTGTATTCATCCCACTCCCCAATATCACACCAGCTTTTTTCACTTACCGGAAAGACCCCTACTTTACCTTTGCGATCCTTAACGCTGTCTATTAAATCTGTAATGTGATAAAAGCTATCCTCTGGAATTTCTTCTAATAGATGAGGCTCTAGAATATAGAGTCCAGAGTTTACTAAATAAGTCATCTCCGGCTTTTCTTTCAGCTCTTTCAAAGATCCCTCTTCGTCTGTGACCAATGTTCCATAAGGAATTTTAATGTGCTTAAATGCTCCTACAAGTGTGATTTCATTGCCCTCTTTCACATGGTAATCAACAATTTCGCTATAATTAGCACTAATCACGATATCGCAATTCGATACGAAAAACCGCTCTTTAATTTTATCCTTCAAAAGACTCAAACTTCCAGCTGTGCCCAAAGGCTTATCTTCTTTGAAATAGGTAATATCGTAAGTAGTCGCCTCGATCTGATCTATGTAGCTTTTTATAAAATCTGCTTTGTAATTGACCGAAAGGTAAAACTTTTTACTACCCGCTGTCTCAAATCGGTCCAAGATTTCTTCCAGAATCGTTTTCTCACCCAGAGGGAATAGTGGCTTTGGTAAAATATTAGAAAAAGGTTTCAGTCTAGTTCCTTTTCCCCCTGCCATCACGATCACTGGGAGATCAATTTGAGTTGTGATGCGCTTTTCTTCGCCAAAGATATCTTCCCAGAAAACAATTGATGTTAGGTTATTATCATCGTCAAGAATTGGCATAAACTCTGTGCGCTTAGATATCATCAGCTCTTTTACCGCTTCATGACTATCTGTGGTTCTCGCCACAGTCTGATTAGTGCGCATTATACCCTCCACTTTATCCTCTAGCGAGGCGTTCTTAATTATACTCCTTTGTATGTCTCCACCACTAAGTAGTCCTAAATAGTCATCACCGTTCATCACGATGAGCAACTTACAGACTAACTCGTCCATTCGCTTTAGAGCCTTTATGATCGTGCAATCAGGAGGAATTATATACTTAGTTTTATCTTTCATGTTTTAATATTTTTTGAAATGTCATAGCCAGACTAGTTCCAGCAGTCCAACCTGTAGACTGCTTTAACTTCATAGAACTTCCGACGGCACTTGGAACCAGTGCAGGCTTACCCATCATGTGTGGACTTTGTATCACTGTGCACTTTTTGTTTAGAGCTGATAGCATGGCCTTTATAAAACTTTTATAACTAATTTCATTTCCCGAACTAAGATTGAAAATAGCATTTCCTTCATTTGATTTCATCAGAGACAAAATCCCAGTTACGGCATCATCTACATCTAAGAAATCTCTTACCATTTCTGGGAAAAAGAGATCTAGGTCTTCACCATCTACAACTTCTTTTGCCTTACTCCATAATGTATGGGCAATGATTGACTCTGGCATGTCGACCCCTACTAGGTTAAATGGCCTAACAATTAAATGTCTGTTTGCTACACAGCTTTCAGACTCTAAAACTAACTTAGTCTGTCTTAACTTTGTTTTACCATATTGTGACACTGGGTCACAATGACAAGACTCAGAGATCACTTCGCTATCAGCGACACCATACTCGGCTGCTGAGCCCAGAGCAATGAGTCTAGAGTTTAGATAGTTATTTTGAATAGATCGCAGAATATTTTTTGATATATTAACATTGATAGCCTCCATCTCATCGACACGATCATCACTCAGAGCAACGCCACAAAAATTAATAATCTGACTTGGTTTCTCTGATTTAATTAACTGATTTACAAATTCATAGTCAAGTGGGTCTCCTATGACACGTTCATCAGCAGTCATATTTCCACCTCTATATATTTCTAATATACGGAGATTAGCAACACTCTTAGCCTTCTTTATAAATCGTTGTGCTATCCAGCTAGATGCACCAAATATTAAACAAGTTTCAGACATTAATTACATCTTTTGATCCAAGTTTTTAGAAGACGATACGTGAGTTAATTCAGGCACAGCCTTGCTGACTATGTCGATCAATTCCTGCTGCTCCCACGCACCTTTAGCACGTAGATTATTTATACTAGCAATACCTTCATATACTCTTTCGCTACCGTGGAAAGTAGGGTCTGTCACTATTCCTAAGTTCGGGTATCTAGTCGTATTCACAACTTCAGTAGTATCACTGAACTCTTCATACATCTTCTCACCGCTAGTATCTGACTCTGAGAAATGGCATGGCCACTGGGTAGATTGGGTCGTTAGCTCTAAGGATTTGGCTCTAGCTTCCACATCAGATTCGCACTCTAGAGCTTCGTAGCCATGATGATTCAGAAATAGCTTCGCTATTTCAGAAAATGTCATCATATCCTTTGTTTGATCTAATTGCGGGAACACGATTTCTTTATTAAGCCCTGCAAAACACCCCAGGAAACAAAGCTCACCTGCTTCACGGTGTGAAATAAAGTATCGTCTAACATCTGATGGTGCGCTTAATGGCTGATTCTTCTCAAGACGCTGACAGAACGAGTGTAATAGGCTTCCATCGGAGAAGGCTACATTAGCGAATCTTGCACTAGTAAATGGTAATTTATCGCAATTAGCCAAAAAGACTCTTTCCATAAAAGCCTTAGACGCCCCCATGATGCTTGCTGGTCTCACCGACTTATCAGATGATACTGAAAATACCATTTGGGTATCTGCTTTCTGCATCAATTGCTGACAAAGATTATCATTTGCGAGGACATTCACTTCTAATAGCCTCATCATCGTGAAAGGGTCACGCTCAGATCTTACATGCTTTAGCGCTGCAAAGTTTAATACATAATCGTATTGCTGAGCATCTAGTAGAGCGGCCATTTCTGGTCCTGAGAAGTCAATCGCGTAGGTCTTGAAATCATCAGGTAATACAACGCCAGCCGATCGAAAATCTCTCACCAATTCTGCAAGATTACTTTCACTAATATCAATTAAATGGAGCGATTTAACTGCGTAGCCCGTTAGCACTCTTACAAAAGAAGCTCCGATGGACCCAGCAGCTCCAATTACTAGCACTTTAGCATTTTTTAATTGAGACGAAATATCAGCGTCTTTTAGATTCATCTCTTGTTGTAGAAATGAACCATCTCTACCTAACATTTTAGGTAAGATATCATCGGGATTGTATCTCATATTTTTTTTATTGGTGATTGATTGTTCTAGGACTTAAATGCGTCTACTACCTGCTGAATTTCTTCTTCCTTTAGGTAGGGATTCATTGGTAAGCTGATACCTTCGTTTGCCACTCTTTCAGACACTGGGAAATCTCCAGCTTCGTGACCTAGGTAAGCGAATACTGGCTGTAAATGAAGTGGCACTGCATAGTAGCTCACACTAGGAATACCTGCTGCTGTTAGCTTCTCTTTTAGAGCATCTCTGTCAGGTGATAACATTGTGTATTGTGCCCATACAGAGGTGTTCCCTTCTGCTACTGCTGGGAGCTGAAGACCATCTGCCACAGCAGCACTTTGTGAAAGTGATTTTCCATAAGATTCAGCTACGTGCTGACGCTTTGCTATCTCATCATCAAATAGTGGTAATTTACAAAGAACTACAGCAGCTTGAATCGTATCGAGTCGGCCATTGATTCCGAGCACTGGGTGGTGATGCTTCTTCTCTTGTCCGTGGACTCGGATTTGTCTCATCTTCGCAGCCAGTTCGTCATCATTAGTGAATAATGCTCCACCGTCACCATAGCAGCCGAGTGGCTTAGAAGGAAAAAATGAGGTGCTCCCGATAGTGGAGAGTGCGCATGACTTCACACCGTTATGAGTAGAACCAAATGACTGCGCAGCATCTTCGATGACTGGAAGATTATGCTTTTTCGCTATTTCATTCACCGCTGTCATATCAGCAGTTTGGCCATAGATACCTACTGGCATGATAGCCTTCGTCTTATTTGTGATAGCAGCCTCTAGCAATGCAGGATCCATGTTCCAGCTGTCTACTTCAATATCGATAAAGACTGGAGTGGCTCCAGTGAGAGCAATCATTTCTGCCGTGGAAATCCAAGTATAGGGAACTGTGATGACTTCATCACCAGGTCCAATACCCAGGGCCATGAGAGCGATGAGTAGCGTGTCAGTTCCTGAGGCAGCTCCGATACAGTGTTTCACTCCGACATACTCTGCAAGAGCAGCTTCTAGCTCCTTTACTTCTGGCCCCATGATATACTGTCCATGGTCAAGAACTGTGGAAATGTGTTTGTCGAGTTCCTCTCTGATGAGAGCCTGCTGGCTTTTGAGGTCAATAAAGTCCATATTTCTTATCGTTTGTTGTTAGTTTGATTTAAATTCATCGTAGGCTTTCGAACCCTCTGTTAGATCGTTTGGTAGAACAGCTTCTTCATCTAGGTCGATGCAGTTTAGTTCACCATTTTGCTCTTGGTATCTAAAACCACTCTCTGGACAGACTAGCATTCCTTCCGCATCTTTTGTTTTCAAAATATGTCCATGTCTACTCATCCAACCGTGCTGCCTCGCTGGAACTCCCATCATGAAGGCATAGTCGGGAACAGATTTCGCAACGACGGCGCCGGCTGCGATAAAGGAGTATCGACCTAAAGTAATGCCGCAAACAATCGTCGCATTAGCGCCCACAGTAGTTCCACGTCTAATCAGAGTTTCTTCATAGAGACTCTGTCGTTTGACTTGTGATCTGGGATTTGTCACATTCGTAAGCACGCAGGAAGGCCCTAAAAAGACATCATCTTCAACAATGGTTCCCGTATAGATCGCCACGTTGTTTTGAACTTTCACATTGGATCCAATCTTTACGTCATTGGCAACCATCGTGTTCTGACCAAAGACGCAGGAAGCGCCAATGTCCGCACCCGAACAGATATGAGCGAAATGCCAGATTTTGGTGTTGTCCCCAATCGTGACACCTTTATCAACGACTGCTGTCTCGTGCTTAAAGTAATTCATGTTGCTAAACTCTAGTTAAACTCTTGCTGACTTTAGGATTTCCTCGGCTTGATCTAGCACTCTGACTACATCGAGACCATTTTGACCGCATGATTTAGGACTATTTCTAGTCTTGCAGCAGTCCACAAAGTGATCTAGCTCTAATCTGAGTGGCTGGCCACTACCCTCAAAGACGACTTCTTCACCCTCATCCACATTCTGAAGATCTGCATCGATCGTTTTCTTTACCAATTTAACATTTTGAGCAATCTCATCGTAAACTATCATCCCTTTTTCCCCTACGATAATGAGACCTCTCTCTACGATAGGCCATAACCACGAGTTATGAAGATGGGCTTTAGATCCGTCTGGGAATGAAAGATGAAGATAAGTATCATCTTCTACCGAAGATTGTAACCCACAGTGACCAACAGCACTAACCTCAGAAGGAGCCTGTCCAGATAGGTAAAGTAACACCGCGACATCGTGCACTCCAAAGCTCCAAAGAACATTCTCTACTGCTCTTGCTCGGCCCTGTTTTGAACGGCGTTGGTGCATGGTGTATACCTTGCCGATGTCCTTTCTCTCTAGAGCATCTTTGATATATGCGATCGCTGGCTGATACAGAAGGAGGTGTCCCACCATGACAATCTTGCCCTTCTCTTGTCCAAGTTTTACTAGCGCTTCGGACTCGTCAGGATCTAGAGTCATTGGTTTTTCAATAAATACATCGCAACCTGCATCCATCGCATCTTTAGCAATGGCATAGTGTGTGTGAGCTGGTGTAGCGATTGCCACAGCATCGTATCCCTGAGCGAGAAGATCAGTGTGGCTATCAAACAATGCTACATCTGACTGAACAGCCTTTGCATTTTCGCGATTAGATTCTACTGCATCAGCAACTCCTGCTAACACACCCATTTCAGAAAAATTCTTTACGAGATTTTTTCCCCAAGCTCCTGCTCCGATTACTCCAATTTTCATAATGATAGTCGTTTAGAATTAAGCTTTTTTAACCTGCCCAGGCTTACCTTCGATACCGTTCTTAGAAAGAGCATTTCTCGTGTCAACGATTAGAGCAGCACTCTCTACTAGCTCCTGCAAGTTAAATGCTTTGTGATGCGTAGCAATAATCACTACATCGAAACTCGCAATATTTTCTGCACTCCATTCTGTAGATTCATATCCTGTCCAGTTAGCGTGCTCACGTGTAGGGCTAATGACTGGGATGTGGGGATCATAGTAGTGAACATCCGCTCCCTGAGCTTTGATAAGATCCATAAGTTCGAACGTAGGAGACTCTCGCATATCATCCACATCTTCTTTATAAGCAAGTCCCATGAGGAGCACCTTACTTCCGTTGAGTGACTTCTTGCGTTCATTGAGTGCTTCCATTGTTCCACTCACTACATACTTTGGCATTGAACGGTTGATCTCTCCAGCGAGCTCAATGAATCGAGTATGGATACCAAACTCTCTTGCTTTCCAGGTAAGATAAAAAGGATCAATAGGGATACAGTGACCACCAAGACCAGGTCCAGGGTAGAACGCTTTGAATCCAAATGGCTTGGTTGCAGCAGCATTGATCACTTCCCAAATGTCGATTCCCATCGCATCTGCCGCTACTTTCAGCTCGTTTACAAGACCGATGTTGACTGCTCTGTAGATGTTCTCAAGAAGCTTAGTAAATTCAGCGACCTGCGTAGAAGAAACTGGAATCACAGACGAGATAGCTGATTCATAGAGCACTTTACCATGCTCAGCACAGGCTGGAGTAGTGCCACCCACTACTTTAGGGATTGTCTTACTAGAAAAGTGAGCATTACCTGGGTCTTCACGCTCAGGTGAATAAACTAGGTAGATATCTTCTCCTACTGTAAGACCTTGTGATTCGATTCTTGGCTTAAGCTCTTCTTCACATGTCCCAGGATAGGTAGTTGATTCTAAAGAAACGATCTGACCTTTTCTGAGGTAGGGAGCGACTGAATCCATCGTCATCGTCACATAGCTAAGATCTGGCTCAAAGTGCTTATTCAAAGGAGTAGGCACAGCCATGATGACTGCCTCTACTTCTGGAATACGACTAAAATCAGTAGTTGCTTCAAGCAGGCCGTCATTGACTCCCTGTGCCAGTGGCCCAGAGGGGATGTGATCAATGTAACTCTTTCCTTTGGTAATTGAATCTACTTTGGATTGATCGATATCAAAGCCAATGCATTTGAAGCCCTTCTCAATGAAAGCAAGAGCCAGTGGTAAGCCTACGTAACCAAGGCCTATTATGCCAATCACTGCCGACTTATTTTCTATTTTATCTATTGTATTCATTTTGTATTTTTTCGAATTCTGTTAGAGTCATACCTACGACTTGATCCATATTATAATATTTATAGGTTCCAAGCCGGCCGATGAAGCTAACGTTCTCTTCTTGGTCTGCTAGCTCTTTGTATTTTTTGTAAATCTCTTGTGATTCCTTCATCGGCACAGGGTAGTATGGTTCACCAGTCACCTCAAAGTCTTCTGGGTATTCTTTGACAATCGTCGTCGCTTCCACATCCTGTCCAGTAGCATGCTTTACTTCCACTATTCTAGTGAAAGGAACCTTCTCATCTGGATAGTTCACCTGCATCGCTGGTTGCCAAAAGCCTTTCTTACCCGATATCTTCTCCCTCTCCTTAAGCGCTTCACCACTGTAGCTTTCCTGCTCAAACCTCAATGATCGATAAGGCAAAGGTCCGAAACATTGCTTGAAGTAAGCGTCTACAGGACCAGTATAGATCAGCTTTTTAAATGTGTATTCCTCTACAGTATCTTTGTAGCTTTTACCTAAGAGAACTTCGACATCAGGCACACTGTCTAACATGTTCTTAAACATTGCAGTGTAGCCCTTACTAGGAAGAGCTTGAAATTTTTCTCTTAGATAATTGTCATCTCTATTCAAACGAATAGGAATTCTCCCGCAGACACTCTTATCGAGTTCACGAGGATCTTTCTTCCATTGCTTAATCGTGTAGCCCTTAAAGAACATTTCATAGAGCTCTTTACCAACCTGTGAAGTGATAACTTCTTCAGAATTTCTAGGCTCTGGAATGTCTTCTCTTTGCTCTTCTAACCATGCTTCAAACTCATCACTCGTCGCCTCTCGCTCAACGATTTGCTCAAAAGTATTGAGATTTATGGGGAAATTCCAATACTTACCTCGAGTGTAACTTTTGATTTGATAGTCCACTGGACTCCATTCCGTAAAATCACTAAGGTAATCGACAATCCTTTGCGAGTTAGATCTAAAATAGTGTGGTCCGTATTTATGGATAAGCACACCTGCATCATCGATGTAGTCGTAGGCATTCCCCGCGATGTGATCACGTTGCTCTACAATCACGCATTTCCAACCTAGTTGGCTCGATAGCCTCTCAGCCATGACAACACCAGCGTAACCAGCCCCTACAATTAGAGCATCTACGGGGGTTTTCTTAATTTCAGACATCAGGATGATTGATAGCCATTAGGGTTATTTGTGTGCCAAGTATACGCACTTTGAATGATAGTAGCTAGATCACTGTTCTTAGGTTCCCAGCCCAACTCGTTTTTAGCCTTGCTGTAATCTGTATATAGGCTGGGTGGATCACCCGCTCTACGTGGTTCTATGGTATGACGAACCTCTCTCTTGGAGACCTCACTCACTAGATTGATAATATTTTTTACAGATGCAGGGGTTCCAGCCCCCAAGTTGTAAACTGAAAAACCTCCCGTGTTATTGTTCAGTTTCTCGGCTGCCATTAGGTGAGCCATAGCCACATCTGACACATGAATATAGTCTCTCTCACAAGTGCCATCTGAAGTATCGTAGTCATCTCCAAAAACTCTGAAAGTGAAGTCATTCTCTTGGGTCGCCTTGATCACTAATGGAATAAGATGTAACTCCGGGTCATGATCTTCACCTATTTCTCGTTCTCCTGATGCTCCAGCAGCATTAAAGTAACGCAGAGCAATGACCGACAGAGCATCATTCTCACTGAGCGACTTAAGAAGCTTCTCAATCACCAATTTGGTCTCACCGTAAGGATTGATTGGCGTTTGTGGAGTAGTTTCTATAATAGGCAACTTTTCTGGCACTCCGTAAGTTGCACAGGAAGAGGAAAACACCAATTGTTTAACTCCTACCGACTGCATTGCACGGAGCAGGACAATCGTATTCTCAACATTATTTTGATAATACTTCAACGGCTCAGCCATTGATTCTCCTACGTAGGCAAATGCAGCAAAGTGCATCACTAGCTCGATTTTGTTTTTTTCTAACAGATCAACTACTAAATCATAGTCGGAAATATCGCCCTCAATGAAAGTCACCTCTGTAGGCAATGACTCCTTGTGACCATAGATCAAATTATCAAGCACGGTAACCTCATAACCAGCATTATGCATTTCCAATACACAATGGCTGCCAATGTAACCCGCACCTCCAACTATTAAAACTTTCTTCACTACGTGTCTTTATTTGGCTCTCATCGTGCCGCTTGCTTCTTCTTCAAGAAAGCATTGATAAGCGAGGGCTAAGCCTTGCTTTAAATCTACTTTAGGAGACCAATTTAACGATCTTAAAATACTATTATCCATCAACTTGCGTGGTGTGCCATCTGGCTTGGTAGGATCCGTGGTGATTTCACCTTCAAATCCAACTGTTGCAGCCACGGTTTGAGCGAGTTCTAAAATACTCACATCGTCACCATAGCCCATGTTGACTAGGTCTGGAGGAGTTTCTAAATCAAGTAAATGAAAACATGCGTCTGCGAGGTCTTCGACATAGAGGAATTCCCTTTTCGGTGTTCCTGTCCCCCAGATCTGAACCGCTTCTGCCCTAGAGGCCTTAGCCTCGTGAAATCGGCGTAGCATCGCTGGGATGACATGGGAGTTCTCAGGATGATAATTGTCACCAGGTCCATAGAGATTGGTGGGCATCGCTGAGTGATAATTTACTCCATATTGCTTTCTGTAATACTCACAAAGTTTCAGACCCGCAATTTTAGCGATGGCGTAGGCCTCATTAGTTGGTTCTAGCTCACTAGTCAGCAGGTAACTTTCACTCATCGGCTGAGGCGCTTGCTTAGGGTAGATACAAGAGCTACCCAAGAATAGAAGGCGTTTTACTCCAGCTTTATACGCTCCATGAATAGCATTTGCTGCAATCATCAAATTCACATAGATAAAGTCCGCAGGATACGTGCTATTGGCATGGATCCCTCCCACTTTAGCGGCAGCTACGATGACTTCATCAGGTGTATTCTCTGTTAGATACTGCTCAGTAGCAGCTTGATCACAGAGATCTAGCTCGCTACTAGTAGGTGTGAGAATATCTGTGATACCTCGTGCCTTCGCAGCCCTAACAAGAGCAGATCCAACCATTCCTCGTCCACCGAGTATGAGTAATTTCTTAGACATTATTCTACTGCTACTGAAACGTTGTGTCCATGTGATTGGAGGAGAGCA